>NZ_JBEPQI010000004.1:0-499648 GCF_040547725.1 Bradyrhizobium sp. LA2.1
CCGTGCGATCTTTCCGCGAAAGGCGGACTTCTCTTGCTTCAGGGATCATCCATATCTTGAATCACGACTCACGTTCCAAGAAAAGTGGGTACTAGGCCGCTCATTCCACACTCCAGGGATATCTGCCGAACGTTGCCTCCCTTGTGGATTGGGAATGGCTCCACCGCCTTGTCTCAGGACAAACTTCGGCTTACCAGCGTCTCAATGAACGGGCGCGAAGCCGAGGCTTGTTTTCGCTTCGGCGGACATCATGGATGGATCCCAGGCCGGCTCGAACGTCATGAGGACGTCAACCGTCTGAATCCCGGGCACCTGTGAGGCGCTGCGTGCGACACCCTCCTTCAGGAAGCCCGAGGCCGGGCAGCCCGGCGTGGTGGCGGTCATCGTGATACGCACGGCGCCATCAGCCACGGAAATATCATAGACGAAGCCGAGATCGACGATATTCGCGCCAAGCTCGGGATCGATGACGACACGCAAGGCATCCTTGATTCGTGCGACGAGATCGCAGCTCATGACGGCGCCCTCACGGTCAATTCGTAGGTCACGCCATCAGGCAGAAACCCGCCGAGCCAGTTGTAGCCTCTCTTCTCGAGTTGCGGAAAAAGGAACACCGGCTCGCGGCCGAGGAACGCCGTCAGCGTTTCACCGGGCCCGAGCTTCTCGGCCGCGGCCAAAATCTTCACCATCGGCTCCGGCGGATCGAGCTCCCTGGTGTCGAGCCGGACCTTCGATTCCTGCCACTTATCGCTGGCCTGCGCCGTCGGCGCGAGAACGGAAGGGGGCGTGTCCATCGGCGTGAACAAGATCTGCCACTCGCCGCTCCCGATTTCCGTCGTAGAATGTGCAAAGCCCTTGTTGGCCATCACGTCGAACAAGGGCACGGGCTTGAAGGGGGCGTACAGCCGGATGCCGTGACCCGGCTGCACGCTTTCCACCGCGGCCATGATCATGGAGAAGGGTTCCCCGCCGGCCCGCAGGATGGGACGGACATCGACTTCGAGGTACTCGGTCATCTCTGTTTCCCCTTTTGAGTTTCCCTAGCTTCCGGAATGCAAGAGTCGCGGCAGTTTGGCGCCCTGGGGCAATCGCACGCGCGTGGTTACATCGGCAAGCCTTCGCACGCGCAGGAGTTCCTGCACGATGCCCGCTGTCGCCACCATCATGCCAAACGCCGCGACGCGAAACGCGGAATATTCACCTGCGAGCAGCAGGGCGGTGGCGACCCAGACAGACACAAAATAGCCCACGAACCATTTCGCCGCTCGGGGCTCGACCACGAGGTCCTGAACGCGAGGGGTCGGCACGCGGCCCATCACGGGACCGTACGTTTCGAGCCAGGTCAGGAACGCCACGATCTTGTAGAGCTTGGCAAGGACGAGTCCGGACAACCAGCCGAACGCGATCAGGAAGACGAATGCACCCACATTGGCGACAATGGATTTGCTCGCGGCAAGCGCGAGTCCCAACACGACCGAAGCCGCGAGGCTGGCCAACGCATACACGGCCATGGAGGTGTTCAACTCAAGCGTTCGTCGCTTGCGCTTCCGATAGAGTTCGACGACATCCCGGCCGTACAGAGCAACGGTCGCCACGCCACAAACAGCAGTCAGCGCCAGCACCAGGTCAAGACCGGCCTGCATCACGATCGCGACGAGTCCTCCGGCAACCGCAAGACCAAGCGTCCCTGCGCCGGCGAGCATGGTCGCACGGCTTCGCCGGTCATCCACGTCCGACGACAACATGAACATCGCGAGCAGGCGATAGCTGACGCCCATCGCGGTCAGCGTGAGCCAACCGCCGAGGCCTGCGATCGCGTGCAGGGGAACGCCGGCCTGCAGGACGGCATCAAGGGGCGTGCCGCCATAGCCCGCCAGCGCCAGGGCAAAGCAAACGCCGAGCGCGGCCGTGGCACCAAGAGCAGCGAGACCGATGAGGACGAAACGTGCCGCGAAAGCCAGCGGCCGGGCGCGCCACATGGTCAGGACCAGGTTCGCGGCAAGCAGGCCGAAACCTGAGACCAGCAGGGTCGCGCCGACCGGAAGCAGCCACAACCAGGGCGGAAGCCGCCCGCCGAGCGTCAGAAAGCCCAGCACAAGCGCGGTCAGCCCGGCGGCGAGCAGGCTGAGTGCGGGCAGCGCTCCGGCTTCCGAGAAAAGTGCCTTGCCGACCAGGACCGGCACGAACTGCAGGAGCGCGCCGCAGATACACATGCTGAGCCAGCCGATCGCGACGATGTGGACGAGGACGAGGGTTTCGGGAGCCGCGATGTCGGCCGCCGGAAAGCCGAAACCGGCGACCATCAGGGCCTCGGCCGTGAACAACCAGGCGATCGCGACCGCGAAGTAGCTCATGGTCCATCTGGATACGCTGCTGCCGATCATCGCCTAGCCGGTTGCTCTCTGCCACACAGGTCCGCGCACTCCCGCCCCCCTCAACGTGAGGAACGGCGGCCGCCCATGGGTCTGTTCCTGGAATTCTTGCGCACCAGGATAAGGAAGGGGAAGGCAGAGTCTCTTTGTCCGGACGCAAACTTCAGCGAGGTGTCCGGCGTCACGTCTCGGTGACTGCTCGACGCGGCCTTTAGCTCCCCCAGCGCACAAATTGCGCTCAGGCAGAGACCGTCTGCGTACCGCTCGCGATCATTGCACGAGATACGAGAATCCGGGCGATCCATGGAGAAATCCATTGGAGAACGGGACTTTCGGATAGAGCGCGGCGAGGCGCCGGCTGCCGCCTTCGGCGTCCTCGCGGCCGTCCAGCACGTCCCGAAAGGTTTCGGCGACCGCGACCATGTCGCAATCTTGCGGCGACAGGCGCAGCGAGCCGACCTCGGCCTTACGCAGCGCGCCGATGTCGCCGAGAAGATTCATACACGTGAATGACAGGGTCTGGACGCCGTTGATGGTCAGGAAATCCTGCCGCTCCAGCGTCTTCACGGCGAGGCCATCCGCGTCCTTCTCGCAGACGAAGCGGCAATTGTCCTTGGCGAGCTTATGCACGCGCGCGTGGTAGCAGCGCGCGGAGATCGCAAGCGGCACACGGCCGAATGCGAAGACCTCGATCGCGGCGTTTGGAAGCGCGGCCGCGATCGCCGCAACCGAGGACAGCGGCAATTCCGGAGGCAGACAGATGCGCGCGGCCCCGCGCGCAGCGTGAAAGGCCGCGGCCGCCTCATTGTAGATGTTAACGAAGGGCCCGATCGCATGTGGGCGGCCGGCCAAGGCCTTGAGACACGTCAGATCGTTCACCTCGACCAGGTCGTCGTTCACTGCGGCGAGCTCCTCCGTCTCGCGCCGCTCGCGCCGCTGCGACACCAGGATCAGGGAGCCCAGGAGCACCTGTTTGCCGGCGCTTTTCAATCGCTCGATGACGGAAGGCAGATGGTCCGCGAAGAAGGGCGAGCGTTTCGAGCAGACGATCTCACCGACCGAGACGACGTCGACCGGCGCCTCGTCGGCCATCCGGAAATAGAAGTCGCGCCAGCGTTCCGGCGCCCAGTTATAGAGGATTGGGCCGAGGCCGAGTTGCATCGGAATCTTCCTTACATGCAGTCGAACTGGTCATCACCAAGTTATCGCCAGGTCTTGCGATAGGCTCCCAGCGTGCTCGCCTGGCCTTCAGTGAACGGTTTCAGGCTGGCAATGTCGGCCTCGCGCCCGCTCGCGAGCGCGTCGAGCACCGCGCGGAAATGGCGCACCACGCTTTCGACATAAGCGCGCCCGCGCTGCCGTCCCTCGATCTTGAGCGCGGTGACGCCGGCATCGCTCAAACCCTTGAGCAGGGTCGTGGCATCCAGGCTGACTGGATCTTCAAAGATGTAGCCGGTACCCTGCTCCGTCGAAAAGCGCCCCTTGCACAGCGTCGGATAGCCGGCCGGCTCGCTGGGTTCGAACCGGTTGATGGTGAAGCCGCCCAGCCGCGACGTCGTCCCCTGCAGCGTCTGCTCGTAGGCCACGTGGCTTGCGGGCGAGCAGACGCCCTGCATGTTCGGTGACTTGCCGGTGGCATAGGAGGACAGCGAGCAGCGTCCTTCCGCCATCACACAGAGGCCGCCAAACACGAAGACCTCGGTCTCGCAAGCCGCCTCGCGCGCGATCTCCGCGATCTCCGGCACGCTGAGGACGCGGGGCAGCACCACGCGGCGGGCGCCAAAGGTCTCGACATAGAAGGCGATGGCGTCCGGGTTTGCGGCTGCCGCCTGCACCGAGACATGCAGACGCTGGTTTGGATGGCGCCTCGCCGTGTAGTCCATCAGGCCGATGTCGGCGAGGATCAACGCATCGGCGTCGGCGCTCACCGCATCGTCCACAGCGCGCTGCCACAGCTCGACACTGGAAGCACGCGGAAAGGTGTTGATGGCAACCAGCACCTTCGCGTCGCTTCTATGCGCGAGCGCGATCCCCTTGCGCAGCTCGTCGCGACTGAAATTCAAGCCCGGAAAGTTACGCGCATTGGTTTCGTCGTTGAATCCGCAATAGACCGCATCAGCGCCGGCATCGATGGCCCTCTTCAACGCGGCCGGGGTACCGGCGGGGCAGATCAGCTCCATCATTTGAACGGCCTCCGCGATCCGCCGATCAGGCTGTCGCGCGCCGCCTCCAGCACGCGCTTTGCAGTGCCACCCAGAGGGCCGAGCAACGAGGACAGCTCCGCCGCGAGATCGAGCTGCGCGTCGTCGATCGCATTGCGCAACGCGAGCACCGCCTCGATATCGCCCTCGATCACGAGCTCGCGCGAGAACATCAGTGCGTCACCGTCGACCTTACCTTCGAGCAGAGCCAGCAGATTGGCGAGCGAGGCGCAGATGCGCGCATCCAGGTCGCGCGACAGGTCGCGCACCACCGTAAGCCGTGGCGGCGGCGCCTCGACGACGAAGGCGAACGGCAGGTCGGTTGGCCTGATGCCGAACCGCGCTCGCGAATGCTCGCCAAGCCGATCGAAGATCGCGGGATTGCGCCGCCAGATCCGCTGCAGGAAGCCTGAGAGGACGAGCTGCAGTGGTAGCAGCGGCAAAGGACGCATCGCGACAGCGACAAGCGGCGGGATGACCGGCAAAGGGCCGGACGGCGCAACGGACGGATCATTCATGGGACCACATCTGGACGGATTGCACGCGGATGTATTTGAGCCGGAACAATGAAGGCAAAGATCATCCCGGCTAGCTCTACCTATTCTTGAGGAGTTCGTTCACTTGCATCGTGACGTCCCGCGCTTTCGAGAATTGTCCGACTTCCTGCGCTTCATCGAGAGCAAGGGGCAGTTGCGACGTATTCGCGAGAGAGTCTCGGTGGTCCATGAGATCACCGAAATCCACCGCCGGGTGCTTGGCGAGCACGGGCATGCACTATTGTTCGAGCAGCCGATCAAGGCTGACGGCACGCCGTCCGAGATGCCGCTTCTCACCAACGTCTTCGGCTCGGTCGAACGCATCGCGTGGGGTATGGGAATTACGCCGGATCGCCTCGATGAGCTCGGCACGCTGATGGCCGAACTGCGCGCGCCGCGCCCGCCGCACGGACTGCGGGATGCCTGGGACAAGCTTCCGCTGGCGCGCGCTGCGCTCGCGACCCGGCCCCGCACGCGCGCAGCCGCGCCGGTCCACGACTGCGTCGCCATGGGCGGCGACATCGACCTCGGCAGGCTGCCGGTGCAGATCTGCTGGCCGGGCGAACCCGCGCCGCTGATCACCTGGCCGCTGGTCATCACGGTGCCACCGGAATCGGCAGCCGCCGATCAGGAAGAGAATGTCGGCGTCTACCGTATCCAGGTGCTCGGCCGCGACCGCGCCATTATCCGCTGGCTCGCTCACCGCGGCGGCGCACGCCATCTCCGCGAGTGGAAAGCACTCGGCCGCGACATGCCGGTGGCGGTCGTCATCGGCGCCGATCCCGCGACCATCCTCGCTTCCGTGCTGCCGCTGCCCGAGACGATCTCCGAGCTGCGCTTCGCCGGAATCCTGCGCGGCGAGCGGCCAGACCTGACGCCATGCCTGACCGTGCCTCTCGCGGTCCCGGCCGCAGCCGAGATCGTGATCGAGGGTTTTGTTTCGGCAACCGAAACGGCGCCCGAGGGCCCCTACGGCGATCACACCGGCTACTACAACTCGGTCGATGACTTTCCGGTCATGCGCGTCACCGCCGTGACCGGCCGGCGCCAACCGATCTATCTCTCGACCTTTACCGGCCGCCCGCCGGACGAGCCATCGCGGATCGGCGAGGCGCTGAACCGACTGTTCGTGCCGCTGATCCGGCAGCAATTTCCCGAAGTGGTCGACTGTTTTCTGCCGCCGGAGGCCTGCTCATATCGCATCGCGATTGCGGCGATCAAGAAGCGCTATCCCGGCCAGGCGCGACGGCTGATGCTCGGCCTGTGGTCGATGCTCCCGCAGTTCAGCTATACGAAGTTGCTGATCGTGGTCGACGACGATATCGACATTCGCGACTGGCGCGCGGTGATGTGGGCGGTCTCGACTCGCAGTGACAGCTCGCGCGACCTGGTGACGCTGACCGACACGCCGATCGACTATCTCGACTTTGCTTCTCCAAAATCCGGACTCGGTGGCAAGCTCGGCATCGATGCCACCACAAAAATCCCGCCGGAGACAGAACGGCTCTGGGGCGAACCGCTCGCGATGGATCCCGACGTGATCGCGCGGGTCGATGCAATGTGGTCGCGCCTCGGCCTCACGGACGTCGCACGGGAATTGGCATGAGCGAGCGGCTGGGCGTCATCGTCGGCATCAGCGGGGCCTCAGGCGCTGCAATCGGCGCACGCATTGTCGAACGGCTCGCGGAAGATCCGCGTTGCGCCCTCCACCTCGTGATCTCGCCGGCAGCGGAGCGCACGCTTGCCGAGGAGGTGCACGCCAACGCGCCGGCGCGTCTGCGCGGCCTGGCCTTTCGTTGCCATGCTCACCATGACATCGGTAGCTGCATCGCCAGCGGCTCGTTTCCGACTCGCGGGATGATCGTGGCCCCCTGCTCGATCCGTACGCTCTCCGCCATCGCCTGGGGGCAACTCGACAATCTGCTGGTACGCGCTGCCGACGTGCAGCTGAAGGAGCGGCGCCGCTTGGTGCTCCTGGCGCGTGAAAGCCCGCTGCATCTCGGCCATCTTCGCACGATGGCGCAGGTGACTGAAAGCGGTGCAATCGTCGCGCCACCGCTACCGGCGTTCTATCTCAAGCCGCGGTCTCTGGCTGAGGTGGTCGACCAGATCGCCTGCCGCGCCATCAATCTCTTGGACCTGCCCGGAGTGTCGGCGCCGGCGCAGGCATGGGCCGGCGAGACGGCCCGCGCATGACCGGCGCCGCTCCAGGGCCGCTCAGCTCAGCCGTCACCGCCCGCGCGGCCGGTACGCGCTGGGAGAAGGCCTCACACGCCCGCCTTCCGGCGGATGCTGCGCTGAAAGTTCCTATCGTGAAGAACGCGCCCCCATTGACGGCCAATCCTTCGCAGCGAGTCGAGCCGATCTCACCTCCGCGTGGCAATATCACTAGTCGATCTGTGCGGCTTGACGCTCGAGCGCCAGCGCCGCCTCGGATCGTCACTATCGAACGTACAAGATCGCAGGACATCGCAGTTTGACGCGTGAAATCCGCGGCCCTTGGAAGCGGGGGAGCGACTCGAACCCCCGACGCCATTTTTGTCTTCGCCGCAAATGGCCGCGACGACGGTAAGCCGAACAGAGATCTCGTTGGTGACAAGCATCATTAGCCCTTAAGGCTCGCTCGCTCACCACCCGCATCACTCCAAAGAGCGACCGCCCACGCTTGCTCACGAACGATTCTTCTTGATCTCCCGGCGCACACGTCGTGCACACGCGACCCTCTAACCAACTGAAAGAATTAAACTCTCGCTCCAATCCATCATTGGGAAGCTTAGGCGAGCTTCAGCCATGCAACAGCGACCAGGTCCAACCTCACTTCACCGCTTTTACTATCTCAACGAAATATGATCGTTAGCCTCTCCTGCGATTGCTCTTGCTTACTTCGAATCTAGAACCCTTCAGGTGCCCCACCATGCACCAAGCTTCTTCTACTTTCAGTGGAGCGATCACTGCGGGTCATGATTGAATGAACTACCAACTGCGCCTTCGCTTCCGCACCCACCGGCTTGGATGTCGAGAGTCCGATTTACTGAATCAGACATTAAGCGCGCTGTTAGAAGTGTCCTCGACAGTGGTGGCAAAGTCGCGCGCGTCGAGATTGGGCCTGACGGACGCATTTCTGTGTTGATACGGGAAGAAAGATCGATTCCAATAGATCCTGAGGACGATCCGGAGGTGTCCAGGAGTTGCTGTGATGAGGATGGGACGCTCGGCGCTGCCGCTGCCTCGCTACACGAGGCGCAAACGCCTTCAGAAAGGGAGCCTTGCGTATTTTTTCGACGTGCCAACGTGGGCACGCAAGAAAGGATGTCCAGTCAAGAACGAACCGCTTGGCACCGATTACGAGCTGGCCGTGCAGCGCGCCGAGAAAATCTTGCTGCCTGCGTTCGACAGCTGGCTGACGGGTGGCGATGATACGAATCCCGTGGGCATTGGAGTGGTGATCGGAACGCCGGACTGGATGTTTCACGAGTATCGTCGGACGTGGAAAC
This sequence comes from Bradyrhizobium sp. LA2.1, assembly GCF_040547725.1. Lineage (NCBI taxonomy): Bacteria > Pseudomonadati > Pseudomonadota > Alphaproteobacteria > Hyphomicrobiales > Nitrobacteraceae > Bradyrhizobium > Bradyrhizobium sp. LA2.1. Next base: position 8,604 of record NZ_JBEPQI010000004.1, read on the forward strand.
AGAAGACTGCGAAGCGTTTGCAGCCTTTGAGTCCTGGTCAATGTCGCGTGCATGAAACCGGCATCAAGATGATCTGCGAATATCTGTTGCAGGACGGCAGGCGTCTAGGCACGCGGCGGGTGTCGAGCATCGACACCGCGTTTGCGGACAATCTGTTTGAGAAGCTGCTCTACAAAAACGTCGACGGCGAGCAAATAGAGCGCCGCACTACCGTAAACCACGCCATGAAAACCGCGCGCGGCGCGTGGAACACGATCTCAAGGGCGCACCCTCACATGTTTCCGCCGAGAAACCCGTTCGAGAAGATGGGCCTGCAATCGACATCGCGCGAAACGCCGCATGCGAACTTTGCCGAGCTGGCGGCGTTCCGCGCCACAGCCATCGAGATGGGCTATCCGTCGTTGGCAACCGGAGTTCTGATCGGCTGGGAATGGCTTCAGCGCAAGGCTCACATCTTCATCCGGTTCATGGCCGAACACTACCGTCCGGACAGCCGTCCAAACCACGTCTATGTCATCAACTACAAGACCAGCACGGGCTCATGGGAACCGCTGTTCGATAAGAAGGACAAGCCGCTCTATCCCCTGCTGATGGCTGAGCTGGATGCCATGAAGGCGCTGCGCCCCACGAGCGGTCTCATGCTTCGTCGTGACGGCAGTGGCCTGCCCTGGAGCGGCAAGGGCGAGATGCTGACTGAGGTCGAGCGCATTTCGAAGAAGATCATTCTGGCCGCGGGTTTGCGTCCTGAGCTGACCTTCACGTCGTTTGGCCGGCATGGCGGGACCACCGAGGCGAGCACGTCCGGCCTCACAGAAACGCAGCTGATGAAGAAGGGCCAATGGTCATCGACCAAAGCGATGGCGCACTACCTTCACCATGACGACGAGGCCAAGCAGGACGCACAGATGAAGCGCATCAAGCGGCGCAAGCAGGCGGCCAGAAAGTGAACATTTGTCGGAATGGATTCAGCCGTCTTGTCGGAATGGAAATCAAGAATTCCGATAAGTGATTGAAAAGACTGGAGCGGGTGAAGGGAATCGAACCCTCGTATTCAGCTTGGAAGGCTGCTGCTCTACCATTGAGCTACACCCGCATCACTGGCTCCCTAACACGACCGGGCGGCAGTCTCAACTGCTCCGGACCGGACTTTCCCGCCTTGCGGACAGGCTAGTTCCCGCCCCGGGGCGCCCCTTAACGGCGGCGGGATTTCGTCCTATATTCAGAGTCCCGAAACCAAACGAAAGGAGGTGATCCAGTGTCTTATCTCAAGCGCTGTCACCTCGCTGGGATCGCCCGCTAGGCTTTGACGAAAGGCCTGGCATCGGGGCGCTCTCAGCCCTGGACCAGCGAGCAAGAAATCGGGCGCGACGGGGTCTCTCCGCCGCGCCTTTTTCGTGGGTGGCGTCTGCATGGATGAGCTCCGCTCAGGCCGGCGGCTCGCCTGCAAGCACCTCGCGGATCTTCTGCGAAAGCTCCGATTTCCGGTACGGCTTCCTGAGCAGCGCCAGGCCGGGATCGAGATGTCCTTCGTGGACGATGGTGTCGTCGGTGTAGCCGGAGGTGTAGAGCACGCTCGCCCCCGGCCGGCGGAGCCGGACGGCTTCGGCCAATTCCCGTCCGTTCATGCCGCCGGGCATGATGATGTCCGTGAACAGGAGATCGAATTTGACGCCTTGGTCGACCAGCGCAAGCGCAGCTGCGCCGTCGCTAGCGGCGAGCGTGCGATAGCCGAGGGTGCCGAGCTGGGCGATGACATAGCCCTGCACCAGCGGATCGTCCTCGACCACGAGGATCGTCTCGTGCCCGCGTGCCGACGCGGGCGGCTGAACCGGCGCCGTCCTGGCCGGCGCCTCGCCCTTCGACCGCGGCAGGAACAGCCGCATCACCGTGCCGCGCCCCTCCTCGCTCTCGATGACGACGGTGCCGCCGGTCTGGCGGGCAAAGCCGTAGACCATACTCAACCCAAGCCCGGTGCCACGGCCGACGCCCTTGGTGGTGAAGAACGGCTCGAACACGCGCTCGCGGATGTCAACCGGGATACCGTGACCGGTGTCGGCCACCGCGATCATCACGAAGGCGCCGCGCATGACGTCGCCGTCGCCGGCACCGCTGGTGCCGTCGAGCTCGCGGTTCGCGGTCTCCAGCGTGAGCCGGCCGCCGCCCGGCATCGCGTCACGCGCATTGACGGCGAGATTGACGATCGCGGACGAGAGCTGCGACGGATCTGCCATGGCGGACCAGGCGTCGTCCGCGAGCCGGGTCACGATCTCGATATGCTCGCCGAGGATCGGCTTGAGCAGCTTCGCCGTTTCGACCACGAGTGCGTTGACGTCGATGTCGCAGGGCTCCAGCGGCTGGCGGCGCGCGAAGGTCAGCAGCTGCGAGGTGATCTCGGCGCCGCGCGCCGCCGCATCGTCGATCAGTTGTGCGATCGCGGCGAACTCGGGCTTGTCGGCAAGCCCTTCCTGGATGATCTCGATGGTGCCGGTGATGACCGTGAGCACGTTGTTGAAGTCGTGAGCGACGCCGCCGGTGAGCTGACCGATCGCGTCCATCTTCTGGGATTGGCGCAGCCGCTCCTCGGCCTCGTGCTGCGCCGTGAGGTCGGTGGCCGACCCGCGATAACCCATGAAGCGTCCGTCCGCGGCGAAGATCGGCTGGCCGTTGACGTTGAAATGATGCATGCGGCCGACCACGTCGCGCCCGCGATACTCGAACTTCCGGAACGGCTCGTGGCGGTCCAGCGTCGCCACGTGCGCGCGCCATTTCTCAGGCTCGGCGTCGCGGTCGGACGCGGCATCTGTGCGGTGCTTGCCGACCAGCGCCTTGTTGTCCATGCCGAAGGCGCCGGCCCGGTCGGATACGTAGGTGAACCGATGATCCGGTCCGGTCTCCCAGAACCAGTCGGACGCGGTCTCGGCATAGTCGCGGAAACGCTCTTCACTGGCACGCGCGTCCTCTTCGGCGCGCCGGCGGATATTCAGGTCGCGCTCGAGATTTGCGTTGGCCTCGCGCAGCTCGCCATAGGCGCGCCCGAGATTCGCGCACATCGCGTTGAAGGCGTCGATCACCTTGTCCAGCTCGTCGGGATCGCGGGGCGGCCGGCGCTCGAGGTGCAAAGGCGGCGGCGGCCGCGACAGGCTGTATTGGCCGACGAACTCGGCGATGGCGACCAGATGCCGCGTCACCAGCAGATGGAACATGTAGATGATGAACAGCGAGACGACAAAGGTCTTCGCGGCCTGGCTTGCCAGGATGACCAGGGCCCGGTTCAGCAATTGCTGATAGACCTCGGCCAGCGTCGCCTCGACATGGAGCACGCCGATCGGGCGTGACGTCCCCTGGACGCTGTAGTTCAGCGGATAGTCGCGTGTCACGGCTGAGCGGGTGCTCGGCTCGCCGACCGCGACACGGATCGGATTGGGACGATCGGCGACCTCGCGCACCTCAGCGGCACGGATGTCGGGCAGCCGCAGGATGCCGTCGAGCTGGAGCTTGAGCTGGTTCTGGTCGAGATTCCACAGGCTCTCGCCGAGGCTGCCGGTCGTGCTGCGGCCGATCTCGTCGAGCCGCGTCTCGATGACGCCGACCTCGCGGTCGTAGTCGAGGTAGAGTTGAAGGGCGGTCAGCATCAGCGTGACGATCGAGGAGAACAGCAGCACGGCGGCCAGCAGGCGCGGCCCGACGCCGCTGCGCGACCAGTTGAAGATCCGCGACAGCAGCGCTCCGATCATCCCTGGCGCGAATGCAGCGCCGATCCCGCTCAAATCCTGCTTCGCGGCCGCCGGGGGACCGGCGCGACTGCTGCGCTTGGAGTCCTCGTCGCCTGCGTTGGCCATGCACCACGTCCCCGGAATGGCGGCACCCTGCTCCGGACGGCGGGTCGCAGCCGCGAGCAATTCGACAGTTGAAATTCTCTCATCACGCGACCTGCGTGGCGATCCTGCCGGCCCATGGGCGGCTTGGCGGGGTCTTGTCTTGCGCCCAGCAGCAGGATTCTCGCGCAAACTATCACTTCGCGTACTGGAATGACATTGGCTAAAGTCCGCAGTCGCCTGCAAGACAAGCGAGCGGTGCGGCCGCCACGCGGGTGCCACCCAGGTGGATCGCGGCCATCCGAATCCAATGGTAGCCATGCAGGGCAAAGGAGACGCGTCATGTGGCGGATCATCGTCGCCTGCCTGTCATTGCTCGCCGCCGGTCCGTCGCACGCGCAGGAGCTGATCCGGCTGGCGCGGATCGCCGACATCCCCGATCAATATGTCGGCGGCGAGATGCTGCGGGCCGTCTACGCCAAGCTGAATATCAAGCTGGCGTTCGAGGACGTCCCCGGCAAGCGCGCGCTGGCGCTGTCGAGCGCCGGCGAGGTCGATGGCGAGATCCAGCGGATCGGAACACTCTCCAGCGACTACCCGACGCTGATTCAGGTCACGCCGGCGATCAACTACATCGAGCCGGCGGTCTTCGCGACGAAACTCCGTTTCGACGTCGCCGGCTGGAATTCGATCAGGGAGTACAGCATCGGAATCGTCCGCGGCGTCGGCTCCTCGGAGGCCGGGACGCGCGGCATGGCCCGCGTCACCGCGACCACCAGCCTCGAGAACATGATCAGGATGCTCGACGCCGACCGTTTCGAGGTGATGGTCACCGACCTCTTCAGCGGGCTCGTCGCGGTGAGGAAACTCAATCTGCAGGCCAGGATTGTCCCGCTCTCGCCACCGCTGGAGCGCATCCACATCTACCATTATTTGCACGAACGCCATCGCGATCTGGTGCCGAAGGTCGGCAAGGTGATCGCGCAGATGGAAGCGAGCGGCGAGCTGGCAACGCTGCGCGAGGCGCTGGTCAAACAGGTCCTGAGTGCGCCGTGACGGCGCCGGGTCAGCTCGCGCGAAGCCGCTCACGCAGGGCAACGGCGGCAATCAACACGCCGACGCACCAGGCCATGACCGCCCGATGAGGCTCGTCGCCGAGCACCACGGTGATGATGCTCGTCAGCAGGCACGGCGCGATTGCCTTTCGCGTCCGGCTCATCAGCGCAAGCAGGAACGGCGCCGCGATCGATATTTGCAGGAGGTCCATGTTGCAAGACAGTGTCGCCGAAGGCTTCAGAAGCCACACACATTGAGCGCGCGCGGGTGTTTTCCGCGGCGGCTTTCGACGATCCGCTCGCCGCCGTTCTCGGCCGAGCTGCCGTAATAGCGGTGGTGGCCGGACTGGTCGTGCAAATCCGCGGCTTCCGACTTTCCCGCCCGACGCGCGTCGCAGATGATCTTTATGGTCGACATGGCCGCCTCCGAAGTGTTCTTGGTGGCCATCAGTCGCCTCGGCTTTGGGCAGCGTTCACCTCCGAGGGCGGCAATCGGGTTTCAGGACGGTTTCGTCGCAACTTGCGCGACGCAATATGTTAGTCTCCGGGATTGTCGGTATCGACCGCGCTCATACATGCTTCGGACTGCGAGCTCAAAAACAAACGAGGTGATGATGCTTTACGCCATCCTGGCCTATCATGTGGAAGACGAGATTTTGTCCTGGACGCCCGAGCAGGACGCCGCGGTCGTGGCCAAAGTCATCGAGGTTCAGGCACCCTTGAGGGCAAGCGGACACCTTGGGCCGGCCGCTCGTCTGGATGAGACCCGAAAGGCGCACACCTTGCGCGGCCCCGGCGCGGGCATGGTGCTGGACGGCCCGTTTGCCGAGACCAAGGAGCAGCTTCTCGGCTTCCACCTCGTCGACTACGATACCGATGAGGAAGCGATCGCGGCGGCGCGGAAGCTGCGCGAGATCAACCCGTCGGCGGTCTACGAAATCCGTCCGGTCAAGCTTTACGTGCCGGCCGACGGGTTCGGCGCGACAAAGGGATGAGCCGCTCACGCCTCTGGTTCGGCCCGCCCGACGTAGAAGCGCTGGATCAGCAGCCCGCCAAAGGCGATGAACCACACGTAGGGCGCGACGTGCGGCGCGAAGGCCGCAACGATCGTGCCCGGAATGAACACCAGCAGCGGAAACATCGAGGCCATGATCTCGTGGCGCCAGCCGCCCAAAATCGTCCACCACAGCCAGGCATTGAGGCCGGCGATCGCGGTCAGATGCAGACCGTAGAGCACGGCCACCGCGCTGCTCATGCTGTAGTTGATGTAGAGGCCGTTGGTCACCGGCAGCAGCACGATTGACAACAGGAAGAACAGGTTGAGGATCACCATGCCGCGGCTGCCCACGGGCTGGCGCGCGAGCCGGCGGTGGTGGCTGATCCAGAACACGCCGGCGATGATGAAGCTGAGCGCGAGACCGGCGAGCTTGCCGGAATAGACATGGGCGAGATCGCTCCAGCTTGGGGCACTGGTGAACACCGCGGCCTTGGGCAGGTCGTAGGCGAGTAGCGTCATGGCGACACCAAAGATGGTGTTGCTGAGCGACTCCAGCCGCCGCATCTCGAACTGGTCGGGCTTGAGCTCGGTCATGCCGGTTGCGCGCTTCTCGGGCTGGAACTTCGGGCCGTGTTGTCCCTAGGTCTTAACATTGGTTCCGTCCAGCCGCATTGCGATTCGCGCCGGGATCGCCGACTCTCACCCTTTCACCGGGGCGATTCGTGGCGACATATCTGGACACGCTCAATGCGGAGCAGCGCCGCGCCGTGGAGCATGGCGTCGCCGACGGCGCGACCGTGGGCGCCCCCCTGCTCGTCATCGCCGGCGCGGGCTCCGGCAAGACCAATACGCTCGCCCATCGCGTCGCGCACCTGATCGTCGCAGGCGCCGATCCACGCCGCATCCTCCTGATGACGTTCTCCCGCCGCGCCGCGGCCGAGATGGCCGGCCGGGTTGAGCGCATCGCCCGAAAGGTGCTGGGCGAGAACAATGCCGCGATCATGCGCGACGCCCTCACCTGGGCCGGCACGTTCCATGGCATCGGCGCGCGCCTCCTGCGCGAATATGCCGAGCGGATCGGCGTCGATCCAGCCTTCACCATCCACGACCGCGAGGATTCCGCCGACCTGATGAATCTGGTCCGGCACGAGCGCGGCCTGTCGAAGACCGAGAGCCGCTTTCCCGCCAAGAGCACCTGCCTGTCGATCTACTCGCGCTGCGTCAATGCCGAGATGGAGATCGAAAAAGTGCTCGGCCAGCACTATCCCTGGTGCGCCGGCTGGGCCGCCGAGCTGAAGGGCCTGTTCGCGGCCTATGTCGAGGCCAAGCAGACCCAGCACGTGCTGGATTACGACGACCTCCTGCTCTACTGGTCGCAGATGATGAGCGATGCGCTGATCGCCGAAGAGATCGGCGGCCGCTTCGATCACGTGCTGGTCGACGAATATCAGGACACCAACCGGCTGCAATCCTCGATCCTGCTGGCGCTGAAGCTGGATGGACGCGGGCTAACCGTGGTCGGCGACGACGCGCAGTCGATCTATTCGTTCCGCGCCGCCACTGTTCGCAACATCCTGGATTTTCCGCAAAGCTTCTCCCCTCGCGCCGAGATGATCACGCTCGACCGCAACTATCGCTCGACGCAACCCGTGCTGGCGGCGGCCAACGGCGTCATCGGGCTTGCGCGCGAACGCTTCACCAAGAACCTGTGGACCGACCGCACCTCGTCGCAGAAGCCGCAGCTCGTCACCGTCCACGACGAGGCCGACCAGGCGCGCTACATCGTCGAGGAGGTGCTGGCCAACCGCGAGCAAGGCGCGCTGCTCAAGCACCAGGCAGTGCTGTTCCGGACGTCCTCGCATTCCGGTCCGCTGGAGATCGAGCTGACCCGCCGCAACATCCCCTTCGTCAAGTTCGGCGGACTGAAATTTCTCGATGCCGCGCATGTCAAGGACGTGCTGGCGCTGCTGCGCTTTGCCGAAAATCCGCGCGACCGCGTCGCCGGTTTCCGCATCCTGCACCTGTTGCCCGGCGTCGGCCCTGCCACCGCGCAGCGCGTGCTCGACCAGATGGCGGAGAGCACCGACCCGCTTGCCGCGCTCGGCCAGCTTGCGGTGCCGCCACGCACCGGCGCCGAGTGGACCGACTTCGTCCGCACGGTCGGAAATCTGCGTTACTCGGAATGGCCCGCCGATCTCGAGCGCGTGCGGCTCTGGTATGAGCCGCATCTCGATCGCATCCACGAGGATTCCGAGACGCGCCGCGCCGATCTCATGCAGCTCGAGCAGATCGCGAGCGGCTACGCTTCGCGCGAAAAATTCCTAACCGAGCTCACGCTCGACCCGCCGGATGCGACCAGCGACAAATCAGGTCCTCCGCTGCGCGACGAGGACTATCTGATCCTCTCCACCATCCATTCGGCCAAGGGCCAGGAATGGAAGTCGGTGTTCGTGCTCAACGTCGTCGACGGCTGCATGCCGTCGGATCTCGGCGCCGGCACCTCGGCCGAGCTCGAGGAGGAGCGCCGCCTGCTCTATGTCGCGATGACGCGCGCCAAGGACGATCTCCACCTCGTCGTGCCGCAGCGCTTCTTCGTGAACGGACAGGCCGCCAAGGGCGACCGCCACGTCTACGCCTCGCGCACCCGCTTCATCCCGGAATCCCTCGTCTATCTGTTCGAGCGCACCGCCTGGCCGAAGGCGGCTTCGGCTGCGGCCCGCGCGGCGGCGCAGGGCCCGAAGATCGATATCGGGGCGCGGATGCGGGGGATGTGGCGGTAGCGCAGGCTTGTTTAGACGTGTTTTCCTAACGCGAACCGGTATCCTCTTCGCTCGAAAACGCTTTAGGCGTTCAGCCGGTCGAACTGGACCTTGCCTGCCTTCATCACCATCGGGATGTGCTCGCCCTGGCCGAGCAGGCAGGCCACATCGCGCAGCGGGTTGCCGTCGACCACGAGCAGGTCCGCAATAGCGTCGGGCGCGATCCGACCGAGCTTGCCCTCCATGCCGAGCACTTCGGCGCCGATCAAAGTCGCGCTGGCGATGACGGAGCGCGCTCCCAGAATTTCGGCGCGAATGCGGAATTCGTCGCTCTGGAGGCGTTGAGAAGCTCCAAGCAGATCGCTGCCAAATCCCATCTTTACCCCGGCGTCGCGATAGATCGCGAGCGAACGCAGACCGGCGTCGCGGACATCGGCGATCTTGGCCACGCTCTCGGGCGGCAGGCCGTATTGGGCGCCCTCGTTGGCCAAGGCCTCGTAAGTGACGAGGGTCGGCACCACATAGGCGCCCTTTTCGGCCATCAGGCGCGCGGTCGGAGGATCGACCAGATTGCCATGCTCGATGGTGCGCACGCCGCAGCGAACCGCGCGTTCGATGGCGGCAGCGGTGTAGGCGTGGGCGAGCACGTAGGTCTGGCGCCCGCGCGCCTCCTCGACGATGGCGCGGATCTCGTCCTCGGAGTAGCCGAAGGCGCCGACCGGATCGGTCGGTGAAGCGACGCCGCCGGACGCCATGATCTTGATCTGGTCGGCGCCCATCTGGAGCTCCTCGCGTGCCGCCCTGCGCACGCCATCGACACCGTCGGCAACGCGCGCCAGCGCGCCGACCCGCACGCAGCAGGGACATGGCGCGTCGCTCGCGAGGTAATCCGAGCGGGCCCGCATGTCGCCATGGCCGCCGGTCTGGCTGAGCGCGCGGCCGGAGACGAACAGCCGTGGGCCGTCGGTCAGGCCGGTCTCGATCGCCTGCTTCAGCGCATGGCCGGCGCCGCCGGCGTCGCGGACGCTGGTAAAGCCACGCCGCAGCATGCCGCGTAGCAGCAGCGTCGAGCGCAGCGTCACCAGCACGTTCGGCATGTGCACCTGCTGCGCCAGGTTGAGCTCAACGGCGATGGCATGCACATGCAGGTCGATCAGGCCGGGCATCAGCGTCCTGCCCTTGAGATCGATGGTGCGATCGGCGGTGGCCTGGATCGGCCGGTCCGAGACCTCCTTGATCAGGCTGTCTTCGACCAGCACATCATGGCCTGCCAGCAATTCCGCCTGGAGCGGATCGAGCAGCGCGGCGTTCTTGAAGAGGATGCTGGACATCGCGGAATCCTGTCAGAAGTCGGCCGGCGCAAGCAGCGCCGGCAAGGTGAGCTGGGCAAAGGGAAGGCACGCGGCGATATCGTCCTCGCCATACCAGCCCGCCTCGTGAAGCAGATTGAGCGAGCCGAGCGTACGGCCGCGCCAGCGCACGGGCATGTTGAGCACGCTCGCGCAGCCGAGCGAGGCGATCAACTCGTGGTCGGAGAACACCTTGCGCAGATCGTCCCGCGTTCGGCCGATATAGGCCTCGCCGCGGTCGAGCACGGCCTCGGTCCACGGGCCCGGCGCGAGGCGCTTGCGTCCGCCGGTCGGATACGGACCGGGAAGATTGGAATAGACCCGCGCCGCTTCGCCGCTGTCCCCGTCGTAGGTCAGGATCGTGAACAGCTTGTGCCCGATCGCCGACTTCACGGCTTCGTCGAGTGCCGCGAATAGTGCATCCGGCTGATCCGCCCTGCTCTGCGCCGCCGCGACGGCGCAGAGCCAGGGATCAGCGGTAACTTTCGTCCGCGTCATGCAACTTCACCCGCCGCGATCTCTTCCAGCGAGCGGCCGCGCGTCGGCACGCCCATCAGCACGACGGTGACTGCCCCGAGCAGCAGCACAGTGGTGGTGACCCCGAATACGCCGGCGAAGCCGAAATTCGGATAGAGATAGCCGACCAGGATCGGCGAGACGATCGCGCCGATGCGACCGATTGCGGAGGCGAGCCCGGCACCCGTGGTCCTGACCGGCGTCGGGAATACTTCGGCGGTATAGGCATAGACGCCCGCATAGGTGCCGTTCATGAACAGGGACAGGAAGATCCCCGCCGCCATGATCTGCTGGTCGCTTTGCGCGAAGGCGAGCCCGAGTGCGCTGGCGCCGCCGAACACCATGTAGGACGCGATCGTCGCCTGCCGGCCGATGCGCTCGTTGAAATACGCGGCGCTGAAATAGCCGGGGATCTGCGCACAATAGATCGCGATCGAATAGGCGAAGCTCTTGGTGATGCTCATCCCGTTCTGGACGAGCAGGCCGGGGATCCAGACGAAGAAGGAATAATAGCTGAAGGTGATCGCCAGCCACATGATCCAGGTCATGATGGTGATGCGCGCCTGGCGGCCGGCGAGCAGCGCCGCGAAATTGGCAAGCAGCGTTCCGGTGGCTCCCGCGGGCGCCGTCGCTTCGACGACGGGCTGCGGCAGGACATGGCCCGCGCGCGCAAAGCCTGCCTCGATCCCGTCGAGGACGGCTTCGGCTTCCTTCTCCCGTCCCCGGCTTTCGAGCCAGCGCGGCGATTCCGGCAGCGCCCGGCGCCACCACAGCAGCATGACGACCGGCACCGCTGTGATCACCAGCACGATGCGCCAGCCGTTCTCGTAGGCGGGAACGATGAAGTAGCCGAGCAAGGCTGCGGCGACGAAGCCGAAGGAGAAGAAGCCGGCGAGTGCGCCGGTAAAGCTGCCGCGATAACGCCGCGCGACGAACTCCGCGAGATAGGGCGCGATGATCGCGCTCTCCGCGCCGGTCCCCATGCCGGCGACAACGCGGGCAGCAAAGAAGGACGGCCAGGTATCGACCATCGCGCTCACGATCGATGCTGCGCAGTAAAGCGCCAGCGCCGACATCATCACCGCGCGGCGCCCGATCAGGTCACCGAGCGTACCGGCGAACAACGCGCCGAACAGGAAGCCGATATAGGTGCTGCTGCCGAGCACGCCGATCTGGACGCTCGACAGATTCCACGCCGTGCGCAGCACCGGCAGGATGAAGGCCAGCACGGCAGCGTCCATCGCGTCGAATGCGTAGCCGAGCCCGCCCATCAACAGCAGATGCGTGTGGAAACGCGCGAATGGAAGGCGCTCGACGCGCGCCGAGATCATCGACATGAAAGTCCCCCTCTGTCTGGCGGCCCGGCACTCCGCTCATCCCTTGGAGGAACCATAGACAAAGAGATATTATCGTCATAATTTATAATTATGATCTAGTACATCACTGTGGTGAATGTTCTGTCGTTCCGATCGCTCGACCTCAACCTGTTGAAAGTCTTCGAGGCCCTGATGACCGAAGGCAGCGTCACGCGCGCCGCAAATGCGCTTCTGATGACGCAGCCGGCGGTCAGCAACGCGCTCGCGCGCCTGCGCGACGCGCTCGGCGATCCCCTGTTCGTCAGGTCCGGCACCGGCATCCGCCCGACCCAGCGCGCCGTGGTGCTGTGGGAGCCGATCGGCGAGGCGCTGGAACGCGTTCGCGGCGCGCTCGACGAGCAGGTGTTCGATCCGCGCCGCGCGCAGACCGAGTTCAGCCTGTCCATGTCGGACTACGTCGCCTCGCTGGTGATGCCGAACCTGCTGAACCATTTCGGCAGGTTCGCGCCCAAGGCGCGCGTCCATACCGTACCCAACACCATTCTGGAGATCGCCGACCAGCTCGAGGACAACAGGGTCGATTGCGTGCTGAGCGTCTATGTCAACGAGGCGCAACAGCCGGCCGCCATTCGCTCGCGCTCGCTGTGGACCGTCGACTACGCTTGCTTCATGCGGCGCGGCCATCCGCTCGCCGCGATGAAGCGGCTGAGCACGCGCAGCTTCCTCAATGCGGGGCACGTGGACGTGAGCCTCGCCGGCAAGACCTTGCCGTCCTACGATCTTTTCCTCGCCTCGCGCGGGCTGTCGCGCAACCTGGTCGCGACCGTCAATCATTACAGCGCCGCCTACGAGGTCGTGCGCCAGTCCGACCTGATCGCCGTGCTGCCGAGCGATCTGCGCTCGCAATCCCGGCACGCGCCGTTCCTGCACGCCATGCCGATTCCGCTCAAGGCGCCACCGCGCATCGTCAGCCTGTTCTGGCACCAGCGCAACGACACCGTACCGGCGCAACGCTGGCTGCGCGAGACCCTGGTCGAGACGTTCGCCAAGTCCGACTGAGCCGGCGGGGCGATGAAAAACCGGAAACTCAGCCTTTCCCGGAGCAGCATTGTCGAAGCGGCCTCCGCGCCCTAGCTGCACAGCAAACAATTTCCCACATGCGGGCGCCGCTCGCGCCCCCACAGAGACCTGATCGATGACCGCACCGCTCGAATTCGGACTGGATACCTTTGGCGACGTCACCAAGGACGGCACAGGCAAGACGCTCGCGCACGCGCAGGTGATCCGCAACGTCGTCGACGAAGCCGTGCTGGCCGACGAGCTCGGCCTCGACTTCATCGGCCTCGGCGAGCACCACCGTGCCGATTTTGCGATCTCCTCGCCCGAGACCGTGCTGGCCGCGATCGCGTCGCGCACCAGGCGCATCCATCTCGGCTCGGCCGTGACGGTGCTGAGCTCGGACGATCCGATCCGCGTGTTCCAGCGCTTTGCCACGCTCGATGCGCTCTCCAACGGCCGGGCCGAGGTCATCCTCGGCCGCGGCTCCTTCACCGAGTCCTTTCCGCTGTTCGGCTTCGACCTGCGCGCTTACGAGGCGCTGTTCGAGGAGAAGCTCGACCTGTTCACGGCACTCTTGTCGCAGCAGCCGGTGACCTGGGAAGGCAAGCTGCGTCCGCCGCTGAAAGATCAACTGGTCTATCCGCCGGTCGAGAGCGGCCGGCTTAAGACCTGGATCGGCGTCGGCGGCAGCCCGCAATCGGTGGTGCGCGCCGCGCATTACGACCTGCCCCTGATGCTCGCGATCATCGGCGGCGATCCCGCGCGCTTTGCGCCTTACGTCGATCTCTATCACCGCGCCTTCAAGGAGTTCGGCCGCCCCGCACAGCCGATCGGCGTGCACTCGCCCGGTTACGTCGCCGAGACGGACGAACAGGCGCGCGAAGAGCTGTGGCCCGACTACAAGGCGATGCGCGACCGGATCGGCAAGGAGCGCGGCTGGCCGCCGATGGGCCGCGACGAGTTCGTCAATGAGGCCGAGCACGGCTCGCTCTATGTCGGCTCGCCGGAAACCGTCGCGCGCAAGATCGCCAAGACCGCAAAGGCGCTTGGCATTTCGCGCTTCCAGCTGAAGTATTCGGCGGGGCCTTTGCCGCACGAGAAGCTGATGAAGAGCATCGAGCTTTACGGGGGGAAAGTGGTGCCGCTGGTCAGGGAGATGATGGGGTGAGGCGATAGTCCGTTTTCACTTTCGCTCACCAGAATCTCTTCTTTGCGAAGGCGTGGCCCGAACCCGACTTCAAATAACGTTCGAAGGCTCTCGCCTTCTCGATATCTGAGAAGGCCACATAGGTAACCAGCCTCCAAGGCATGTATTTGGAGGTCTGCGGAGACTTGCCCGCGTTATGATCCGCTAGCCGCTTTTTGAGGTTCGCCGTCAGGCCAATATAGCGCTGACCGCCGAAAGCGTCGCTCTCCAGAAGATAGACATAGTGCATGGGGCCGCCCTCCTTCGCTAAGGCTTCGGAGGGCATCCTGCTTCGCGCAGTTGAAGGCTGTAAATCCTGCGAAGCGCGTCAGCGCGAAGCAGGATGGTGGGGGAGGCAGGACTCGAACCTGCGAAGCCATGAGGCGGCTGATTTACAGTCAGCTCCCTTTGCCACTCGGGACACTCCCCCGCTCGACGGCAGCACAATCGGGCCGGACCTTGCCGGCGACCGAAGACGGCCATGGAACGTGAAGGCCGCGACAGCCCGGATGGGGGCGCGACCGGGCGCGTTTATGGGCGATGCGGTGGGGCAAAGTCAACCGAGGCGAACAGCTAAAATCGCCCCCGAAGCCACCCAAATTGCCATATTCCGGGACCCGTGACACAAGCGAGCCCATGAAGGATCGAAAATTTACCCCAAGGGGCCCCCGCGGCGGGGCTAAGCCCTTCAACAGGCCCGGAAAATCAGCCGGCCGGCCGGCTTGGCGCGACCGCGATTCGCAGTCCGACGGACCGGTCATCCTCTATGGCTGGCACACCGTGACCATGGCGCTGGCCAACCCTCAGCGGCAGATCCGCAAGCTGACGCTGACCGAGAACGCCGCAAAGCGGCTTGCGGACGAGAACATCGCGACCCGCGTCACGCCCGAGATCGTCCGGCCCCAGGAGATCGACCGCCTGCTGTCGCCCGACGCCGTGCACCAGGGCCTGCTGGCCGAGGCCGACGCCCTGCCCTCGCCCGACATCGAGACCCTAGACCAGGAAGGCATGGTGCTGGTGCTCGACCAGATCACCGATCCGCACAATGTCGGCGCCATCCTGCGCTCCGCAGCAGCGTTCGCGGTGAAGGCGATCGTCACCACGGCGCGCCACAGCCCCGAAGCAACCGGCGTGCTGGCCAAGGCCGCCTCCGGCGCTCTCGAGCTGGTGCCAATGGTGACCGTGCAGAACCTCGCCCGAGCGCTGACCGCGTTGAATGAACGCGGCTTCCAGACCGTTGGGCTGGACAGCGAAGGCAGCGAGGACCTCTCGAACGTCACGCTGCGCGAGCCGCTCGCGCTGGTGCTTGGTGCCGAAGGCAAGGGCCTGCGGCAATTGACCCGCGAGACATGCAGCGTCGTGGCGCGGCTCGACATGCCCGGCGAGATCAAGAGCCTCAACGTCTCCAACGCCGCCGTGCTCTCGCTCTATGTCGGCGCGAGCCGCCTCGGGCTGATGAAGCGCTAGAGCGTTTTCGAGCGACGTGGATACCGGTTCGCGTCAAGAAAACGCGTCAAACTAAGAATCCAAAAAACAAAACGCCCGTCCGCATCACGCGGGCGGGCGTTTCTCAATTCAACCGATCAAACGATCAGTAATAGCGGCGCAGCACGCGGTGGCCGCCGTAATAGTACGGCGCGGCGCGACGGGCGTAGCCGTAGCGGGGACCGTAGCCGTAATGCACGCGCGGCAGATAGCCGTAGCGCGGGCCATAGCCGTAGCGATACGGACGGTAGTACGGGCGCTGATAGGGATAGGCGGCCGGGGCTTCGACCGCGGCGGCACGATAGCCATAGCCGTTGCCGTAGCCATAACCACGGCCGTAGCCGTAGTTGGCGGGCGCGACGACTGCGTCCTCACGATAGGTCGGGTACGGCGCGAATGCGCCCGGTCCGGTGTAGGTCGGCCCCTGGTTGACGTAGTAATACTGCGTGGCCGGCTCGGCGAGGTGCTCAAAGCCCCATCCGCCATAACCCGGGCCATAGCCCCAGCTACCGCAACCCGTGTTGCAGCCGCTATAGACCGGCGCAACCGGTGCGCACGTGCTGAAGCCGCAAGCCGCGGCGGGCGCGGTGGCGACGAACATCACGGCAGCCGCCGCAACCAGTCCCGAAATCATCTGACGCATTACTCTCTCCTGTTGATTTTCGTATCTTGGATTTTTTCTTGAATTTTTGACGTTTCTTAAGTTGGCGGCCTTCCGGGCGCCTGTGCATGCGGCCGCGGCCGAGGACGCCGCGGACGGTCGTTGATCTCAGGCGCAAAGATCACCGGCGGCGGATTGACGGGCACGTCCATCTGCGGCGGCAGCGGCGCCGATTGCACACCCCAGCTCTGGTGATAGCTCTCGGCGGGCCTGGGCAATTTGCGGTTCGCGGGCGGCTCGACCTCGAGCCGGCCGTAGCCGGGCCGCAAGCCCATGGTCGGATAATAATGGCCGACGTCCTCGGGCTGCCGCTCGGCGATGTAGCGCCCGCCATAGATGGTCGGCTGCACCTGGACGTTCTTGCCGAGACCCCAGACACCCTCGACCACGCTGTAGGACGCGTCGATGTTGTCGATGATGATGGGCACGCCCGGGCGGCCAGGAACGACGATATCGAAGCCGCCGCCGGCAAACGCCGTCGCGGGCAATCCGATCAGAAAGGCGGCGAGCGCGAGAGCGCGCATGGAAGGATCCCGGTTTATCCGACGCTCAACCTATCCGATCGCCACGCGGAGAGGGTTAAGGCCCGCTCACCAATTTCCGGTAAGCCTAACGTGCAAGGGTCGATAGCGGCTCAAATGCCGCAAGCTGCGCTAGCGAAGCGTTAACGGGACACAAACCCGCCGCACATGCTGGATCGCACGAAGTTGCGTGACACAAACCGCACATCCTCCGCGGGCTCACGTCGATGTGACCCCACGTGCGAGAATCCGCGGAACGACTGCCGGATGGCGCGCTTAGCACAGGTCTCAACAACATGGAGCAAATGCCATGACGAGCCTGAAGCTTCTTGGCTTGGCCGCGATCGTCGCGTCCACGCTGGCAACACCGGCCTTCGCGCAAACCACAGTCGACAATTCGGGCCGCTGTACGGGGCTCTTCCAGGATCCCAATTGCCAGAATCTCGCCCCCGGCAATCCCACCACCGATCGCGCCTATCGGCGCCGGCACATGGCCCGCGGCCACCTGAATCCGGATGACGAAACTCGATCGGGCTTCTGGCCGGTCGACACCGCAGGCGCCGTTGCTGGTGCCGCCGTCGGCACCGCAGCAGCCGTTGCATCCGCGCCGTTCCGCGGCTGGGACAATTCCTACGCCTATGACACTTCCGGTGGATATGCCGGCGGCCGTAGCGAAATGGGCTGGTACGGCAATTGGGATACTTACGCAGCCCGCAACGGCATCGTTTGCCGGCCCGGGACCTGGTACAAGGGAGCGGACGGCCTCCAGCACATCTGCCAGTAACACGGCACAAGTCGGGTGAAGAGGATCAGGCGGCCCCCTACGGGCCGCCTGTTTCATAGCGGCGAAACGCACCTCTGGAAGCATGGAATGCCGAAAAGTTCACTTCGCGGATATGAGGTGACACATGAAACGACTGCCCGGCACCGCCGCCATCGGCAGCGCCGCTATCATCGGGTCGTGGAACGGCGACAAGGCTGCGATGGCCAAGTGGTGCGCTGGCGCTCCCAATACGCTGCGCATGATCGAAGAGGGTATGAAGCCATGAAGTTTGCCCTCACCTCCGTCACCCTTCGCGCTCTGCCCTGCAATGCGCAGGCGCAGACGATGGAGGAAAACGGTCGCTAATGCTTTAGCGCGGCGCGTTCGCTATCATCTTAGCGACCCTTTCCCTTCATGATCTCGTCTATCATCATGAGCGTATCTTTATACGCTTGATCCATCACCGGGCGGCAAGTGCCCTCGAACTGATCACGCAACACTTTGATGTTGTCGCACTTGCGCGACATCTCGTTTGTCATCTTGTCGTTGGCGACCGTAGCCAAGGCTCCAACCGCTTCTTTGGAAACGCCAGCCTGCGCACCTATGCGAATGCTGCGACCGTGCAACACGCCTGCTGCAGTCTTGAGTTTGCCGAGCAAAGGGTCGCTTGGGTCTTTTTGCTCACGACAGACGGCATCAATAGTCGCGTAATTCGCGCAGCTGATTGCATCGTCTAGAGGCGCCGCGCGAGCGTCGGCGGCTGCGAGCACCGCGGCGATGGCGAGAAAGCGTTTCATGTCTCGTCCTCACTCCAAAGGGACGTATTTGGTTCCGAGACCGCGCAAGGCTTTGACAGCTTTGGAGCACCATTCGTTGTGTCAGCTTTAGTCTTCCAAGAATCGGTTGACGGTTGCGTCGACGATCATCCGCTCTTTTGGTCTGACATCCTTCGCCCGTACGTCCTTGAAACGGGGCAGTCTGGTTTCACAAAGCGATTTCCGGCTCTACACATTTTCTGCCAGGCGGCGGTGCGGACAAGAGCGCAAGCCAGTCAGACTAGACCTACACCCCGACTGCGGCTATATCGACGCAAACGCTGCCCGACCGTGCACCCCAACGTGCCGAGCGGACAAGTTTCTTCTCGTTAACTGCTTATAATTGTTTGGTTTTGCCGGCTTAGCTCAGCGGTAGAGCAGCGGTTTTGTAAACCGAAGGTCGGGGGTTCAATCCCCTCAGCCGGCACCAGCGCTTAGCTTGTTTTATTTCGATGTCCCTCAACCGGGCGCGGCGCTTGTACCCTTAGTTGTTTTCATTCTCGGGGCTGGCTTTGCTCTAACCTAATTTTTTTGACCGGCGTCGATAGACTTTGGACAGGGCCGCCCCACAAAGGCGGCCCTTTCTTCTGCGGGCTTCACACCCCATCTGCAGCCTATGCGTACTGCGTTCGAATTCTGCCTGACGACTTAGGATACAGCATCTCATATCGACGCAACGTTGATGACATCCAACGTCCCGCGAAAGACCATGTCACCCGCCACATAAAGGATGACGGCTAGACCGACGTAAGCAATCCATCGATAAGTTTGCAGAAGGCGCGCAATGAACGAAGCGGCCACGCCCATCATCGCGATGGACAGCCCCAGGCCGAAAATCAAGATCATCGGATGCTCGCGTGCTGCCCCAGCCACGGCCAGAACGTTGTCGAGAGACATGGAAACGTCGGCCACGACAATCTGCCAACTCGCTTGAACGAGTGTTTTGCGAGCTTTGCCGCCTGCAATTGCTCCAGCGGCGTCCATCGCACCTGTTGGCCCTGTGGAGGATGTGCGCAACTCTCGCCACATTTTCCAGCATACCCACAACAACAGGATCCCGCCGGCGAGCAAGAGGCCGACGATCTGGAGGATTTGCGTCGCCAACCCGGCGAGTAAGACGCGCAGTATCGTCGCGGCAACAATACCGATCAAAATCGCCTTGCCTCGTTGCGCCTCAGGAAGTCCGGCTGAAGCAAGACCGATGACGATGGCGTTATCGCCAGCGAGCACCAGATCGATCAGAACGATCTGCAAGAATACGCTAAGGACATCTGTATCGTAATAATCAGGCACAGGTCATGTCCCCGCCGCAGGGGAATGGGCAGCTGCAAGCGAGATCGCATACGTCTATCGGATCGGTTGACCGATACCTGCCACCAAGAAACGGGGGTCCTAACGCCGCCGGTTATCAGGGGCTAGCGCTATCGCCTAGAGCCGCGTCCGAATGTAGTCTGACCGGTTGCTCGAAAAGAAGTGCCACTTGATCTGGTTCGCCAAGAATCGCTGCGGCACAACCCAACATGGTCAATGCCCCGGCAACATCCCATAGCGTTACATTTTCTAATGTCGCATTTCCCGACTTTGCCCAAGCCAAGACCGCAGTGATCATCGCGTCTGAGAAAAATAGAATACTGAGCGCTGGTAAGACGAGCTGGGAATCCAGCAGGAGTATCATCAAGAATGCAGGAGCTGCGACCAGTATGCTCAACACCGCGCATGTGCAAAATGCCTGCCGCCAAGAAGCATTCCTGTTTGTCCAACTTGCACGAGAAAGGATCATTTGATCCTCCTGCATAGGAGCATTTTTGAACGCCCCTCACCTGCTGAACTACTCTGGTCTAGCCGATCGTTTTCCGACGTCTCCCCATCAATGTTTTGTCCTATGCCGCTGACTCTCAATTAGCGTAAGAATGCCAGCGGTCACCACGGCAATAACGACGACGGCTGCCAGCGCCTCGACAGAGGCCAAGGTCCCGTACCACTTGTTCCAAAGCTCAATCATGTGCTGGCCTCTCGCGAGAGCGCACCCACGATCGACAGGATCTGCTCTCCAAGAAGAACGAACTGGGCGATCAAAAAAGCAATGCTACTCATCGTCGCGCGGTTTTTCACCGCGCGGCAAGGTGACTTATGTGGCAAGCCTAAGCTGAGCTTCATTGCGGAACCGGAACTAAGAACCTAGCGTTCCCACAGCTCAATATCAGCGCGCGGATAGCCACGAACCACAGCCCCACGAGCGCGAGCACGGCGCCGATGACCTAGCTCCGCATGAGTCCCTCCCTATTTGCAGTAACTATGCGCGAGCGCGATCAACAGCCGGCCATGGCCGCGGCTTCGCGCAAGCTTCTCGGCCGCAGCCTCATTGCCGCCAGCCTCGGCCAGCAGGACCCGCGCGCCGGCACAGAACGCCGGCAGATCCGCGCACTGGAAGCCGGCGCCCATGGCGACGTAACGCGCGCCGCCGAAACAGGCGTATGGATCGAGATCGGCGGCATGCGCCGGCGCGGCCGACAATGCGACCCCGAAGGCGGCCGCGAGCGTGAGCCGCTTCAACCGAGCACCACAAACAGCAGTGCCGCAGTGAACGGGAACGCACACCACATGCACAGCGCTGTGGTCAGGCTTCGTAGATCGCCTTGAAGGTCGGGGGTTCAATCCCCTCAGCCGGCACCAGCGCTTGAGGCGGAAACCTCAGCTTGCATTCTTCGGCGCACTGCTTTGCTGAAAGTGCTCCGCACCATTGATTTCGACCCAGCCATGTTTCGACTGCTCGAAAACCGATTTTAGCGGAGCCGGGAAATTCGGGTCCGCCATCGCGCCGACGGCGACGCCGATCATCCCTGGCAGATTGTCCGCCTTCCAATAGACCGTCGAACCGCAATGGGTGCAAAAATAGCTGCGGACCTTGCCGCCGCTCGCGGCCTTGCGAACGTATTCGCTTGGGGTCCCCGAGCTCGTGACGGCCTCAGCCGCGTAGAAGGCACCGACGCCGAAGGGCGCACCGGTTCGGCGCTGGCAGTCCATGCAGTGACAAGCAACGACCGCGCGGGATGGCCCCGCGAGCGACAATGCAACGGCGCCACAACTGCATCGGGCATCGATCATCGCGCCTCCGAACGTCGCGCTCACTCCGTCCCCACCTCGAACGCCAGCAGCACGTTGCCGGCGACGCCGCTCCATTGGCCGTAGCCGGAATTGGTGTAGAGCATGCCGCCGGCGATGACCGGTCCGGGACCGTCGATCGCGCCGCCATGGGCGGGGACGCCGTTGACGGCCTTGTAATCCTGCGCGGTATCGAACTCCCAGAGCAGCTTGCCGTCGCTGGCATAGGCCCGCAGGAAGCCGCTGACGCCGCCGGAGAACACGACGCCGGGGATCAGGCTCACCGCCGCCGAAAGCGCGGGGCTGCATTGGAGACGATCGCCACAGGCGACAGGAGGCACCTCCATCACGACTGTCCCGCTGGCGAGATCGAGGCCGAACAGGCCGCCGCCTTGCGTGGAGTCGAGACGTCTGGTGCCGTCACGCAGGAAACGCACGTCGGAGTTAGCGACATAGATGCGATCCTGATCGGCGGCCGAGCCCCATTCGCTGCCGCCAAGCGCACCGCCCTTCCCGATCCGCGTCTGCCACAGGATCTTGCCGCCGTCGTCGGGATCGAGCCCGTGCACGACGCCGGATTTCTGTGCGATGGCAAGAACGCGCCTGCCGTCGCGCAGGGTTACCAGGATCGGCGACTGGCCGAAATCGTGGTCGGGTCCGTGATCCTCGGGACAATTGGTCTTGTCCACGCCGTAGCATGCCACGACATAAGCGTCCTTCGGCGTGGCCTGCTGGCTCCAGAGCAGCTTTCCCGTCGCAAGATCGAAGGCGAGAATCGCGTCACTCGTCGCGGATGGCGGATTCGAATAGGAATTGCTGGTCGCGACATAGATCGCGCCGCGCTTCACATCGATCGTCGGCGCCGACCAGATCGCGGCACCGGACGGGCCGAACAGCTGCACGCCCTTCGCGTTCTTGTCGGTCGGATGCGGCACTTCGGGGATCGTATAGGCTTGCCAGACCGGCTTGCCGGTCGCGGCCTCCAGCGCCACCACGCTGCCGCGGAAGGTGCAGCATTCGTAAGAGGCTTGCGAGCCGGCGGCCTCCTCAAGCGAGGACACCGGCACGTAGAGAACGCCGGAATGCAGCACCGGCGCGCCGGTAATGCGCGCGGCCGGATGCTCCTCGACCTTCGTCTTCCAGATCAGCGCACCCGTCAGCGCGTTCACGGCATAGGCGTTGGCACGCAAATCGCCGAAGAAGATCGCGAACTGATCGGAGCCGGGAAGCGGCGCGACCGTGATCGCGGCGCGCACCGCCGCATCGATCGCGAACGTCCACAGCGTGCAGCCGGTTCGCGCGTCGAGCGCATGTACCTTGCGGTCGGTGCCGCCGATGAACAGCAGGCCGCCCATGATCGTCGGCGGCGCAAAGGACACCGAGGCGCCGGGAAACGCGTAGGCCCATTTCAGCCGCAGGCGCGGCACCTGCGCCGCGGTCAGCCCCGCCATGTCGGCCGGCTGGAAGCGGCTGTTGTTGAGATCGACGCCCCACCCGTTCCAGCGTGGACCGTCGAGCGGTTGCGGAAAGCCGCTGATCTGCTGCGTGCAGCGGCCCTGCGCGTCGGATGCGCTGTTGATTGCGGCCTTGCCGGTGACGAAAGCAGCAATCGCGCGACGCTCGTCGTCGCTACGCTCCTTCGCCATCGCGGCCATGCTGCCGGAGGTCAGCGTCCCCAGCACGTGATCGAACGACATCGCCTGCATGGCGCCGCGCGCGGGCGCGCGGTTCTGGGCATCGCCGGCATCGTGACATTGCGCGCAGTGGGTGGCGTAGAGCGCGGCGCCGTCCTGCTGCGCCAGTGCCGGCGTGGAGCACCAGATCAACAGAGCCGCTACGGCAAAACTCGGCCTCATGGCGTTCTCCGGCATCGTCGACACGCGACCCAAAGATCGCGTCACACAACCTGAAGTGTATCGCCAGTGCGGTCACGGACGCAATGGAGTTCCGCCTGCGTCCGTCACATCGCTGTGGCCGTGCGGATACGATCGGGCAGTTCATCCAGACGCCATAGGGCAAGGCTCTTGTCGCGCCAGCCGCCGCCGCCCTCCTCGCAACGCTCGTTGATCAGCGCGCGCGGCGCGGGCCAGTTGAATGGTGCCTTCTCCATGTTCAGCGCGCGCCAATCGCCATCCGCGCAATCGCGATTTGCATCCCATTCGGGAAATGTCGTGACCAGCAGGAAGCCCGCGCCGCTCTGGGCAAAGCGGGCAACGGCGCGGGCGATGTTGTCGAAGCTCAAATGAACCAGGCAGTCCCGGCACAGGATGACATCCGCGCGCGGCAGCGCGTCGCGCGTGACGTCGGCAACGAGAAACCGGCCAGACCAATCGCCGCCGGCCACACGCCGGCGATTGGTCTCGATCAGCGACGGCACGATGTCGATGCCGGTGTAGTCGAGGTCGAGCTTGATGCGGCCGATCCAGCCGGCATCGCCGCAGGGCGCATCGAGCAGCGAGCTCGCGCCGAGCCGTTGCAGCAGGGGAGGAAGCTCCTCCCGGATCGCAGCGGTCGCCGGGTCCTCCGAGCCGAGGCCCGAGACGGATGTGGCCGCGCCCCACAGGTTGGTCTGCTCGATCCGCTCGAACCGCGCGGCGAGATCGAGGCCGTCAAAGTTCTCGCGGTCCGCAACGAAGCGCTCATGGGCGAGCACGGGTGGACGATTGGTGATCATCGGGCGGGACTCGCGTCAAGATTCCGTCGCAAGCACACTATACAGCCGACGCGTCGCCTCCGAAATCTCCCTGGCGCGAGTTCGCTGATGATTACCCGACGAACGGCCATGACCGGCATCGCCGCGCTGCTGACGTCTATCCCTGCACACGGTGCACCAGGCGAACAGTTCAGCGTCACCTCCGGCAATGACAGCCTGCCCGTATCGCGTTACGCGGCGACGGTGGCCGGGAAGCGCCCTGCCGTGATCGTGCTGCACGGGTCCCGCGGCATCGAGCTTAGGCTCCGCGCCTACGAGCGATATGCCGATGCGCTGTCCGCCAAGGGCATCGACGTCTATTTTCTCCGCTATATGACACCGGCCGATACGGCCGCGCTGACGCCGAAGTCCAGCACGCATGAGAGCCGCGATGCCTATGACACGACGCGGTTCGACGATTGGGCCAACACGGTCTCCGCCACCGTGACGGCCATCCTGGGCCGGTCCGACAGTTCCGGGCGCATCGGCCTGCTCGGCTTCTCGCTGGGCGGCTACGTCGCCGCCGACACCGCCGCGCGGGACACGCGTATCACCGCGCTCGCGGTGCTCTATGGCGGCATGCCCGACGCTATGGCCGCCAAGGTCAAGCACCTGCCGCCCCTGATCGCATTGCATGGCGAGGCGGACAGGAACGTGCCGGTCGCGAAGGGACGGCAACTGGTCGAGCTCGGCAAGTCGGTCGGCGCCGAGGCCGAATTCGTGCCCTATCCAGGCAAAGCCCACGGCTTTGATTTCTCCGACACCGACCCGATGACATCCGATGCGATCGATCGCGTCACACGGTTCTTCCAGCCAAGGCTCGCCGCCTGATCGAGGCGGGTCACGAAGATGGCTCCTGACCGCAGATTGGACCGAAGTTCAACATGAGGTAGCATGCAGGCCGCATGCGCTCGACTACCAGCAAAGAGAAGGCCAAAATCGTTGCCGGCGCCGTGACGGCCGTCGTCATGACGGCCATGCTGTTGGTGTTCGCGCTCGGCCTCTTGCTTCCGCATTAGGCGCGGTGAGCGCGGCGGACGAGTGCCGCCGCACACACTTACGCCGCGCGCACGGTCCGCAAGAATTTTCCGACTTCGTCCTTCAGCCGGTTGCTGTCGGTCGCCAGCATCTTGGCGGTCGAAAGCACCTGCGAGGACGCCGAGCCGGTCTCGGCCGCGCCGCGCTGCACGTCGGTGATGTTGGTGGAGACCTGCTGGGTGCCGTGAGCGGCCTGCTGTACGTTGCGCGAGATCTCCTGGGTCGCGGCGCCCTGCTCCTCGACGGCCGCGGCAATGGTGGACGACACCTCCGACAGCCGCTCGATCGTCGCGGAGATGTCGCGGATCGCGTTGACGGATTCCTGGGTCGCGGTCTGGATGCCGGAAATCTGCTGGCTGATCTCGCCGGTCGCCTTCGCGGTCTGCTCGGCCAGCGTCTTCACCTCGGAGGCGACGACCGCGAAGCCGCGGCCAGCCTCGCCGGCACGTGCCGCCTCGATCGTGGCGTTCAGCGCGAGCAGGTTGGTCTGGCCGGCAATGGTGTTGATCAGCTCGACGACATCGCCGATCCGCGTCGCCGCGATCGAGAGCTCGCTGACCCGCTCGGTCGTGGTGCGCGCCTGGGTGACGGCCTCGCCCGCCATCCGCGCGGATTCCTGCACCTGCCGGCTGATCTCGTTGACCGAGGACGACAGCTCCTCCGTGGCGGTCGCGACCGACTGCACGTTGCCGGTGGCTTCACCCGAAGCGACCGCGACCACCGAGGTCAGCTCCTGCGCGCGCTGCGCGGTGGTGGCTAGCGTCGAGGACGACGCTTCGAGCTCGGTGGACGCCGAGCCCACCGTCTCGATGATCTCGCCGACCGCGCGTTCGAAGCCGTCGGCCAGGTTGACCATGTCACGGCGGCGCTGCTCGGCAGCCTGCTTCTCGATCTCGAGCTGCGCAGCCTTGAGACGTTCGACCTCGAGCGCGTTGGTCTTGAAGACTTCGACGGTCCTGGCCATGTCGCCGATCTCGTCGCTCCGGTCCTTCTCGGGCACCTCGGTCTTGAGATCGTTGCGGGCGAGACCCTCCATGGCGAGCTTGAGCCGGGCGATCGGCCGGGACATCGCATTGAGGCCGATGAACAGCGCGATCGCGATGCCGACGATCAGGCCGCCGGCGCTGACTCCGATCACGGTCCAGGTCGCGGACCTGGCGTCGCGGTTGATGGCTTCCTTGCGATTGCTGACCGCCTGTGCGGACTCGGTCACGAACTGGACGATGCGTGCGAGGCCCGCGTCCAGCACCGGATCGCACTCCTTGTGCGCACGTTCGGCGGCCTTGGCATTCTCCTCCACGCTGCTTGCCTGCGCGCCGGCCTGCAGTACCGGATCGCAGCTGACGAACGCGGCCTTCAGCTGGTCCCCGATGCTCTTGACCTGGCTGGCGCGCGACGGGTCGTCCTGCACGGCCGCATCGAGGTACTGACTGATTTCGGTGCGGTTCTGGTTCGCGATCTTGAGACGGCCAGCGTTGCCCGCCTCCGTCGCCTCGGTGAAGACCGCATAGAGCGCGGCATGATAGGTCTCGGCGCGGCGCTGGGCCCGCGTCAGGTTGAGCGCCGAGGATTGCGCGGCGGAGAGTTCGGCAAATCCGTCGACGGTCGCCGAAAGTTCACGCGCGGCGAAGCCGGCGACGGCAAGCATCGCGCATCCCATCACCGCCACGATCAGTGCGACCTTCCACACGATTTTCAGATTGTTCAAAAAGCTCATAACAGCCGCCCCAATGCTTCTGCCGACGCATAATCCCAGCAACGGGCATTGGAACCGGCGGACGTTAAGATTTGATGCCAAATCCCCCGAGTAGTCTTACGGAAAAATAACTATTCGGGGGGTCGACGTAAGCCTCGTGTAAGCTTCTGCCTGTTTTGGGGGCGTGATCCGGACATGACCGGCCGGAACCTGTCGACGGCGTCAGTCGTTGTCGGCCCATGCGGATCAAGGAAGAAAACCGAAACATGTTTCTGCTGGCGACGGTGACGCTGTGCTGTGTCGCGGTGGCCGGCACCGTTGCGCTGTTCGAGCTGGCACCAGGGCCGGCTCCAGCAACGCAGGTCGCCGAACGCGCGGCGATCGATGTTACGGCTCCGACGCCAGTCCGGGTGGTGGGAGCGCCGTTCGAGCCCAACATCAACCCGCGCGAGCGATAGCGCTCACGTCGGCGATGCCTCCGTGCCCGCCTCGGGCCGGCCTTGGGCTCGCGCCAACTCCTCCACGAACGCGATCACCTCCGCCCGCTTGTCGGGCGGAAGCGCCAAGAACGCACGGACGAGCCTCAGGCCCTGCGCTTCGTCCGACTGGTCCAAATTGACGTCCATTCCCCACTGTCAGGCGGGCGGGAAAAATATGCAATCCCCAGCCGAACACCTCCTTGATTCGGCCGGCCAGCTTTGCTGGAATAGCTCCAACAGAGGTGGACCATGAAGTGGATCAGCGAGCGCGACGCACTGATCGCGCAGACAATGGCCTTCGTCCAATCGGTGACCGGCAAGAAGGGTGACTTCCATCCGCCGGAGAGACCGACGGCTGCACCGGACGTGCCGGTGGAGACCGTCACCGTCGAGACCGTGGCGGTCGAGACATTGGCGGTCGAGATCAAGCCGCCGCCAGTCCCGCTCGCCCCGCCCGTCATGATCCCGCCAGCACGGACAAGCGGCGATTTCCGCTCCGAGATGCAGGCCCGCATCGCCAATTTCCGCAAGCATCAGGAGCGATTCGAGCGGGAGCGGGAGGAGTATTGCGCGGCGACCCTGACCAGGCTCCGCGCGGCCATTCGCGACCCCTCCCTCCGTCCGCCAGCCGAAAACTAAGGCCGACGGTCGATCAGACACCTACAGCCAGGACCAAACCAACCAGAGATTGGCCGCACAGGCGCTGAGCAATCCCAGCGTCAGTGGCAGCAGCATGTGCCCGCAGCAGGTCTTGAGGTCGGTCGTCATGGCCGAAAACATCTGCTGATTCCAGCAAATGAGTCCCAGGGATTCTTTTTTTTGGGATTCAGGACTCGTTAAAGACTCAGGGCCCGGCGCTTCGATCACGCCCCCGTGATCGCCCCGGAACCCCTTGCCCCGTGAAGCCGTTAACGCGCTTTCCGGGAGCGGGAAGAATGCCCTACGCCCTGTTCTGCAACGACGCCCAAA
The DNA here is from genome assembly GCF_040547725.1 of Bradyrhizobium sp. LA2.1. NCBI lineage: Bacteria > Pseudomonadati > Pseudomonadota > Alphaproteobacteria > Hyphomicrobiales > Nitrobacteraceae > Bradyrhizobium > Bradyrhizobium sp. LA2.1. The sequence continues at coordinate 36,877 of NZ_JBEPQI010000004.1, forward strand.
TCAGCAAGGCCTATCCCAGCGAGGCCGACGTCTGGCAGCTCGCGCAGCAAAGCGGCCTCGTCGTGGATGTCAGCACCGACGACCAGCGCCACGGGCCGCGCCGGGTCCTGGACAATGATTACGAGATCAAGCCCTGCCGGGCCGCCCAGGGCGAGGACCCCGCCAGGAACAAGGCCGAGGCCGAACAGCAGTCGAGGATGGAGCTTGCGCTGAATTCCTGAGGTTAGACCCAGGGTATCTCAGGAAGGGATCTCTCAGGGGGTCGCGGTCGCCAGCGAGGCCTGCTCGCCCGCCAGCACCACGCAGGCCTTGCGACGGTGCAGCCCGCGGATCGCGCCCGTTACCTTCAGCACCTTACCGGATGGGCAGGAAGCGTCCTTGACGAAGGCCACCTCATAGGGTGCCAGCATCAGAGGCTCGGATTTGAGGATTGTCTGTGCAGCGCACGGCAGGGAGATGAAGCACGAGAGCACTACTGCCGACACAAAGATACGCATGTCCGTCGTCCCACCAGCCCGGTAATTCTCATATAACGCCTTCCGGAGCGCGAGTTCCGTAGGCGGCAAAAATTATTTTTGCTTTACGCCAGTCCCATGACGCGCGTGAGAACGCGCGCCCCAGACCATTTGCTTGCAAATGACGCGCCAGATGGTTCACGCAAAGCAAACAACAGGCAGGCAAACGGGCCTGGCAAACGAAAGGCCGGCGTGAGCCGGCCCTTGTCAGGTCGTGGTCGCTGTTGAGCGTCAGTAGCGCGAGGCTGCCGGCCCGCCCCAGCCGAAGCGGTAGTTCACACCGACCTTGACGGTATGCTCGTCCTCCCGGCCCCGGACGCCGACGACGTCGGCCGGACCGGAGGTGAAGGTCGTGCTGCCAAAGTTGTAATACTGGTACTCGGCCTTGGCCGACCAGCTCGGTGCGAACATGTATTCGAGGCCGGCACCGACAGTATAGCCGTCCTTGTTGTTGCCAGTGGCGGTGAAGGGCTGCGCCACGCCGGCGACATTGACGCCGAGGCCGCCATTACGCCAGGCGTAACCGCCCTTGGCATAGACCAGCGCCGGTCCCCAGGTGTAGCCGATGCGGCCGGTCACCGACCCGAGCTGGTCGGTGTTGGACGTCACCTGCGTCCCCAGCGGGAACGTGACACCGTTGTTGTTGGTCGGCAGCCAGGAATATTGGGCTTCGATACCCACCACCCAATTGGGCGCGAACTGGTAGTCGAAGCCGCCCTGCACGCCGCCCAGGAAACGGGCGTCGCTCGACTGGAAGCTGCTGTCACCGGCGAACGCGCCGCCGACATGGCCGCCGATGTAGAAACCGGTCCAGTTGTAGATCACCTGCGGCGGCGTATAGGCGGGCGCCTTGGTATAGGTGCGCGGCTGCATGTCGGCCGCGGCGGCCGGTGCAACCAGCGCCAGCAGAGCAACGGCGCCCAGCAGAATCGTCTTCATGATCATCCCCGTTCTTTCAAATTCGACACTCAGGAAACAACGTGGCGTGAATTAGGTTGCTTCGCGGCGATGCCGGAACGTTGATCGTCTGTCACTGTGACGGGGTGGCAACAACGCGATTTTGTTCCGTCACACCTGCTTGCCCCGACTGTTTTCGTCGTCTGCGCAAGGCGGGCTGTAACGATCTGTCGCAAGGCAAACCAGCCCCGTTCAAAGCTCGCCAAATTGTGATCCAGCGGCTCCGGCGGCCCCTGTCCTAGCACCTGCCGATGAAGGCCGGCTTTGCGCTACCGCGCCATCTTTTCCAGTTCCGGAAAGGGTGCGTAAACCGCACCGGCGCAGAGCTCGCCGGCGCGATCGACGATGCGGTCGCCCCGCCCGTTGACGAAGACGGCGGCCCGTTCGCGCATGCCCTTGTAGCTGCCGTCGGTCTCGCGTGGCGTGAAGTGCAGGCAGGCGACGTAGAACTGCCGTCCGCCGATCTCGCGCAGCACCGGATCGGCCATGGTGGCCTCGCGCACGCCGACGGGATTGTTGAGGTAAGCGCGCATCAAGGCCAGCGTGTCACTGCGAAAATTGTCGGGAAACGGCTGCGGCCCTCCCGCCTGGGTCCCCTCCATCAGGGATGGACGATCACCGTCGCTGCCGAAACATGCCGCGAGCGCCAGCGGCAAGACCAGAACCAACGCCAAGATCACCGCACGCTTCGCCAATCGCCCCACAGGCCACGCTCTCCGCTCGATCAGACTCGGAGGATGTTCTAGCTCCAAGGTTGCACGAAGGGAATTCGGTCCTGCTCGTATGCTGCGCAAATAACGCACCGCCCCGCCGCCGGCGCCTGCGCTTTCGCGCTGACGCCGAGACGACGGGCCGGGCCTGAATTCCGCACGCGGCGGCGGGCAATGCCAGGGATGCCGCCGCGCCGGATCAGTCGTTAGCTGCGCTTGTCGATGGCCGCCGGCTTGGTCACGTCAGGCTGCGCCTTCAGCGACTTCTTGGCCGACAGATGCTTGTTGTGGTGGCGATGCGTGCGCACGGCCTTGTGCTCGTCGGGCGTGACCGCGGCATTGGCGTTCATCGCCTTCGACTTGGTATCCACCTTGGCGTCCGCCTTGACGTCCGCGGCCTTGGTGTCGGCCTTGACGCCGGCCTCGGGTTTCACGGCGGTGGTCGACACCTTGGTCTGGCTCTGGTCCGCCTTGATCACCGGCGCGGTCGTGGTGGTCTTGCCGGCTTCAGCTGCGAAGGCCGGGGCTGCGATTACGGAAGCGGCGAGCAAGGCTGCGGAAATGGTCTTCAACATGGTTGGTCTCCTCTTGGAAGGATCTTGAGGCGGCGCCCTCTCGCCTACTCTTCGATCGTGGGTGGGAGCCTAGGCGGCGCGCGCTGAACCCAGTCTGAAGTCCCTTGCAGGCTTCTGTTCATCTCGATGACAAGTTTGTCATCTGCGGAGGGGCGAATAGATCGTGCGAAGCGGGAATGTTTTTGCCCGCTGGGTGTTCCGGTCTTTGGGCAATCGTGTAGGATCGCCACGTTCCATACGGGAGAAGATAGATGCGCAAACTTTCCATGCTTCTGGTACCGGGGCTTGTCTCGATGGCGTTGGCCGCCGGACCGATGCTGACCAGCGCCTACGCCGCGGGCAGCGACGAGCCCTCGCCGCCGCCGAAGTCGGACAGCTCGGCCAAGAAGGGGAAGAAGAAGAGCTCCTCCATCAGCGATCCCAAATTCCTCGCGGCCTATCGCACCGCCTACACCACGATCTACGACGGTCACGACTACACGAGCGCGATCGGCCAGCTGAAGTCGCTCGAGCGCGACGACGTCGCCGACGTCGCCAATTTGATCGGCTACTCCTATCGCAAGCTCGGCGACTACCAGTCGTCCAAGGTCTATTACGAGATCGCGCTGAAGGACGATCCGAACCACGTCCGCACCTGGCAGTATTACGGCCTCTGGCAGCTCGAGCAGGGCAACCGCGAACAGGCGCAGTACCACCTGAACAAGATCGCCTCGCTCGCCGGCACCGACAGCTCCGAGTATCGCTCGCTCGCCGCGGCGCTCGACAAGCCGACCGGCGCGACGCTCGTCTACTGAGACATCGCGTCTTTGAACTGAGCGAACGGGCACAACCTCGGGGTTGTGCCCGTTCTGCTTTCTCGGTTAGCCTCTCGCATCAAGTCCTCCCCTCGCAAATTGGTGCGCAATGGACACGTGGCTGCGATCCGCGATCGACTACATCGGCTCCTGGATCGAATTCCAACAGACGACATTCCAACAGCCCGGCGTCATCGTCGCATTTGCCCATCGCGGCGAAATCGTCGCCGAGCACGCCTTTGGTCTTGCCAATCTCGACACCGGCGAAAAACTCACCCCGCGCCACCGCTGCCGCATCGCCTCGCACTCGAAGAGCTTTACCTCCGCCGGCATCATGAAGCTGCGCGACCAGCGCAAGCTCCGGCTCGACGACACGGTCGGCCAACATGTCGGCGGCCTGCATCCGCGCGTCACCGAGACGACGATTGCGCAGGTGCTCTCGCACAGCGCGGGGCTGACGCGCGATGGCGCCGATTCCGGGCAGTTCATCGACAACCGTCCCTATCTCAACGCCAGGGAGTTGCTCGCGGAATTGAAGCTGCCGACCGCGATCGAGCCGGGGACACGCTTCAAATACTCCAACCACGGCTTTGGCCTGCTCGGCCTCGTCATTGAAGCCGTGACGAAGGAGCCCTACTCCGCCTGGATCAAGCGCGAGATCATCGAGCCCGCGGGCCTGCGCGAGACTGAGCCGGATGCGCCGCTTCCCAAGGGCGCATCATTCGCGCGCGGCCACACGCGAAAAGTGCCCTTGGGCGAGCGTTGCGTGATCCCCGGTGACAATCCGACGCACGCGATGGCGTCCGCCACGGGCTTCGCCGCCACCGCCGGCGATACGGCCCGCTTCTTCGCGCAGCTTGCGCCCAACGCCAGGAAGAGCGTGCTCTCAGTCGCAAGCCGCCGCGAAATGACCCGGCATCACTGGCGCATCCCGCAGAGTTTCGAGGCCTATTACGGCCTTGGCATCAACGCCGGCAAAACCGACGGCTGGGACTGGTTCGGCCATGGCGGCCATTTTCAGGGTTACATCTCCCGGACCTGCTCCATCCCCGCTTGCGAGCTCGCGATCAGCATCCTCAGCAACTCCATCGACGGCGCGGCGCCGTTCTGGATGGACGGCGCGATGCAGATCCTGCGCGTGTTCAGGACTCGCGGCGCACCAGACCGCCGCGTGCGCGACTGGACCGGCCGCTGGTGGACGATCTGGGGCGCAACCGATCTCGTCCCCGCGGGCAACCGCGTGCTGGTCGCCAATCCGCAGTTCATCAATCCGTTCATGGATGCCGCCGAGATCGAGGTCACCGGCCGCGACACCGGCAAGCTCGCCTGGGCTGCCGGCTATTCCAGCCACGGCGAGCCGGTGCGCCGCGTCCGCGACAAGCGCGGCAAGGTCAGCGACATCTGGATCGCCGGCGCCAATATCAAGCCGGAGCGTGTCGTGGCGCGCGAGATCGCGCGGAGATATCCGCCGCGCAAGCGGCGGCCTACTCTCGGATAAGAGCCTCGACCTCGCTCCGAAACGCCTGCCGCGAGCCGTCGCGCGAATAGAACATGTGGCCGCCGGGATAGACGACGAACTTGACCCGCTGCGTGGCGAACGCCGGAAGCTGGTCGAGCACCCGCTTCGATCCGAAATAGGGCGTGGCGAGATCGAACAGGCCGTGCGCGACCAGCACGTTCAGCTTTCCGTCGGTGGCGAGGATCTGGCGCAGCTCCGACACCGACTGGGGCGGGTTGATGCCGCGGCCGAAATCCCAATTGCCCTCGACGGCGCCGTTGAGGACTTCATAGGAGCCATCCGGCCGCCAGTTGAGCTTGCGCGTGAGAACATCGACGGCCGCACTCGTCAGCGGCGCCTGGAGCGCATCGCCCGAGGGATCGCCGAACCGGGAGCTGCTCGAATCCGGATAGGGATCATAGCCTCGCACCGAGGCGTCATAGCGCCCCGTGACCTTGCCGTTCTTGCGGTCGAACTCGCGGCGGAATTCACCGACGTCGAAACGGCCGGCGAGCCGGCGGCTCACGGCCTGGTCGATCCCGGTGAGCTCAGCAACCTTGTCGGCAAGGCGATTGGTGGCCTCCTTGTCCGCCTCGCCCTTGACGAGGTCGGCCAGGAACTCGCCCCGCGCGTAAGCCTCGACGTCGGCGAGATCGGCGCGCTTGACCGCTCCCTTGGCTTCGCGCGCCACCGCGACATAGCTCGGCAGCGTCGCGACATATTGCAGGAGGCTGGTGCCGGTGAACTCGCGGAAGTCCAGGAGCGGCGACACCAGGATCAATCCCCTGACGCCGACGCCATGCTGGAGCTGCAACTGGCGCACGACCTTCGGCCCGCGAATGCCGCCATAGCTTTCGCCGCCGACATATTTCGGCGAGGTCAGCCGGTCGTGCTTCTCCAGCCAGCGGCGGATCACGAGCGCGATCGAATTGACGTCGCCGTCGACGGAGTAGAAGGACTTGCGCGCGTCCTCGCCGCTGGCAACGAAACGGCTGTAGCCGGTGCTGACGGGATCGATGAAGACGAGATCGGTGAAGTCGAGCCACGTCTCCGCGTTCGGCTTCACCTCGGGTGAGGCGGACGGCGACAGGGCTTCGCCATCGAGCGGCAGCCGCCACGGACCCGCAGCGCCGAACTGGAGCCATGCCGAGGACGCGCCGGGACCGCCGTTGAACAGGAACGTCACGGGGCGCGTCGCGCGGTCGGCACCATCGAGCTCATAGGACGTATAGGCGATGTCGGCGAGCGGCTCACCCTTGCCGTCGAACACGCGGATCGAGCCGGCAGTCGCGGTGAAGTCGAGTGCACGGCCCGGCAGATCGAGCGTCTGCTTCGTGGTCGAATCCGACGGAAGGCGATGCGGCTCGGCGGCGGACGATGAACCCTGTGAGGCGCCTGGCGTGTTGCCGCCGCGCCCACCCTTCTGTCCCGCTGGGGCGGCCGTCTCGGCGCGCGGCTGCGGCGGATCGTCCGCGCGGGCAAATCCCGCGAGCGCGAAAGTCGACACCGCCAGTACCAGGGTCGCGCGGCGGAGCGCCGGCAAACGCATGACCATGATCGTTCTCCTTGTCGGCTGCGAGAGCCGGCGAGCATCGCAAGGCTAGCGAGAAATTGCGACGGTTTGGGGGATAGCCGGCCCGGCGGCGCCTGAAGAAGCCGGGCGAGCACAAATCGACCCGGATTTGCCCTGAATCGGGATGGACGCTGTTTGCCTTGAACAGCGGTCCTTCTCGACAATGCAGGCCCAGGTCGTATAGACGAGCCCGGCGGAACTTTCTCCAGCCAGCGGCCCTGCCCGGAAGCCATGACCAAGCCAGCGCGATACAACCGGATCGCCTTTGTCGCGAGCCCAAGCAGCGAGGCGCAAACCGCCTTCGGCCAGCTCACTCGGGACTATGGCAATTGCGACCCGAAAGACGCCGATGTCGTGGTCGCGCTTGGCGGCGACGGACTGATGCTCCAGACGCTGCACCAGAACATGCACTCGGGAAAGCCGATCTATGGCATGCACCGCGGCACCGTTGGCTTCCTGATGAACGAGTACTCGACGGTCGACCTTCGCGACCGTCTCGAGGCGGCGCAGGAATCCGAGATCAACCCGCTCCTGATGCGCGCCACCGACGTCAACGACCGCGTTCACCTGCATCACGCCATCAACGAGGTCGCCCTGTTCCGGCAGACCTTCCAGGCCGCGCGCCTCCGGATCCTGATCGACGAGCGCGAGCGCATGGCTGAGCTGATTGCCGACGGCATCATGGTGGCGACGCCCGCCGGCTCCACCGCCTACAATCTGTCCGCGCAGGGACCGATCCTGCCGATCAACGCCGCGCTGCTGGCGCTGACGCCGATCAGCGCCTTCCGCCCGCGCCGCTGGCGCGGCGCGCTCCTGCCCAATACGGCTTACGTCGTGATCGAGGTGCTGGAGGGCGACAAGCGGCCGGTGGCGGCGGTAGCCGACCATGACGAGGTGCGCGATGTCCGCCGCGTCGAGGTGCTGTCCGACAAGACCATCTCGATGCGCATGCTGTTCGATCCCGGCCATAGCCTGGAAGAGCGCATCCTGCGCGAGCAGTTCGGCTATTGAGCGCCGGCGCGGATCACTGGCCGCAAGACTGAATCGATTCCAGGCCGCCCGCCATGGCGGGATCACCGAGCAGATCGAAATCCCTGACGACGGGAACGAAGCTCTTCGTCTCCGACGTCATCAGATAGATCGTGACAGGCAGCGATCCCTGCGGCGCCGCGTTCGCGCGACAGAATTCCCTGGCTGCCACGCCGAGCCCCATCGACCCGCGTTTGCCTTGCCTCCCCTGCTCGACCATCGACGCACGTAGCGCTTCGAAGCGTGCAGCATCGCCCGGCGACAAGCGATAGGCGTAGGTCGAGGAGCCCAGCGGCGGCGCAGGCAGGCCGGCGCGATCTCGCGCGTCGCTCATCTCCATCATGGCGAAGCTCGTCTTGGTCTCGGCCTCGCCGGCCACTTTGGTGACGACGTCGAGCTTGACGCCGCCCGAACGTGGCCGCAGCGCATCAGGCAACTGCACGGCGACGCGCAGCATCGACAGGTCCGTCGTCCTGGCATCGATGCGGGTAAGCGGCGGGATCGATGTCAGCGGCACCGAGCTGCAACCGGCAAGCATCAGCGCAGCCGCGCTCGCAAGAACACGCGCCAGGCGGTTCATCGCAGGCATCTCCAATCTGGACTTGAAGGATTGGCTAGGCCGATTTCCGGCCGGCCCCGCGCGGCTCCAGCGCGTCATCCGCGCTGTCGGGGACATATTCCAGGATATCGCCGGGCTGGCAGTCGAGCACGGCGCAGATCCGCTCGAGCGTGTCGAAGCGGATGCCGCGCACCTTGCCCGACTTCAGCAGGGAGACGTTCGCCTCCGTGAGCTCGATGCGCGCGGCAAGCTCACGCGACCTGATCTTGCGCCTGGCGAGCATGACGTCGAGGTTGACGATGATCGGCATGGTCAGATGATCTCGCTGTTCTCGTGCCACATGCGAACGGCATCGGCCATCACGGTTGCGAAGGCGACGAGCGCAAGGCCGCTCAGCACCGACAGCACATGCGACTGCTCGATGCCGAACATGGCCACGAGCTGGGCCGGCTGGTTGGCCCGCGTCAGGTTGATCGTGGTGAGCATCTGCACCAGCGGCGACATCAACGCGTTGGCGATCAGCGCGAGGCCCATCCGGCGGATGCGCCAGGCGTTGTCGGTCACGAAGACCTCGCCGCGCGCGAAGCGGGAGAACAACATCGAGAGCTGCAACAAGGCGTAGAGAACAGGCGCAAGTCCGATCAGGCTGATCAGGGCGCCGGCGAGGCGCGTACTGAAATTGAGCGTGAAGGGCCGCGCCCCCAGCGGGGACTGGGTCGCGATCCAGTGCCGGAGCATCTCGTCGCTCGACCAGAGCAGCGGCACCGCAAGCACAGCGCCGGCGACGCACAGAAGCGCGCCGACGGCCACGATCCGTCCGATGCGCCGCAACCGCGGCTCGACCGGCGCAGGAAAAGGAAACGCGACGACGCTCATCGGACTAGCTCCCATTCAATTGTATATTTTTATTGTTTTACAATAAAAAATGGCAGAATTACGATATTAAAACCCTTCCCTCGTCACGTACTCCGCGAAATGCCGGCAGCAACCCTTCCTTAACCCCCGCCGCGATATGGTTAACGAAAGTTGACCGCTCCGGCCCAGGCGTCATGTTCCGCATCGATTTCAACAAGCTGCGCTTCCTCGTCTGCGACGACAATCCGCACATGCGCCGTATCCTGCGGACGCTGCTGCACTCCTTCGGCGCGCGCGAGGTTTACGAGGCCGAGGACGGCGCCACCGCGCTGGAAATGTACAGCCATTACGTGCCCGACATCGTCATCACCGACTGGGCGATGCCGATCTTCGACGGGCTCGAGCTCGCGCAGATGATCCGGCAGCCGGAATCCAAGGGCAATCCTTACGCGCCGATCATCATGCTGACCGGTCATTCCGAGAAGCGCCGCGTCACGGTCGCGCGCGATGCCGGCGTCACCGAATTCCTGGCCAAGCCGATCTCCGCCAAGGGCCTCTACCAGCGTATCCTCAACGTCGTCGCCAATCCCCGGCCCTTCATCAAGACCAAGACCTATTTCGGTCCGGACCGGCGCCGCAACACCAACTCCGCCTATATGGGCCCCGAGCGCCGCGTCGGCGAAAAGCACGAGGTGCTCCAGCAACCCTCGCTGCTCGACAAGGCTCGTTCCTCCATCTAGCGCAACGTCTCACACGATCGGGGCAGACATCATGGCGAAGAACGGCGCAAAGGACATCGAGGTCACGGCCTTCGCCACGCACCAAGTGATCACGCAGCCCAATCCGCTGCGCAAGGTTCTGCGCCGTGTCGAAGAAAAGGACCTGGACGATCCGGTCGCCCGCGCCGAGCAGGCGCTGGCGGGCCTCTCCAGTGAGTTCAAGGATTGGATGGCGACCGAGGTCAATCGTCTGTCGGCCGCTTACGTCGCTATCCGCCATGAGGGCTTCACCAAGGAGCGACGTGACGAGCTGTTCCGCGCCGCGCACGACATCAAGGGCGACGCTGCGACGTTCGGCTATCCGGCGGCGGCGGGAGTTGCGGAGAGCCTGTGCCGCGTCATCGAGCACGCGCCCGATCTCGGCAAGGTGCCGGCCGAGCTGTTCACGCACCACATCAACGCCATCCTCGCCATCGTGCATGAAAACACCAAGCTCGACAGCATCAGCGTCTCCGCCGAGCTCAGCCGCCGCCTGCGCAAGGTCGCCGACGACTATCTCGCCCACGCCAACCGCGACCGCCCCGAGCATCTCGAGGTGATTTTGGCACCGAGCATCGTGCCGGCGGAGTAGCGCCCCGGCGCTCTCCTCGCGTCATTACGAGCGCAAGTGTCGTAGGGTGGGCAAAGCGACTCGTCCGCCGTAGCTCGAAGAGCGAAGGCGGAAGCGTGCCCACCAACCAATATAAGCTGTGCGGATAAATGGTGGGCACGGCGCTACGCGCCTTTGCCCACCCTACGGCGTCTCGCTACGCCGCGATCAGATCGTCATACACGGGATCGAACGCGTCATCCGCGACGAGCTCGTCGCAGAACAGCCTTGCCTCTTCGCGCGCGGATTCCGTGGCGAAGCGGCGGAGCAGGACCATCAGCGGTTCGGTGGCGCCGCGGTCGGTCTCGCAGTGGGTGAGCACGCGCTCGACCATGCGCCGGCGCAGCCGCACCGCGCCGTCATCGGTATCGACAAAACCTTGCTCGTGGCAGGCATCGAGCGCGACCTGGAACGCCGCGAAGGTCGCCTCGGGAAGTCCGGCGCGGCGGAGCAGCGCGTGCAGGCTGTTGCCCCCACGGTCGTGCAGCAGCGCGCAGACGCGTGCCAGCGGCAGGTCGGCGAGTTCGGCGAGTGCCGCGTCGAACAGATCGAGATTGCTCGACAGCAGCGCGCGCAGGATGAGACCGGCGGTGAGCTGGCCCGTGACGCGCAGATGATGCACCAGGCCCTGCATGTCCTCGCCGCGCGACCGCGCCGCGATGTTCATGGTGGAGCGATCGCGCGCCTCGACCGTGATGCGCTCGGCGCGGTCGGCACTCAACCAGTTCCGCGCGATGACGAATTGCGCAAGGGTATCGGAGAGCTTGGCCACCAGCGCGGCGCGCGTTGCGGCCGGCAGATCCTCAAGCACCAGCATCGCCTCGCGGATCGCGGCGAGATGGCCGTGGCGCTCGACGATGCGATTCCAGGAGAACGGCGCGAGCTCGGCGTGGGGATTTTCGATCAGCTCGAGGGCTGCCGCTGCACAGCCGACTTCGGCAATGGCGGCGCAGACCGACACCGGCAACGCGATGCGGCGCGCGATCGCGCACTGCACCTCGTCATTGCCGGTCGCGACGATGTCGACGAGATCGGCGTCGATCAGCAGCGGGGAATGTTCGAGCACCGGCAGCGCGACGGTCGGCTGGTCCGCCGATAGCGCCCGCACGATCGATGCCGGCGCATCCGTGCTGCGCGCAAAGGCCTCGGCCATCGCCTGCCGCACCAGCGGCGAGGGATCGTCGAGCAGCATCAGGAGCGCGCCTTCGGCCGCGATACGGTCGTCATGGGAAAGGTCTGAGATCAGCCAGGCCCGGGCCAATGCCCGCGTCGCCTCGGCCCGCTCGCCGGCGGGCGCCGTCCTGATCCAATTGATGAACTGCCGAACAATCATGCTGCTTCCGGCTTACACAACAAACGAAAACGGTGACGGCTTGTCACCTGCAACACAAAATAAACCACGACGCTTAACAAAGCGTTCACCATAACTGGCTGGTTTTATTGACGTTTTGTTAAGGGAACAAAGCCGCCTGCCACGCGTCCGGGACACGAGAGCGGGTTATTCGCGCGACGATCAGCTCGAGAACGTACCGCTGCGATCGCTGAATAGATCGAGCGGTTGCGGCGGGCGCACGTCAGGCGTCGCCGATGCGATCGAAGCAAGCGAGGCGTTGTTGCCCCACAATTTCTGCACCGTGGTCGAAACCGGCTGCGTGGTATCGCCGGGCTGATAGATCGAGCGGAATGCGGGTGTGATCGGCGTGTTGTCCGCAGCCGTTGACGACGACGTCGCACTCACCGGCGTAACGCCGCGCGCCTCCGGAAAGGTCTGCAGATAAGCTGCGTTGTCGATGACAGGCGCGGTGGGTTGCACGCCGTTGGCACTTGCGACCTGCGTCGTGGATGGCGAGTCGCCATACATCGCCATTGCGCTGCGGGTCGTCTTCGAATTCGCCGCGCTGGCGTAGCGCGAGTCGAGCACCGAATAGACCTCGGAGACGCTGCGGGCGCGGCCGTCCCTGGCGTAGAAGATCGAGCGGTTGGCGGAGGCTGCGTTGGGAAACAGCCGCGCGCCGACCGCTTGCGGATTGTCCTCGGCATTGGCGATCAGCTTTGCGGCGCCGCCGACACCCATGAAATGCGCCATGTAGAGTTCGCTGTCGCTCGGCCTGCGGCCGAGCAGGCCGGTCAGCTTGAAACTGTTCGACTGCGTCAGCGCCGCGGCCATACTTGATGCGGCGTCCGGATCGTCGCGCAGCTTCATGATCGACCGCTTCATGGCGGGATCATCGACCGCGTAGCCGCCCGACGACGTCCTGGTGATGGCGTCGGAATAATTGCCATAGCCGAGCTGGGTGCCCGCCTCCTTCACCGTACCGAGCCAGGTCTGGTCGATGAACTGGTAGAGCCCGTGCGCGGACGACGTGGTGGCGCCCGCCGTCGGATCGAAATCCGATTCCATCTTGGCGGTGGTCAGCATGTACTGGAAGCTGACGCCCGTCCGGTTGGAGACCTGCTTGATCGCGCCGGCGACGCGTGCCCGCGACGGATCGAGACCCGTCGTCTGAGAGGCACTGGAATTGTCGACCGACATGATGGAGTGCCCGCCCCGTGCGGCGTTGAGCGACGCCGGCAATTCGGCGCCTGTCGTATCACCGTGGGACAGGTATGGTTAATGCGGGGTTAATCTGGCCCCTCCCCGTTATTGCGGCCCGAATTCGGGGTGACGGCCGGCTATTTCTTGTAGACGGCGTCCGGATCGAACAACCTGTCCGCATCAATGAAGACCAGCTTGGCGCCGCCGCCTTCGGCCTCGACCTTGCGGTAAAAGCAGGACCGGCGGCCGGTGTGGCAGGCCGCGCCGATCTGTTCGACACGGATCCAGACCGCGTCCTGGTCGCAATCGGTGCGGATCTCGACCACGCGCTGGGTCTGACCCGACGTCTCACCTTTTCGCCACAAGGCATTGCGCGATCGGCTGAAGTACCAGGCCTCGCCGGTCGCAATCGTCTTGCGCAGCGCCTCGTCGTTCATGTGCGCGACCATGAGCACGTCACCGGTGGCAACGTCGGTCGCCACGCAGGTCACGAGGCCGGCGGCGTCGAACCTGGGCAGGAAGGCGAGGCCTTCCTCGATCTCATGGGAGTGAGCGGACACGGGCGTCCTCGCTTGGAGCATGACGCGGACATAGACCTTCGCGAGGTCAGCGCGTCGTGCCTCGCACCAGGGACAGGAAACGGGCTTGCTCCGCCGGATTGTCGCGGAACATGCCAGTGAAGCGGCTGGTGAAGGTCGAGGCACCATGCTTGGCAACGCCGCGCACCGACATGCAGGTATGCTCGGCTTCGATCAGCACGGCCACGCCGCGGGGCTTGAGGATCTCGTCGATGGCCGCCGCGATCTGCGCCGTCATGTGCTCTTGGGTCTGGAGCCTGCGGGCGAAGATGTCGGTCAGGCGCGCAAGCTTCGACAGGCCGACGACGCGTTCCACCGGCGTATAGGCGATGTGCGCCTTGCCGTAGAACGGCATCATGTGATGCTCGCACTGCGAGGTGAATTCGATGTCGCGCACCAGCACGAAGTCGTCATAGCCGGCCGTCTCGCCGAAGGTGCGGTCGAGCACCTCGGCCGGGCACTGGTGGTAGCCCTGATAGAGCTCGTCAAAGGCCTCGACCACACGGCGTGGCGTGTCGAGCAAACCTTCGCGCGCGGTGTTCTCGCCGATATAGGCGAGCAGCGTCTTCACCGCCGCTTCCGCCTCTGCGCGCGCGGGGCGCGGCTGGTCGGCGCGGACGGCGGCCGCGAGGAATTCGGCAGGGTCGAGCTCAGCCGGGCGGCTCTCGGGCTGGCGGTCGGAGGGCTTGCCCGGGCGGATGGATTTGATCGTAGCGTCCATGTCTACTCCGTTCGACGGCCTAACGGCCGGAGTGTCACCGGCAGACGGGGCGGCAAGCCGCCGGACGCCTGAAGAGAACAGTTTTGACGAAAAAGGCCCTTGGGTCATCACGCTGGCAGCGCAGGTCTGGACTGTTTTTCCGCCAGTTCCGCCCCTATATAGGACCGTGGACGGCGCCCGCCAAGGCCGATCCGGTGCGGAAGTGTTGGACTCCATCACATGCTGAACGACATCTACAACAAGCGGATCATCGAACTGGCCGGGAATATTCCACGCCTCGGACGGCTGCCGGACCCCGACGCCACCGCCACCGCCCACTCCAAATTGTGCGGCTCGACCGTGAAGATCGACCTCAAGATGGAGGGCGACAAGGTCACCGACTTCGCCCATGACGTGAAGGCCTGTGCCCTCGGGCAAGCCTCTTCATCCATCATGGCAAGTCGCGTCGTCGGCTCGACCGCGAGCGAACTCCGCGAGTTACGCGAAACCGTTCGCAAGATGCTCAAGGAGAACGGCGCGCCTCCTGAAGGCAAATGGGAAGAGATCAAATTCCTCGAGCCGGTCCGCGACTACAAGGCGCGACACGCCTCGACCCTCCTGACCTTCGATGCCGTGGTCGATGCCATCGGACAGATCGAGGCGAAAGCCAAGCAGCCGGCCGCGGCGCAGGGCTGATTTGGCCGAGGTCATTCCGGCGCGCGCGCCGGCATGACGATCAGGGAAATCCTACTTCTGCGAGCCCGCGCTTTGCGCCGCACCGGTCGGCACCACGGCTTCCGCCGTCTTGGTCGACTTGACGGGCTGCGGTTCCGCTTCCGCGCCGAACCTCGCCTGGGTCTTCGGTGCAAGTTCCGCCACCGCGGGCGCAGCGACGTCCACGTGCGGCAGCACGTCGGCCACCAGATTGGTGGTGACGAGATTGGTGAGCTTCAGTTCGCCAGTATCCAGTTCGTGCAGATCTTCCCACGGCGGCACGCTGAGCGCGAGCGAGAGCAGGTCGCCGGCGCCGCCCATATCGAACGTGTATTTGGCGAGCCGGCCGATGTCGCGCTCCACGATCATCAAGTCCTGCGCGCTGTAGCTCGCCGCCTTGGCATCGTCGGCACGATCGCCCATCCAGATCTGGTGGACCCGGACGTGAGCTGCTTCCGGCACGTAGCGCTTCTTGCCGGCCAGCAGCAGGAACACGCACATGGATTCGCAATAGGCTTCGGGCGCAACCGCCGGACGGGCCGACTGCCCGCTGCGGTTCTGAATGCTGATGCCGACGGTGGTCGAAAGTCCGAGATTGCGGAAGCGCCGGCCGAGCGTGATCGCGTCGTTGACGGAACCGCCGCTGGAGTCGAGCACCACGGTCGCGCCGCCAAGTTGGCGCCCGCGCGAAAACTCCTCGAAATCCCTCGGCGTATCGGCGGTGATGATGCCGACCGCGCTGACCCAGCCGCGGCAGTTCGGGTCGCAGGCGACCCAGTTGAACTTCATCGGCAGCTTGCGCTCTTCAAGGGCGGCACCGGCATGAGCCGTTGTGCCGGTCGTGGCCACAGCTCCGAAGAGCGCGGCGCCAAGTGCGGCTGCCCCAAGCAACAACCAGCCGCGACGGTCGAGGGAGTTCAGAAGTCTCAATCTGGTTCCTTCCCCAAGCCCCAAAGGTTCCCCAACAGTCCTCGGTAGCGCCCTCTGAGTCCATCATACGGGCGTATGTTTCTACACACGGTCGTCATAAAAATGGTATCCGGGGGAATACAGATCGTCCACAGGTACTTGCTGCACTGCTCCCAAAAAGCACGGGAAATATGGCGCAGAAACAACAACTTGCGGTTCCCTGCGCCGGAACCGCGCAATACCTCGCTCACGATCGCAGCACAGCGCCCATGAAGCATTCAACCTGCGAGCACTGTTCCACTCCCATCGAGGGTGCGCTCCGGCTCCCGCGCCGATTCGGCCGCGCACTGATCTGGCTCTACCGCCACACGCTCTCGCCGCTGGTCGGCTACAATTGCCGGCACCTGCCGACCTGCTCCGTCTATGGCGACGAGGCGATCGAACGGTTCGGGCTCTGGGCCGGCGGCTGGATGACGCTCGCGCGACTGCTTCGCTGCAATCCTTTCGGCACATCGGGAATCGACAACGTGCCCCTCACCGCACCGCAAGCGGCGCGCTGGTATCTGCCCTGGCGCTATGGCAGGTGGCGCGGCGTCAACGCGTCCTGAATATCACCAGGAACGCCGCGGCGCTTCGCGCATCGCTGCCTTGAATGGAACCGGAACTTCCCCCTCGCGTTGTTGTGATGCTCCCACGGGAGGAAACAAGAATGCGCTGGAAAATCAGCCCTCACTTTCACTTCAGGCTTGGTCCACATCCTGGTTCCAGAGGGCATCACGACCCAAGAACCCTCGACATGATTGCCATCATTGCGCTGCTGGCGCTCGTCGTCGGCTCCGGCTGGTATCTGGCAACGAGCATTGCCACGGCGCCGAGCACCACGGCCTTCATCGTGCCGAGCCAGAGCGTGCACTGGTAGGCTGGACGTTAGAGATCGAGCACCAGCCGATCTGGACCGGGTTTGGCGACATATCATCAGATGGCGTTCGCGTTCGTACGGCTGGTTGTCATCGCCCTGAGCCGGTGGCACCCGCCTCAACAGGCAACCTAACGAAACCAGAAAAACCGGCCGGGCGCTGGTGGGATCGACTCGGGCGGACGCAGCCGCTTCGGACGCGGCGGCTTTGGCGACGGCTCGGCGGACGAGGTGGTCTCCGCAGCCGGCGCCGTCTCGCTTCCCGGCACCCTCACCGACAGCAGCAAGTTCGATTCATGCGTCCGCCAGCGATAGCCGACGCCGAAATCGATCGGCTGGGCGCGCGTGAACAGTTCGGCGTAGCGCTCCTGGTAGCGGCCGGGGAATTCGTCGATCGGTCCGAGATAGCGGCCGAACGGGAAGAACCGCCACTGTTGCGCATTGTAGTTCGCAAGCGGAATGCCGGAATCGTCCTGGATGATGGTCGCGCTGTTGGCCAGCAGCCAGTTGCGAGCGACGGAGAAGTCGCCCTTGTGCAGGAGATAGGACGCGCTCTTGAGCAGGCTGTTGCCGGGCCCGAGCGTCTCGCAGAATTTCAGAAATCCCGTGTTGCGCGCGCTGGCATTGGAGAGATCGGTCGAGAAATAGTACAGCGTGCGCGCCTCGCCGTCGCTTCCGGCAAAGGTGATGCGGACACCGCGCGTCGCGTTCCGTCCCGGATTGTCGCCTCCCGTATGCACCCCGCCCTTGTCGTCGAGCGCGATCATCTCGACATTGCGGATGGTCTTGCCGGAGCGCGCGAGGAAGACATAGAGGATCGGCAACGTGCCGTTGACCTGGTTGGCGTGCAGGTCGACCTTCATGTGCTTGGTGATGAAGAAGGAGAAGCTCAGGATCGAGCCGAGCGAACGCTCGACATTGTAGAGCGCGGCACCGACCGAGCCGCGCGGCAGCCGCGTCAGGTCAGGCACCGCGCCGACCGGCTCCAGCGCGCCGAGCACGTAGGTGCTGGCCTTGGAGTAGAACGCATCGGCGTAGAGGAAGTCGGGGCCGCTGAACAAGTAGAACATGGTCGGCCGGGGCGCGGCCAGATTGACGTCGGCCCAATTGCGGATCTTCGAGAGCTGCCGCTGCTCGAGCTGGGCGAAGGCGCCGTCGAAGAATTTTGCGTGGCGCTGCCAGCCCGGGTCTTTGGTGAGCGGCACCAGCGGCGAGTCCGGCGAAGGCTGCATGCCCGCGAGAAAGCGCGCGGTATCATCGAAGGTGACGTCGGCGGCACGTGCAGACGAGACGGCCGCGGCCAGCAGGGCAAGAGCGACGGCCGCAATTCTCATGGGTCGAAACATGTCTATTCGCGATGTGATGACGTACCAGCGGCGACCGGCCGCCTGCGGAAAACAGCATAGATCAACAGGCCCGAGAGCATGAGCAGCATCCCCGCCAGCGACTGCACCGGCCGCTCGGTCAACAGGTAGTACATCATGAACGCGGTCACGAGCAGGAAAACGAGCGGCGTGAACGGGTATCCCCAGGCGCGATAGGGCCGCGGCAGGTCGGGATCGGTGATGCGCAGCTTGACGACGCCGGCGACCGTGAAGAACGAGCAGAACAACAGCGCGAACTGGATGAAGTCGAGCACCGCCTCGAAGCTGCGCGTGAACAGCAGCAGATTGGCGACGGCAAGCTGAAACAGGATGGCATAGGCCGGCGCGCCGCTCACCGATCGCTTCGAGAACACGCGCAGGGCCGGAATGTCCTCGCCCATCGTCATCATCACGCGCGGGCCGATCCACATCATCGCGCTGATCGAGGAGATCAGGCCGACGCAGATCATCGCACCGACGATCCGGCCGCCGAGGTTGCCGAAGATCGCACTGCCGGCGACGCTGGCAACATCGAGCTGGCCGGCCAGCGCACCGACCGGCGTCGAGTAGAGAAACACCGCGTTCAGCGCGACGTACAGGACCAGCA
Source organism: Bradyrhizobium sp. LA2.1 (assembly GCF_040547725.1). Lineage (NCBI taxonomy): Bacteria > Pseudomonadati > Pseudomonadota > Alphaproteobacteria > Hyphomicrobiales > Nitrobacteraceae > Bradyrhizobium > Bradyrhizobium sp. LA2.1. The sequence goes on from NZ_JBEPQI010000004.1 coordinate 55,634, forward strand.
CGATCAGCGTGCCCGCGAGCAGCGCGCGCGGCAGATCGCGCTGCGGCATGTTCATCTCGCCGGTGATGTAGGTCGCGGCATTCCAGCCCGAGAACGAGTACATCACGAAGACGAGCCCGATCGCGAAGGGCGCGCTGACGATATGCGCGAGATCACCCGGCTGTGGCGTGAAGACAATCGGCTGCGGCGTGCCGATCACGAAGCCGGCGAGCAGGAAGGCGACGATCAGCACGACCTTGAGGATGGTCGAGATCAGCTGGAAGGTCGAGGAGTGCCTGACGCCGGTCAATTGCACGATCGAGACCAGCCACACCACGCCGATGGCAAGCGGGATCGGCGGCAGATCGGGGACGACCGATTTCGCGTATTCGCCGAACGCCATCGCCGCAAGCGCGACGGGCGCTGCGAAGCCAACTGTCGCCGAGACCCAGCCGGCGAGAAAGCCGAAGGCGGGATGATAGGCGCGGCCGAGGAAATTGTACTCACCGCTCGAGCGCGGAAACATGGCGCCGAGCTCGCTGTAGGAGAACACCCCGCACAGCGCGACGATGCCGCCGATGGTCCATAGCAACAGGATCGAGAAGCCGGACGGGATGTCCTTGACCTGGAAGCCGAGGCTGGTGAAGACGCCGACCCCGATCATGTCGGCAACGACGATGGCGGTTGCGACCAGAACGGAGACCCCCGGCCCGCTCCCCGTCAGCCGGCCAGTCCAGGGCGCGGGTCCCGCATCTGATGCCGTCATCGGGGTCCTCAACCTCAGGCGGCACGTGTCGTGGAGAGCATCGTGCAGTCTGGTCCAGTCAATTCAAGCAGGGTTAACAAGGGTTAAATGAGGCGAATGGAATCGGTATTGCGGCACCTTTTGTGCACGATCCTGGGCAACAAAGCCCCGCAAACACCTGAGAATCCCGTTTCGCACCCCCACAATCAGGACACGATTGCATGGTCCCTTTGAGCATTCCGGATTTGGGGAAGTTTATCCGGACACTTAACGTCGCCTAAACGCCAGTCGGCTCAATTAGCTTGAATATTGCCGCTGGGCTTGTGGACATGACTTGGGGTCATGGGTGGATGGTCGGGGCCGCTCCGAAATTGAGAGCTGACATTCGTGCTGATCGGACGCTGTCCGGCGCGCGCAGTGGTGCGCGCCGGATCGCGCTGGTCTCAGCCTTGGTGCCGCTGTCGCTCACGCTGGTTCAATGCGGCAGGGCCCCCAACCCGGCGGCGCTCGCGGCGAACTCGCAGGCCAACGTCCAAATCGTCGCGAAGACCAATCCTCAGGTCGCAAGCAGCGACACGTTCGAGGATCGCTTCCCCGCCCCGCAATTCAAGGAGCGCTTCCCGTCGGCGAGCGAGAGTCTTCTGCAACGGCAGATGTCGGACTTCTCGCCCAAACGCGCCGTCCAGCAGCAGCCTCAGCCGGAGCAGGCGCCGTACAAGGTCGCCTCACTCGCACCGCAAATCCCCTACCAGCGTCCGGCACGTGAAGACCTGACGACACTCGTCAGCATGAAATCGTCGGCCTTCCCCTATTTCGGCAACAACCCCGCCTCCGACGCGCCGTTCCTCAACATCTCCAAGGGCGATCGCCGCGGCCACCGCAGCTATTCCGGGCGCGTCTACTGGCAGGACGAGACCTACAGCGACAGCCGCGTGCTGATGCACGTGCCCGAGCATTTCGACGTGCGCAAGCCCGGCGTGATCGTGGTGTTCTTCCACGGCAACGGCGCAACGCTGGAGCGCGACGTGCGCGACCGCCAACTCGTACCGCAGCAGGTCACCGATTCCGGCGCCAACGCCATCCTGCTGGCGCCGCAGATGGCGGTCGATGCCGCCGATTCCAGCGCCGGCAAGTTCTGGCAGGCGGGCGGCCTCAAGCGCTTCATGGAAGAGTCGGCGGCCCATCTGGCCCGGCTCACCGGCGATCCCAACAACGCCCGCGCCTTCGCCAACATGCCGATCGTGATCGTCGGCTATAGCGGCGGCTTCCTGCCGACGGCCTGGAGCCTCGAGGTCGGCGGCATCAGCGACCGCGTCCGCGGCGTCGTCCTGCTCGATGCCGTCTACGGCGAAATGGACAAGTTCGCCTCCTGGATCGAGAGCCACCGCTCCGGCTTCTTCGTCAGCTCCTACACCCGCTACACCGCGCGGCGCGACCGCGAGCTGATGAGCATGTTGCGGCAAAAGGGCATCAGCGTCTCCGAGGACATGGACGGGCCACTCCGTCCCGGCAGCGTGGTGTTCGTCGAAACCGGCGACGGGATCACGCATCGTGATTATGTGACGCGCGCCTGGACCCGGGACCCGCTCAAGGACGTGCTCGTGAAGATGTCGGCGACGCCGTCGTTGGCGCTGACGCGCGTTGCGTCCACCAATCCGGCCGCATCGAGCCGCTAGCCGATATTGCGCGCGTCGGCATTCGGCCGCGCTGCTCGCAATTGTCGCAGGCTTTGATCAAAATGTGATGTTGATGGCCGACATCCCCGGGAGCCACCGGATTGCTTCCGCTGGCAACGATCATAATTTGCCGGCCAAATTTTAGCTTGAATTCTGCGGGGACAGACGGTGCGTCAGGGACTGTATAAGGTCGACTTCCACACGGTTCATGGAACCGGCTGCGGCGTCGTCTATGTGACGGATGGCAAGATGCGCGGCGGCAATTCCGCCTTCGCTTTCATCGGGACCTACATGGGCGAAGGCGACAGCATCAAGGTCAAGATTTCGACCCAGCGCTACAACGACGATCCGTCCTTCAAGCCGCTGTTCGGGCACGACAGGATCACGCTGACGCTGGCCGGCCGTGAGGACGGCGACACGGCGGAATTCGAAGGCACCGCGCTGCAGGTGCCGGGCGTTGCCTTCAGGGCCGTGCTCAGCCGGATCAGCGACTAGCCGTCCGGCTTCCAGACCTCGGCTCTTGATCTTCAGGTATTGATGGTCAGGTCTTGATGTTCAGGTCTTGGGCAGCTTCGGAATGCTCTCGGCGAAGCCGTTGAAGCAGGCCAGCCGCTCGTCCTCTTCCTTGAAGAAGCGGCAATCGGCGTAACCCTTGGCCTTCGCCGGTTTCGGCTTCGGCTGCGGCGCGATCACGGCGTCGTAGCAGTTGAGGCGGTCCTTGGTGCCGTCATCGAGGTCGAGGCAGGCCTGGAGCCGTGCCGCGATCGACTGCGGTTTGCCCTTCGGCGCCGCGGCTGGCTTGGCCGCGGCCTCTTTGGTCCCCTTGGGCGTGACCTGCACCAGCGGCTTGTCCCCCACCATGGGTGGCTTGTCGGTTTGTGCAAACGCGGAGGCTGAATAGAGCACCGCGGCAACCGCCAGAATCATCCTCATGTCAGTCAACTCTCTTTGGTCCCCATGCCTCGCCTTCTAGCGCTCCCGCGCGTGGTTTGCCAAGCACCTTGCGCATAGGAAAACGCACCCTTCAGGCCGTGGTGGCAGCAGCCGGCCGGGGTCGGGTCAGAACCACGAGGATCAGCGCCACGACGACGAAGCCGACCGCGACGAAACCAAGCGGATGCAGCAGTTCGCGGGCGAACAGCAGCCCGCCGATGGCGGAGCCGACAGCCTGGCCGACATAGAGGACGGAGGTGTTGAGCGCGACGGTCGCCGATGCGAGCGGCGGCGCAGCCGCGACCAGCCGCACTTGCTGCATCGAATTGGTTGAGGCAAAGCCGAGGCCCCAGATCGCGACCGCGAACGCCATGATCACCAGGCTCCCCGCACCGAGCGCCCAGCCGGTGATGCCCGCAAACAGCAGGCAGGTGAACAGCAGCGACGTCCGATAAGGCCCCCAGGTGTCGACGATGCGGGTCGCGATGACGACGCCGAGGAAACCGCAAACGCCGTAGATGCCGAACACCATGCCGATTGCATCCGGGCTCGCCTCGGTCAGCTTCTTGAGCAGCGGACCCATGAAGGTGAACACCACAAACTGACCGGACATTTGCAGCATCGTGATCGCAAGCAGCAGCAGGATCGTCCTGCTGCGGCCGACCGCGCTCCAGGTCTTCAGGTCAACAGGCGTGCCCTTCAGGCCCGCCGGCAGGCGCAGCAGCAACAACAGGAAGCTGATGCAACCGAGCGCGCCGATCCCGCCATAGGCCGCGCGCCAGCCATAGCGGCTGGCGATGAAAGTAATCAGCGGGAGACCGACGGCCGCAGCTAACGACCAGCCGAGAAAGATGTAGGCGATGGTGCTGCCCCGCCGCTTCACCGGCACGATCAGCGCCGCCGTGCCCGCAGCCTGCGGCGTGTAGAGCGCGCCGACCGCCAGCATCAGCAGGCGAATGATGAGGAGACTTGTGTAGTCGGGGGCAAATGCCGAGCCGAGATTGCCGAGGGCCAGCACCGCAAGCGTGGTCGCAAGCAGCGTCCGGCGCTCGATGCGACCCGTGAGCCAGGCCGTCAGCGGCGAGCCAATGCACAGCGTGATCGCGCCGAACGTAATCAGGAGGCCGGCCGCATGGATGCTGACGTCGAGCCCCGTTGCCAATTCCGGCAGCATGCCCGCCGGCGCCAGCACCGAGCAGCCGGTGACGAGATTGCCGAGCATCAGGGCGGTTGGCGTGAAACGGCCGGCGGCAGGCGAATTTTCCATGCAAATGCATGTAGAGCGGGCCTGCGGCCATTGAAAGGGTATCGCACGAAATAGTTGGTTCACGGCCCCGGCTTTTGCGCGCCACTTTCTTTGAAATGCCGGATTGCACAGGCCGAATCGCCTGATATATCGCTCGTTCCCGCTTACCTGCGCTCGTTCGCAGGAGTGAGCCTCAGGAGAAAAGCATGACCGACCAGCCCAAATCCGAATCCGGCTTTCAATACAGCCTCAGCAATCTGAGACCCGTGACCCCGCCCGAAAAGATCACCCTCACCTTCCCCGACGGCGCCCGGCGCGAATACGCCAAGAGCATCACCGGCCTCGAGATCGCCAAGGGCATTTCGCCGTCGCTGGCCAAGCGCACGGTTGCGATGGCGCTCGACGGCGTGGTCGCCGACCTCGACGATCCCATCGAAGCCGATGCCAAGATCGAGCTGATCAACCGCGACGATCCGCGCGCGCTCGAGCTGATCCGCCACGACTGTGCCCACGTGCTCGCCGAAGCCGTGCAGACGCTGTGGCCCGGCACGCAAGTCACCATCGGTCCCGTGATCGAGAACGGCTTCTACTACGACTTCTTCCGCAACGAGCCGTTCACGCCGGAAGACTTTGCCGCGATCGAGAAGAAGATGCGCGAGATCATCGCGCGCGACAAACCTTTCACCAAGGAAGTCTGGGATCGCGAGAAGACCAAGCAGGTGTTCCGCGACAAGGGCGAGGCCTTCAAGGTCGAGCTGGTCGACGCCATTCCCGGCAACGAACCGATCAAGATCTACTACCAGGGCGACTGGTTCGATCTCTGCCGCGGCCCGCACATGACCTCGACCGGCAAGGTCGGCAGCGCCTTCAAGCTGATGAAGGTGGCCGGCGCCTATTGGCGCGGCGACAGCAACAACCCGATGCTGACCCGCATCTACGGCACGGCGTTCGCGAAGCAGGAGGACCTCGACGCTTATCTGAAGCAGATCGAGGAAGCCGAAAAGCGCGACCATCGCAAGCTCGGGCGCGAGCTCGACCTCTTCCACTTCCAGGAAGAAGGTCCGGGCGTCGTGTTCTGGCACGCCAAGGGCTGGACCATCTTCCAGCAGCTGATCGCCTATATGCGCCGGCGCCTCGCCGGCGACTACAGCGAGGTCAATGCGCCGCAGATCCTCGACAAGTCCTTGTGGGAGACCTCGGGCCATTGGGGCTGGTATCGCGAGAACATGTTCGCGGCGCAGTCCGCCGGTGACGAGGCCGAGGACAAGCGCTGGTTTGCGCTGAAGCCGATGAACTGCCCCGGCCACGTGCAGATCTTCAAGCACGGCCTGAAGAGCTACCGCGACCTGCCGTTGCGCCTCGCCGAGTTCGGCGTGGTGCATCGCTATGAGCCGTCCGGCGCCATGCATGGCCTGATGCGTGTGCGCGGCTTCACCCAGGACGACGCGCACGTCTTCTGCATGGAAGACCAGCTCGCCGACGAGTGCCTCAAGATCAACGATCTCATTCTATCGACCTATGCCGATTTCGGTTTCACCGGCGATCTCACGGTGAAGCTCTCGACCCGGCCCGAGAAGCGCGTCGGCACCGATGCGATGTGGGATCACGCCGAGCGCGTGATGGCGACGGTGCTGCGCGAGATCCAGTCGCAGAACAATCACATCAAGACCGAGATCAATCCGGGCGAAGGCGCCTTCTACGGGCCGAAGTTCGAATATGTGCTGCGCGACGCCATCGGCCGCGACTGGCAGTGCGGCACCACGCAAGTCGACTTCAACCTGCCGGAGCGGTTCGGTGCGTTCTACATCGACCATGACAGCGGCAAGAAGGCGCCGGTGATGGTGCACCGCGCGATCTGCGGCTCGATGGAGCGCTTCATCGGCATCCTGATCGAGCACTATGCCGGCAACTTCCCGCTCTGGCTGTCCCCGGTGCAGGTGGTGGTCACCACCATCACCTCGGAGGCCGACGAGTATGCCAAGCAGGTGCTGGAACAGGTCCGGCGCGCGGGGCTTCGGGCCGAGATCGACCTGCGCAACGAGAAGATCAACTACAAGGTCCGCGAGCACTCGCTGGCCAAGATTCCGGCGCTGCTCGTGTGCGGCAAGAAGGAGGCCGAGACGCAGTCGGTCTCCGTCCGCCGGCTCGGCAGCGACGGCCAGAAGGTGATGACGACTGTGGAGGCGCTCGCCGCCCTCGTCGACGAGGCCACCCCACCGGACGTCCGGCGGGCGCGCGAGGCGGCCTGAGTCCTGAAATCGATCTAAATTCGCTTCCGGTTGCGGGCGTGCATGCTTATCTCGGCATGGCACGCCCGACGACCAGCCGAAGAGGACATCGCAGTGCCCGACGCCATCGAACTCCTGAAAACCCGCCGCTCGGTCAAGCCGCGCGAGATGACCGGGCCCGGCCCCTCCCCCGCCGAGCTCGAAACCATCCTCACCATCGGTGCGCGCGTGCCCGACCACGGCAAGCTCGCGCCCTGGCGCTTCATCATTTTCGAGGGTGACGCCCGCGAGCGGGCCGGCGAGGTCATTGCGACGGTCTTTGCCCGCAAGAATCCGGACGCGCCGGCGGCGAACATCGAGACCGAGCGCAAACGCCTCACCGACGCGCCGCTGGTGATCGGTATCGTCAGCTTCACCAAGCCGCATCCGAAGGTGCCGGCGTTCGAGCAGGAATTGTCGGCCGGCGCCAGCGTCATGAACATTGTCACGGCCGCGACCGCGCTCGGCTACGGCGCCTGCTGGCTGACCGGCTGGTTCGCCTTCGACCGCGACGTGCTGGACGGCCTCGGCCTCAAGCCGGACGAAAAGCTCGCCGGCCTCGTCCATATCGGCACGCCGACCAAGCCCAGCGAAGACCGTCCGCGACCGTTCCTTTCGGAAATCGTGACGCGTTTTTAATCGATGTATTGTTGACGCCTCCAGCGTCTTGCGGCTTTGATCCCGGCGAGGGAGGAAGCCCGGATGAAGCGTCGTGAATTTCTGGTCGGGGCCGCGCTGCTGGCCGGCACGATGGGGCGCAGCCGCGCCGCCGACATCCCTGCCCCGTCGGCCGACGGACTTGAGCGCATCACCGCGTATTTTGACAACGAGGTGGGAAGCGGCCGGCTGCCGGGCGCCGTGATCCTGGTCCAGCAGCACGGCAAGCCGGTGTATCTGAAGAACTTCGGCGTGCGCGACACCAGGACCGGCCTCGCCATGACGCCGGACACGATCTTCGCCATCCACTCGATGACCAAGCCGATCACGTGCCTGGGCGCGATGATGCTGATCGACGAGGGCAAGCTCGCGCTCACCGACCCCGTGTCGAAATACGTCCCGCTCTTCGCCCACACCAAGGTGGGCGTGGAGCCGGAGGGCGCCTCGAAGGTCGAACTCGAGCCGCCGATCCGCCCTGTCAACATCGAGGATCTGCTGCGGCAAACCTCGGGCATCAGCTACGACTATATCGGCGCCCCATGGGTGATGCAGGTTTACCAGGCCGCCAATATTTTCGAGGGGCCCTTCAACAACAGGCAATTCGCCGACCGCATCGCCAAGCTGCCGCTCACGCGCCAGCCCGGAACGCTGTGGCGCTACGGCCATTCCACCGACGTGCTCGGCGCCGTCATCGAGATCATCTCGGGCCAGACGCTGTATGAATTCCTCAAGCAGCGCATTCTCGATCCGCTCGGAATGAACAGCACCAAATTCGTGCTGAAAACGCCGGAGGAGCGCGCCCGGATGGCGCGGCCGCTGCCGAGCGACCCGGTCCTGCTCGCCGGCGAGCGCGACCGCCTCGACCATCCCGAATGGGAATCTGGCGGCGGCGGGCTGCTCTCCACCATCACCGACTATCAACGCTTCTCCCAAATGCTGCTCAATGGCGGCGAGTTCGAGGGCAAGCGTTACCTCAGCCCCGCCGTGTTCAAGGCCATGACGACCGATCACGTCGGGCCCGGCTCCGGCGTGGGACGCGACTATTTCTATTTCCCGGGCGACGGCTTTGGCTATGGCTACGGCATCGGTGTGCGCACCGATCCCGGTAACGCGAAGCCGCCGCCGGCCGGATCGATCGGCGAATTGAAATGGGACTCAGGCAGCGGCACCTATTTCGGCGTCGATCCCAAGCTCGACATGGTCTACCTCTTGATGCAGCAGACCCAGAACGAGCGCAGTCGCATCACGCCCGCCTTCAAGGAACTGGTCTACGGCTGCTATCCCGAAGGGTTACGCCGCCCGTGAGGCGCGCTGGCCGAAATCGGCCAGCAGCTTTGCGATCTCGGCGGCGGGCCGCGCCGCGCTGAACAGAAACCCTTGCACCTCGTTGCAGCCTTCGGCGCGCAGCCAGTCGAGCTGATCCTCGGTCTCGACGCCTTCAGCCGTCGTGGTGATGTTGAGGCTGCGGCCAAGCCCCGAAATGGCGCGCACGATCGCGACGCAATCGGGCCGCTGCGCCAGATCCTTCACAAACGAACGATCGATCTTGATCTTGTCGAACGGGAAGCTACGGAGATAGCTGAGGCTCGAATAGCCGGTGCCGAAATCATCCATGGAGATGCTGACGCCGAGCTCGCGCAATTGATGCAGGATCGCAAGATTGGCATCGGTCTCCGCCAGGAAGATCGACTCGGTGATCTCGAGCTCGAGCCGCTTCGGCGACAGGCCGGACTGCGCAAGCGCGGAAATCACGACCTGGACCAGGTTGCGGCTGCGGAATTGCGCCGGCGACAGATTGACTGCGACCTTGACGTCGACAGGCCATTTCACCGCCTCTGCGCAGGCCTCGCGCAGCACCCACTCGCCGAGCTGGGTGATGAGTCCGATGTCCTCGGCGACCGGAATGAATTCCGCCGGCGAGATCATGCCCTTGTCGGGATGACGCCAGCGCAACAGCGATTCAAAGCCGGAGATGCGGTCGGACGCGATCGACACCAGCGGCTGGTAATGCAGCTCGAACTCGCCATTGGCGAAGGCGCGACGCAGATCGAGCTCCATGTCGCGGCGCTTCTGCGCCTGGAGGTCCATCTCGCGCTCGAAGAAATGGTGCACGCCGCCGCCGTCGGACTTCGCCCGGTACAGCGCCATGTCGGCATTGCGCATCAACTCCTCCGACGTCGTGCCGTCGCCGGGCGACAGCGCGATGCCGATGCTGGCGCCGATCACCATCTCCTGGCCGTCGAGGTCGTAAGGCGCCTTCAGCATGTCGATCAGCAAGGTCGCACAGGCGCTGGCTTCGTTCGGCGAGACGTCGGCTGCCAGGATCACGGCGAACTCGTCGCCGCCAAGCCGGGCCGCGAGATTGCCGCCGCGGACCGCGGTGGTGAGGCGTTCGGCAACTTGCTTCAGCAGGCGATCCCCCACCGGATGCCCGAAGGAATCGTTGATGTTCTTGAACAGGTCGAGATCGATATAGAGCACGCCGACCCGTTTTCCGCCGGCCTGGTCGAGCGCCTGCTTCAAGCACTGCTGGAAATGTTCGCGGTTCGGCAGATCGGTGAGCCCATCATGGTGCGCCATGTGGGCGATCCGCGCCTCGGCCTTGCGCCGCTCCGTGATGTCGACCACCGCGACCAGATAGCCGTCGCGATCGTCGAAGGCGACACGGCGGCCGAAAGTGAGCACCTCGATCTCGCTGCCGTCGGCACACAAATGGCGCCAGTTGCGCGAGGAATGATAGGTGTCGCCGATGCGTTCGAGCGCCTCGGCGTGGCTGTCCCACTCGTCCTCGGGCCAGATCTCGTGCAGCTTCATCCGCAGGAAGGTGGCGCGGCTGTAGCCGTAGTGCTGGACCGCGGCATCGTTGACGCTGAGGAATTCCTTGGTCTGTGCCTCGAACACCCACATCGGCATCGGGTTGTTGTCGAACAGCAGGCGAAACGATGCGTCGCGCCGCTTCAACGCGGTGACGTCGGAGATCGTCAGCGAGACCAGATCGGCGAAGGCGGTGGCACTGAGCCGAAGGTAACGTCCGTCGTCTTCGATCTCGAGCTGCTCGCCGCGGCCGCCGGAGACGACCTTGAGCAGGAAGTCCATGATTTCGGGCGCGGCCAATAGCGTGTTCCCCTCGCCGATCCGCCGCCACAACAGGCCCGCGCTCGCGACCTTCAGCAGCGCACCGGCGCTCTTGTTGTGATGCACGATCTGGAGATCGAACGGCTTGCCTGCGGCATCGCGCAGCGTCGCTAGCGAAACCACGGCGTCATCGGTCGACGAGAAGATCGCGTCCAAGAGATTGTATTGCGCGCCGCGCTCGTTGATGTAGGCGCCAACCAGCGTGGCGCCCCAGCGGGAGGCGGTCGGCAGCGCCAGCACATCGTAGGTCCGGACCATGCCGTCGCGCACGCAATGCGCGCTGGCCTGGTGCGGACGTCCGTTCTCGAGCGCGCTCGCCACAGCTTCCGACAGCGCAGTGGCGCAATCGGGCGAGAGCTCGGCGACCGGGATATCCCAGCGCTCCTCGCCGAGCCATTTCTGCACGTAACGCCCGCTGCGCGACAATTCGAGCGCGCCATCGTTCTTCAGCAGCGCGATGTGGTCGGCGAGCCGTCCGAGGCTCCCAAGCATCACGTCCTCATAGCGCGGCAGCCGTTCGCCCGGCTTCAACGCGGCACGCCATTTGCGTTGAAGCACCGGGATGTCGTCAAACATTTCGGCGGCCGGTTTTCCCGGCATCTTCTTCGCGGCAGTCATTGCAGTCCCCAACGCACTTTCCCCGCGCATCCAATGCAGCCGCGCTTAATGCCGTGTAAAAAGGACGCAGCCGCGGGTTCCATTCGGCGATTATGACAGTTTTAAGTCAGGTGTTGGTTAGTGCGCGTTAGAGACTATGACGGTTGCCTAAAATGCGATGCGTGCGCGTGAGAGTGAAGTTATGCTGCACAGCTGCTTCATCCTCGTCATTGCGAGCGCAGCGAAGCAATCCAGACTGCCGCCGCGGAAAGATTCTGGATTGCTTCGCTGCGCTCGCAATGACGGAGTGCGCAGGAGCCGCGCCCGCCTCTCTCGAGTCCCGGACGCGACGCAGCGCGTAGCGGTGCGGCGCAGAGCCGGGACCCAGCAGATGACACAACACACTGACGCATGGGCCCCGGCTCTGCAGCGCATCACTTCGTGCTGCGCAGCGTCCGGGGCACGAGAACGTCGTTGAGTGACTGACATGGGCTCGCATCCTCGCTGCGCATTTCGCCCGAGCTTTGCCTGATCGCCTCACCCTCAAATGAAAGAGGGCGCAGGGAAGACCGGGAGCCCGCTGGCACCCGAGGTCCACTGTGCGGAGTTGTAGTGAGAAGTCTGCACAGCGGCATACAGGTGTAGCCAGGACATCCCGGCCTTCCCTGCGCAGTGGTTGGAACGGCGTATGTCGTGCTCTCCCCGGGGAGCGATGCACTATTGCCCCCGTCGCCTTGCGGATGGCTGATGCGCGCGCCCGGTTGGGCAACACGCACCACCACAAGACTTGGCGCACAGACCCCGGGCGCCAGGACGACACGATTTGGTGTAGCGCGCAATTTCAAATGTCACCTCGCGCAGGTTCAAATGTCACCCCCTCGGAACCGGCCTGAAGCCGTCCTGGGACCGGGCTCCTTGAAGCCCCCTTAAAGGCCCCAGTCCGCCGCCCAGAGCAGCGGCTATCCCGAGCGCCGCCTTGTGGGGGGCATGATGCACCACCCGGCTTAGGCATCCCTGCCGCGTAGATCGACCCAACCGAACGTGTTGATGTAAACTGTGGTTGTTGCGACGTTTGCTCGCTTTCGCACTTGGGCCGATGTGTTCGTTCTAACAAGCTGCGAATAACCGCTGTTGGCGCCTCCGACTGCAACAATACCACTGAAAGGCCCGCTAGTGGATGGAGCCGTGTCGGCTTGATCAGGTGAAGAGATCATCCAAACCGTGCTCTGCGCGGTATTTACACCAAGACCATAAATCTCAGCTTCAACCTTAACACCGGTCGGGACATTCAGCGTAACAAGCGCCGAAGTAGTTCCGACTGCCGTAATGTCATCCAAGGTAGGCACCGCCCAAAGAAACTTGTTGCCTTGTTGAATAAACAACCGCCACTGCCCCGTGCCATCTGTCCTCATGGCGCCAATGCGCCTGTAATAGTTGTAGTTCGCGGGCAGTGCGGGACCGGCTGGGTTCAATGAGGTGATGAAATCAACGTATTGAGTATCGACGCGCTTGATGAAAAAGAGATGATACCAAGTGTTCGGAGCAATGGTGCCGGTATCGAGCGAACCTTGCCCTGAAAAGCCAGCAACCCACGCTTGGTTTGTTTTCGTGTAGGTGCCGGGGTTGGTCAGAACATCTGCTGATGTGCTATCAGTTGCGACACCGGGGCCGACATTGAACGAAATAGAGCTTCCGGCTGTCGATATGATCAGTCCATCGATATAGCCGCGAAGACAGAGCGGCACCCCGATGTTCTGCTGCGCTTGTGTTTTGTTAGTCGCCGTCAGCGACTGCGCGCCAGCATAAGAAACCACACCGACATTGTTTGCAGCCGTCACAACGTTAGGCAACCCGGAAAGATTGTCCGTTTTGAGCATGTCGCCTACACCGGGCGCACCGGTCGGCGAGATATTCCAGTCTCCAAAGGTGCCGGAGCCGCCAGTTTTGGTGACGTTGACCGTCAGGGTGCCGGCCGAATTTGCAGTAACATTCCCTTCCATATAGTTGGCCGCGTTCGCGTTGGATTTGGCGCGAACATAATCTCCGATCTGATACGCGTTGTTGGTCGCGACACCGGTGAACGCTTTCGACGCGATCGCAATGGCCAGGGATGCAGTCGAGGTGACATTGTAGATCGGCGCGGCTTGAGCAACCAAGATCCATTTGCCGGCGGCAAGATCAGTCGCGAAGGTGCCCGAGGTGTGCGAGACGATGCAGACATAGGTGCTGCCGTTTACGACGACCACGCTCGAAGGTGCAGTCGCAGTATATGCGGTCGCAGTAACCCAAACTGATGGAAGCGTCCAAGCCGCTGCTCCTGTCGCTCCGACAGAGGCCAGCAATTGCCAATAGGTCACGTTCGGTGGCGCGTGCCCGGAGCCTGGCGTCGCGTTGATCCAGACGTAGGACGAGCCCGCCGAACTGACATAGTCGCCGACTGAGTAAGTCGCCGCATTGTCGTAAGCGCCGCGAGGGTTGAAACCCTTGTAAATCCCGAGATAGTGCCAGACGCCGCCGGTCATGACCCACATCTTGCCGGTCGTCGGCTGGAGCGCGGTCTGGTTCTCTTCACCGAGCGACGGATCTGGCGCGGTCAAGGTCGGCGGGACGACAACCACGTATCCATTGGCATTGAGTGCAGCGACAATCCTGTCGACGTCTGCCCAAACGTCCGAAGCGGACCGTGGTAGCTTCCAGATATTGTAAGCCGCTCCGCTCACGGTCGCGCCGGGCCACGGCAGAATACTCAGATGCGTGTGATCTGCTACGTCGGTGATGAACACACCAAAGTGCCCGACCTGGAGAAAGTCACCCGGCTTGGCGTTGCCGGCCGACAGCCACAGCGTGCTCGTCCCCGTCACCGTGATCCCGTCAGCAGCAACCGCGATGGTGCCGGTCGAATAGCTAGGAAGCGCGGTCATGAAGGATTCTCCGAGTTGAGCTTTGCGCGCAGCCATTCGACCGCGTCAGTGCCATCTGGTCGTTTCGGTATTGCGGCCACAACATCGGCGGCGGAGTTCCTCCCCTTCGATGCGTCTCTAAGCGCCTTGCGGTAGACGACCCACGCTGCGCGTTCGGTCTCGGAAATCGGGAAGTCCGGCAAAACATATTTATCTGTGTCGGATAGCTCGCGATGCACAGCGCCCCTTACCTCGAACATCTGGAACGGGTCGGGGTCCGGAGTCTCCTTGTCGACGACCTTCCACGTGGCGACGTCAAACCTCTGCGTCCTGGCATCGATCGGCTGATCTGGAATGATCGCAACTTTGCAGCCGGGGAAATGACTGTCTTCAAACCCATCGCCGTGATCTGCACCATGACCATAGGACATGATTTGTCCGGTCGTGACGTTGTAATGAATGTTCATCGCTTCGCCGCCACTGCAAAGAGGGTTGCACCTGCCAACATCGCATTCGAACTGGTAGATCCGAATTGAGCCGCAATCGAAACAGATACAATGCCGCCAGTACCTGTAATGCTGATAGCACCGGACAGTGGTGTCGGGGCGCTCGCGCCGGTTGGCAGCGTCACTTGGTAATAATTGACTTGTGAGCCGTTGAGCAAAAAGCGGAATTGTCCCGTCTCTGTAGCGGGGGAGCCACTAGCCCACATCGAGTTCACGCTCACGTAAATCACGATAGGCTTGTTCGACAAACCCGTGGTGTCTATGGACATGTTGAAACTGAAAAACGACACCCAGTTACCAAAGCCGGCGCCAAATACAGCGGCTCCTGTCGTCTGTGCGACCGGCACCGTGACCGCATTGTCTGCGATGCTCAGACTACCCACGCCGAGAGCCTTGATCACGCCCGACGCGGAGTCGATCGAGTTCGCCTTGAGATAGATGACGTCGATCGAACCGGCCGCGATGGCCTTCACGTTGAAGGTGCCGTCGAGATTGAGGTTGCCCCTGATGCCGACTGCTGCGACACCATTGATGGTTCCGATTGCGAAGACGTCTTGAGGCAGGCCACCGTTGTAGCCAGGAAACTGAAACTGAAACTTGTCGGCCTGGACGGCGAAAGAAGACAGACCCGGACCGCCGTTGATCAGCTTCGTCCCGATGACGTAGCCGTCCACGCTCAATGCCACGCCATATGAGGCCGCGGCGTAGCCGTCGAGCGTCGCGATCGCGTTGGCGGACACCTGGACGAAAGCGGTGAGAGAACCCCATGTCGCAGTCACCAGCGCGGTGTAACTTGCGAAGGCCTCCGAGGCATCGACGGCGACAATCCGGACGTCCTCGATCGAGGCCGCCGCGACATCGGCGCGCGCGTTGTATTGCGTTCGCACCTCTGTCTTGTCATTCCATCCTCGCGCCGAGAGGTTCGCAAGCCGCGATGCGAAGTCCTGCTCGATCCGATCGACCTTGTCAGTCAGCTGATTGAAGATCGTCGTGACCTGCGCTCTCACGGCCGCGTCGAACTCGGTCAGCGAGAGACGGACGTCGGGCGTCGTCACCGTGATCCAGCTCGACCACAGCATGTCGCGCGGCGAAGACGGAATGTACTGCCCGCGCACCTGGTAAGTCACAGCAGGCAGGATCGACTGCGTGATGATGAGATTGCCGGCACTGACGCGATCGGTGCGTCCGCGCGTCACGCTGGACGAGTCCGATGCCAGCCGTACCTCGAACTGTACGGCGCTGATGCCGGGCTGTGAGCCGTCCCAGGAGATCAGGATCGCTGGCCGGCGCACGATGCCGCTATCGTCGACAAGCGAATAGGGCTGCGCGTCGAAGCTGGCAATGCCCTGCGCCGGCGGCGGGTTCGACACCGTCGCGCCTGAAACGACCGGCTTGAGGTCGGTGTCGCGATCCCAATCGTAGTCGTTGGGATCGACCTCGGTGAGCGTCAGCGGAACGTCGAGGTTGGCCTTGTCCGCGCCGGCGTCGACCCGGAACTGCTTCGCACTATAGCCGTTGCGCGCGGACGTCCATCGGCCGACGTCACCAGGTTCGACGGTCCAGAAGGCCGGCGGCAGAACGATGTTGTGGCCGCGCGCGCGCTGGCCTTCCTCGATCGCCGACTTCTGAAGCCGCTGCACCTGTTCGGGATAAGGCACCGCGTCGAATTGCGGGCTCGCCATCAAGCGGCGGTTGCCGTCCTTGATTTCCAGGTCGGTGCGGTAATAGGCCGGCGCGGTCGCGATGTTCCAGCCCTGCGACGGGTCGGGATACTTGGCCTGGATGCCGTTGACGCTGTCCGAGATCGAGAAGAACGGCCGCAAGCTCTGAGGTTCAGTCGAGAGGATATCACCGTCGGTGAAGCTGAAGCTCGGGCTGTCGGGCGCACCGAGACGACATTTGTAGAAGCCACCGATCTCCGAGATCTTGCCTTGGCACCCCGTCATCAGGGCTTCGAGCGCATTCACCGGCTGCGTATCGACGTTGACCTGCATGCCGGTGCGGTAGGTCGGCTCAAGGCCGGCAGCGCCAACGACGGTGACGCGGCACTTTTCGATCTGGGTAATCCAGTTCGTCACTGGCAGCCGCGCCGCCACCATGTTCTGAAGGCCGTAAAGCCAGACACCTTGATAGGAGATGCCACGCAGCACGGCATGGGCCTGCACGGCCGGATATTGATCGCCATCACCGCCCCAGGTGGCGGGATCGTTGAAGCGGTGCGTGCCGCTGCCGCCCACCGTGGAATCCCTCGACGGATCGTACAGCGCAATGCCCGACAGCTCGAACTTGAAGGTTGGAAAGCCGGTCCAGAGGTTCTCGTCGTTGAACGCGATTACGACAGCGTAGGAGACGCCCTTGCCGACACGCGTGCTCTGGTAGGGACGCGCGGACGCCGCCATTGCCGAGACCAGGAAGGCATCGGCGGCCGTCTGGCTGCCATCGTAGAACTTGACCCAGAGATGAGCTGTTGGCGCGCCTTCGCCATTGTGCGGCCGGATGTATTCGGGGACCTCGTAACCGAGGTTGCCGGAGCCGACCGTCTGGTAGTCAGCGGCGCCGGCGGGCAACGTGATCTTCTGGCCATTCACCCACACCCCGACCAGCTTCTCCGGCAGATCCGAGAGCGAGATGACCCAGCACTGAAGCGCGTTCGGGGTGTCATAGCCGCTGCCGAAGAAGTTCGCGTAGACCAGCGAGCCCGCCGTGGCGTGATAGCCGAAGCCGAACGAGCGCGGCACATCACCGCCGCCGGCGAGCTTGCCCTGCACGCCGAAGCTGTCGGTGCTTTGCGCCGGCTTTCCCGATAACGCCTTGACCGCGTATGACAGCGCCATGGAGGCAGTCAGGCTGAGGCCGACTGTGATGACACTCGCGGCGATGGCACTCCCAGCGAAGAAGGTCGCGGCGACTGCGGTGCCGATGGCGGTGAAAATCGCCATTTCAAACCGCCTTCAAGAAATGGGTCTCGGCGCGCCGATAACCCCGCCGCTCGTAGAGCCGCGCAATGACCGGATCGTCGCCCATGCCCGCCATGCCGACAAAACTGCACCGCTTCCCTCGCGCCCAGGCCTCATAGGCGTCGAGCATTGCGATTGCCGATCGACCGCGGTGGCACGGATCGATCCACCACACTGTTTCGCTGGCGAGCCAAACTGGCCCGAACGGATGCTCGATGGCGACCGCCAACAGGATGCCTTGGGCGATGTCGTCGACATCGTGAACGATTGCACAGCCGTTCATCATCTCTAGATGCTGAACGAACAGCCGCTCGGCATAGGCAGCCGTGAAGGGCACGGCGAACCCGCTTGCACCCGTTCCGTCGAAGCCGGCCGCGAGATGGGAATCGCGGAGCAGCTCGATCGCGCGGCCGGTGTCGGACATGGTTGCACCGCGGATCATTTGTTGAACAGCCCAGAAGCCTTGGCGATGCCGACGAGGTCGATCGGCCCACTTTGCTTGCCCCAATATTGCTGCCACTCGGAAACGGTCGCCGTGTCCTGGTAGAAGTTGTCGGTGGCGCTGCGCAGCCGCTGCGAGGCGTCGGAGCGCGTGTCGGGATTGGAGCGCGTCAGCTCGGCGGTGTGGCCCGTGCACGAGAGCGAGACATCGCCCGTCTCGCCTTCCTTCGGCGTGGTGACGGGCGCAGTGTCGATGGTCCCGACGAAGCGCGGAAACGCCGGCGCCACCATGACGTTGGTCGAGATGTCAAACAGGCCGCGGAAGATCTGCACCTTGCCCTGTTTGCAGTCGTAGCCGCGAACTAGGTCGTTCACCCGGTCCGCGACCTGCGCCAACTTGATCGTGATCTTCTGCACCGTGAGGTTCGACACGCGCGGGATGTCCGAGATGGAGATCAGACCGCGGGCGCCGCCAAAGGTGCGAGTGACGGTCGAGCCGGTGTCTGGGTCGATCACTTGCGCGTCGATCGAGCCGATGTCCGACCAATAGCCGTCAGTAACGGGATTGCCCGTGGTGCGGTCGCGCACGACAAACCAGATGAAATCGCGCGGCTTCAGCCGGCGCGCCTGGAGCGCCGCGAAATTCGGAGCGGAGAGCGAACCGGTCATGCGAGATACTGCTCGATCTGAAACGCGATCCGCCCGGACTTGCCGCGCGTCTGCGTCGGCGCCACCGACTTCGGCGTGAGGGTAAAGAGCCCGCGCGGCGCCTTCACATTCACGGCCGCCGACAATGCCCATCCCGCGCGCAGATGCGGACGCACCTCGAATTGCGGCGTGACGCCGCTGCCGTTCGCCGTGACGGTCTCCATCACCTGGTGCAGCGCCCGGCCGCCGGTGTAGTTGAACGACAGGTAGTCGCCGCGCGAGACGACCTGGGCGGCATTTACTCCGGAGAGCGAGACCGCCTTGTTGTTGGCGTTCACCGATGCCAGCAGGCCGTTCGATGCAGATCCGTCCTTGTGGGCACGCGGCCACGGCCGCCGGATGTCCCAGGCCTCGAACGGATTGATGACGCCGTCGAGCGAGTTCAGCACGGCCTGATAGTCGACCAGCACGTCGTTGTAGAGCTCGTCTGTGGTGTAGGTGCCGAACCACAGCGCCGGACCGAGATCCTTGCCGATCGACGTGCCATCCGCGAGCCGGCTGGTTTCCTGCTGTGGCGTGAGATCGAAGTTGAACGGCGGCGCGAAGCCGACCAGCGTCAGGACGTCGGTGCGCGGGAAACTGATGCTCATCCGAACTTCCGCTCAGTTTGGGCCTGCGTCGCGGCAGCTCCGACGTGATCGACGAATTGCGGACTCGACACGTAGCCGCTCACCGTCTCGTTGGCCGACTGCATCGAGACGTTCTTCACGAAGGCCTGAAGATTGCCGTTGTTGTCGACGGAGACGGCGACATCGACCTTGACGCCCGACGATTGCCCGGCGCCCCAGCTTCCACCCGATGAACTGCCGACAAAACCACCGTCCGCGTAGCCGCGCAGGCTGCGGTGCAGGCCCGACAGGAAGCCGACGCCAGCGCGGCCGACAGAGGTTTGGTCGAACACGTACTCGCCCTTGTGAACGACGCCGGCGGGCTCCAGGCGTCCGCCGCGGCCCGTGAAGCCGCCGCCGTCGAACATCGGAAACGAGATGCCTCCAGTGCCGGCACCGAGCCCCGTCGCGTTGGCGACCTGGCCGTAACTGCCGACCGATCCGCCACCGAGGCCGAGCAGTCCCATCAGCCCGCCGCCACCTGATCCGCCGAACGCCGCGCCCAAAAGATTCTGCCCGGCGATGTCGATCAGCTTGTTCGAGATCGCCGTAAGCGCGCTCACGCCGGACTTTTTGAGCGCGTCCCACCAAGTCGAATTGTTGGCGATCGCAGATGTGAACGTTTGCATCGGTCCTTGCACGAGACCGGTGTAAGCCGACCTCAACAGATCCGCGTTGGCGGTCGCTTCTCCCAGCGCCGCGGCTTCGCGCTGGATCTGGCTGATGTTCTCGGGCGTCAGCTCGCGGCCGGAGCGCCGCGCCTCGTTGATCGCGTTCTGCGCGGCGGCGTACTCGGCCGCCTTGCCGGCCGACATGCCGACCGTCGCAGCCTCGACGTTCTGCGCGTCGGTGCTCGCCCTGATCTGGGTGACGCCGATGGTCTGATCAGCGGCGAGCTGCTTGAGGAGTGCGGAGCGCCGGCTGTCGATCGTGATGCCTTGTAGGCTGGCTGCTTGCAGGTTCAATTCAACTGATCGCTGCGCTTCGGCAGCCGTCGTCGTCTGACCGTACAGGGCAAGCCGAGTTTGCGCCTGCTGGATGATGGTTGCTTCACCGCCCTCTGCCTGCTTGCCACGCAGGGTAGCGAGCGTCCTCGCTTCCTCAGCGGATGCTCCCTGCTTAATCGCCTCGTTGTAGGCCAGCTGATATTCAACGCGCTGGCGCATCGCCGGCGATTGATCCGACAGCAACCTGCTCTGGAGCGTCAGGCTGTCGATCTGCGACTGGATCGGATCGGCCAGCCGCGGGTTGAGCGCCAGCGTCGCGGCCTGGTTTTGCAGACGGGCAAACGCCAGCGGCAACTGTTCGCCCACCTTCTGGCGAAACGTCTCGAACGCCGGGTCATTCATGACCTTGGTCAGTAGCTCGAGGTTGGCCGTTACGTTCCTGATGATCGCCGGTGCCGGCGCCAGCGCATCGACGATGGGAGACGCTTGCAAGGTCGTCTGGGCCGCATCGACGCCAAGTGCCGCCTTGCGGCTCTGCTGAATCTTGATCAGCGCATCGTTGACGGCATTGAGCTGCTCCCGCATCTGCGAGACATCAAATTCCGGCAGTCCCGCCTTCGCCGTGGTTTGGATTAGTGCTTCAAGATCCTTGCGCTGCTTTTCGAGCGCACTCTCGGATTGACCCGCGAGCCCGTTGACGCCGAGCTGGCTGATGAACTTGCCTGTCGAGTCATACGCACGACTTGCGCTGTCCGTGATGACATTCAGCGACTTCGCCCAGAAACCCGTCTGATCCGTGGCTTTGGCGATCGACGGTGCGATGGCATCCGACAGGACCTTGATCGCCTCCTGCCGGTTGCCCTGCGCTTCGAGCGTGGCCACGTACTTCACCGTCGCGGCGTCGATGCCGCCGATGCGCTGGGCAAGTTCCTTGGCACCTTCGCCCGGCGAGGCAAACACCTTGGCGACATACTGGCCGGCAGTCGGGATGTCGGTGCCCAGCACGTTCGCAAAGCTCTTGGCCTGCGATGTCAGAAGCTCGATGTTTTCTACGCCGATCTTGCCGGTCGCGGCGAGCGTAGTCGCGAACTCTCGGGCACTCGACGTGGACACCGTGCCGAACGATCTGCTCGCCTCGGCGATCCTATTGATGTCGCCGACGGTCGCACCTGATGCGCGGCCGATGCCTTGCAGGCCGACCTGGATCGTCTTCTGCGAGTCCTGCCAGCTGACGGTTGCTGTCGCCGCCGTAAGAGCGAGCGCAGCCACCGAGCCGACGGCCAGGCGCGCCGGCGTGAGGATCTTGCCGAGGCCGGACGTGACCTGGCCGAAGAACTCGCCGACCGTGCCTTTCGATGTCGCAAAGATGTCGGCGACCTGCGTGCCCTGTTGCGCCAGCACCATGAACGGCGACTGCCCGGAGACCAGCGACACGCCGACGTCCTGGAGCTGGCGCGATAGGTTGATCATCTCGTGCCGGGCGAGGCCTGCACTCTTGGCGACGTTGTCGTTTGCCGAGTTCGTGGCGGCGTTGGCCTTCGCCGCGGACGCGCCGATGTCGCTGACGGCCGTGCTCGCGTCCTGCGCCGCTTTCTTGGCGCCGGTCGCATCACCGTCGATGACGAGCGAGACTCTCAACTCAGATCCTCATTCAACGCGTTGCAGGCTGCCGTCTCCATGACGCGCAGCCCGCGCCACAACGCCGGAGTTACCTCGATCGATTCAGCATCGAGCCCGACCTTCACGGCGGTGTAGTCGAGGCCGATTGCGACCGAGACGGTCGGTGCGATCCCGCCGCCGGCCGGCGAGATCAGTCCGCCTGCGCTCGATGGTGCCACCCGCCACTGCGTGCAGACGGCCAGGAAGGCTTCCACGATGGCGACGTTCTCCGGCCAGATGCCCTCGAACTCGTCGCCGGCATCCGGCCCGGCGGTGTCGGCGTCGAGCGCTTCCCGCAAGACCGCGAGCGACGCCGCATCCATGCCTGCTTCCGCCATGCCCTCGACGATCGCATCGTCGGAAGTGGTGCTTTCGTCCGGGGCTGCCGATCGCGCCGCTCTCGCCCAGCGCCTGGCAGCCCATTTCAGTTTCCCTGCGGGACTTTGCGGATGGCCGAGGTGTAGTGAGTGATCAGCGCCTGCTGGACGTTGGAGTTGCGCAGGATCGCGGCGCGCAGCTCGGCCGTGCAAGCGACCGGATTTTTGCCGTCGTCGACCAGGTCATGGAAGGTGTTGACGACGGCCTGAAGAAACGCGTCGTCAGTCTGTGCGACCTGCTGCATCTCGTCGCTCGGAATGTAGTTGAAGGTGGTTTTCAGCACTTCGTCGCTGAATCCGCCGTCGACGGGCATCGAGACCTTCACGTCATGGGTGAAGGTACGCTTTGCAGTGACGTTGAACATGCTTGAAAGTCTCCTGACAGTGGACGTTGGTGAGGTGGATCAGGTCGCCGCGAGCGACCACTGGTCGTTGCCGGCGGTCGGCAGCGGCAGCATCTTCAACCCGCGCTCGGCGATGCCCTGGTTGTTCGAGTAGCCGCTCGGGCGCTGGAACTGTGCGGTCGGCGCGCTCAAGGTGATGATGTTGCCGGCGGTGACGCCGTGGGTCAGCGAGACCGGAACCGTCGCGGCAGTCGTAGCGAGGCCGTGGAGATCGAGGCTTCCAGCGCCGGACACGGGCACGGCCTCCGAGGTGAACTCGATCTGCTCCTTGTGGTCGGTCAGCTGAATGCTCTCGCTGTTGATCAGCAGCCGCGGCTCGACCGGGTTGGCCAGGTCGAGCGAGAAGCTACGCGTCACCAGGGCAACGCTGTTCACCGTGAACTGGGTGTTGGCCTTGTTGACGATCACCGGCTTCTTCCACGCGGTGAAGACGGGCGTTGCCGCGGCCACCTCGCTCGGCGGCGTATAGAGGCCCCAGAACTTCCAATGCACGAAGGGAATGCCCTGCGCGTTGATGTTGAGCTTGCCGGTGCCGCGCGAGCCCTTGATCGCGTGTAACGTCGAGCCCATCCAGAACTTGTGATAGGCGCTCTCGATGGAATCGGTGATCGGCGAATAGGTCACCGATGTCGTCGGCACGATCACCTCCGCGCAGCCAGCGGCGCGGAACAGCGGCCCCCACGCCGGGGCGGTGCCGGCGGTGCCGGAGCCGGCCAGCTCGGTGTCGAACTCGATCGTGATGTGCGTGTCGGCCGGAAGGGTCGGCTGGTTGCCGAAGTTTGGCTGCACGAGATCGCGCGAGACGTCGTTGCCTTCCATGTCGGAGATCGAGACGTTCTTCGCCAGGATCGCGTTCGCTGCACCCGTCAGGGTTGGGTCAGTCGCGTAGGCCGTCTCGATCTTGGAGAGCAGCACCATCTTGCGGAAATAGATCGGCATGGCTCAGAACTCCTAGCTTTTCTTCGACGTCGACGGCGGCTTGCTTTCCTTCACCGCCGGCTTCTCTTCATTGCGCGCCAACGAACCGTCGGGCTGCCGGATGAAGCTGCCGCCAGCGGACGGCTGCTCATGCTTGATGTCGTCGCTCATGTGATCCTCAGTTGGTCGGTCAGCGAAAAATCGATCTGGTAGAGCACCAGCCCATTGTCGGCGGACAGCAGCCGGCCACGGCGCACATAGAAAACGTCGGCGCTATTGTCCGACCCCCAACCGGCGACCGCGTTGACAACGTTTTTCTTCAGCTCGCCGATCGACGGCAGCGCCTTCTTGGCCTTGGCGTCGCCGCGCGCCTTCACACCGAGAATGACGCCCACGGCGTCTTCGATCATCTGCGTGTGCACGCCGGTCGCGGACTCGCCGCCGCGATCGTCGAAACCGAGCGGGACGACGAAGGCAAAGACGTCGTGTTGAGGCAACGCGCCCGCGGCGATCAGCGCCGCCAGCTCGGCGATGTCCTCGATCCGGCCGGCGAGCGCGGGGACCTGGTCGGCGATCCGTTCGGCGACGCTCTGCTCCAGCGTGCTCATTGCAGCGCACCTCCGGCCGAGAGGAAGTTTTCGAAGATCGTGGTGATGGTGCGCGGATCGTCCTGGTCGAGGCCGAGGAAGGGCCGCGCCGGCAGTGTCACGGTGTGGGCGCCAATCCGCCGCTTCTGCGCAAGGGTCGCCTTCTTGGTCGCCCTGGCGAAGCGCCAGGTGCCGGTTTTCTTGTTCACCTTGAAGTGCAGCACCGCATCGCGCGCCGCTTTGTCGACGCTGCCGCCGAACTGATGGATCGCGGCATAGACGACGTTGGTGCCGATCTCGACGCCGGTGCGTGAGGCGTTGGCGGTGACCGATCGATAGAGCCGGGCCGACAGCTTCAGCGTCTTGCCGCCGTACTTCTTGACGCGCAGGCTCTTCGGCCAGGGCGAGCCGTCTGGCGCGACGCCTCGATCCCAGCGATCATGCGTCGAGGTGATCAGCGCCTGGCCGACATCTTCGAAAGCCAGCGTCGGATCATCCAGGCGCGCGATCAGGCCGCCGAGATCCGCGAGTGCTTCCTCGGCATCCTTTAACCCGACCTGGAGCAGTGCGCCGGTCATCAGATGAAGCCCTTCATATTGTCGGGCGTGAAGTCGCGCGGACGGTCGGTGACCTTGACGCCGGTCGCGCCGGACGATGCCGGCTCGACGCCAGCGACGTTGAGGCGGATGGTGCCCGCGGCGACCTTATCCAGGGTCTTCAATGCGTCCTGATAGTCAGTTCGGATCTTCTCGGCGACGCTGTCGCCGTGCAGTTTGTAGATCGCAATCGACTTGGCGAGATCCTTGAGCAATGCCGGCGTCGTGGCGAGTGGCAGCTGGTACCGGCCGAGCAGATAGCCATCGATCATTGCGTCGGTGTCGGTCAGCGCGTCGGCGACGACGGCCGCGTCGATCGCACCCGCCGGCGGCGTGGCCCGGTCGGTCAGGTCGATCAGCGCGGGCTCGCCGAAGCGCTCAATCATTTCGGCTTGCGTGGTGTAGGTCATGCGGCCTCCGGCACAAGAGGCGCGCGCCATGCGAGCTTGCGGATGACGTCGCCGGCGCGACGGCCGCGCACCTTCGCCCAGTCGATCGCATCGACGTCCTGCAACAGCGAGACCGTGCCATCGCCATGATCGACTACGACTTCACGCGGCCAACGCTGTCCCAGGGTGGAGTTCATTCAAACCGCCTTTGAAGGCGGGTTGATGCCGCGCAGATGATCGAGCAGCGCATCGACGAAGCCGATCGAGCTGGACAACACCTTGTCTTCGTCGAAGCTGCCGGCGCCGATCGAGGACTGCACTTGCATGACGATCGAGCGGATGGATGCGCCGGACGCGAAGGCCGCTCGGCCTTCCTGATAGCTGGGCTCGTCAATCGAGAAATCGGCCTTCGGCATGTGATGCGCCCTTGGTGAAACTGTTCCCTCGGTCCCGCCGCTCAGGCATTCGCGCCCTAGGAAAGGACCGAGGGATGATCCGTGAGCCGCTGTCTGTCAGGACCCAATCAGCTGCGGGTGATTGGCACGGCGCACGAATTCCGAACTGGTTGCGGGGGCAGGAATTGAACCCGCCGAAGGCTATCGACTTTCGACGCCCACTCGACTTGCCCGCGGAAAGGACCGGACGTCAGTCCGGGATCAGCGTCGGTTTGATCTCAAGCAGCTGCAACGTGAAGTCGCCGTTGCTCATGAGATGGCCTTGCGCCTTGACCGCAATGATCTGCTGATTGAAGTCGGGCGGTTTCGGCATGCTCTTGAGCGCGACGCCAATGAAGTCGACTACGACGGCCGGAAGGCTCGCCTTGCGGGTTTCGAGGAGCTGGAGCGCATGGGTGCGCGAGCGACCGGTGAATTCGACGTAGAACGACATCAGGCCTCCTGATCATCCGGCCAGTCGCCGTCGACGACGGTGGCTGCCTTGAGGGCGAGAAACTGCTTGCGCGTGAGCGCGACGGAGGTGCCGACCTCGCACTCTTCGCCGTCATGGTTGAGCGGACGCAGCACGTTAAAATCGCGCCTCTCAGTTGATTTCTGTTGGGACGGTTTGGCCTTGCTCGGCGTGGTCGTCGCGGCTCCCGGCGCTTCGCCGGCAGATCCGGGCGTAGCGGAAGACGAAGACGCTCCGGCCGGGTCCGCTGACGAATTATCTGGGGCTTGTCGCTGTTGGCCCGAGGCCTCCTCGGCTTCTGCGGCCGAATGGGTGGCGGGCTCCTCGTCGGAGCCCGCCGGTGCGTCCGGCGCAGTCTCGCTGGACGCTTCGCTTGCCGCCTCAGCCGGCGGCTTGGAATCCTTGGCCTTGCGCTCGGCCGCGGCTTTCGCGGCAGCGGCCTTCTCTGCTTTCGTTACCATGGTGATCCTCAGGCAACCGCGTTCTGGATGAAGTAGCCGACGTCCTGGGCGACCACGACCTCCTTGAGCCGCTCACCCGTGCGGATGCGAATGCCGCCGGTCAGGCCGACATCCTGGTCTTCGATGCGGCCGGCGATCTTGTTGCCGTAAGTCGCGGTGAGACCGAAGGTGATGCCGCCGGCTTCGGGCTGCGCGATGGGGTTGATGTAAAGCAGCGCAATATGCTTGCCCCAGGCACGGGCCAGCGTCGCGGCCTGGCCGGGCTTCGCCGTGTTGTAGAAGGCGTCACCGACGAGCACCTCATTGATGCCCTGGTCGGCGAACAGCTCGGCAACCTGCTGGCGCGTCACGATGCCGGCGTTGGTGACGTTGCCCTTCACGGCGTTGACGATCTTTGGATGGCTCGACAGCTTCGACCAGGCCGCGCGGCCCATCACCATCTTGTTCGGGGGATAGACCAGCGTGGATTCGGTGCCCGTCTTGATCACGCCGATCGGATCGGAGTTGGTGTAGTCGGAAAACTGCGAGGTACCGGACAGCGTGACCTGGCGCGCGCCGTTGTAGTTCGCGGCGTTCTGCACGATGCCGGCGACGCGTACTTCGCGGATGTTGTTGATAGTGTCGGTCAACGTCTGGGCCGCGTGAGCCTCAGGGTCCCACATTGACAGACCCAGCGTGCGCGCGTTTGCAGCGGCGTCGATATCCGAGTTCGGGATCGGCGCGTCGAGACCGTAATCGTCAACGGCGTCGTTCTGCGTCGTCCCGTTGAACTCGAGCTGCTGGACGCGGCCGCGGCGGCCGACGCGCGCGTCTGGGACGTTGAAGGCCTGCGCGAGATCGTACAACGTCCACTTGAACTTCTCGCCACCGACTGGCACGCGCGGCAGCACCGCATCGGCGATGAGCGACTGCGCCGGGTTGCGATAGCCGATCGCGATGGCGGTAAGGACGGGATCGACGACGAAGGGACGATTGGGAGCCATGATATTCTCGTGAGCTGGTGATGCAGGATTGGCGGGAGACGGTTACGGCAGCTGCAAGAGGCCGGGCTGCACGTCGAAGTCGATGACGTCGCCGGCGACGCCGGGCTCCTCGGCGAAGCCGACCAAGCGTTTGATCGTAGTCGCGGCGCCGACAAGCTTGATCGCGTTGCCGCTGGCATCCGAGGTAAGCGGATCGCCCGCCGCGACGATGCCGCCGAGCGTCACCTGGCCGAGACCGCGACGGATCACGTCGACGGTGTTGCCGTTCGAGCCGCCCTGTGCGTCGGAAACGCCCATGATCGGATCGGTGGCCGCGCTCGCGGTCGCGACCTTCTTCGAGGCGGCAACGTCGGAGAACTTGACGATCTTGAACGGCGCGACGTCGGCCGTGCAGATGTGGGACCGGATGAAGGTGGGGATCATGTGCCTAGAGGCTCCAGTTACTTCGGCGGGTTGGCGGCGACGAAGGTGACAGCGGTTGCGTAGTCGATGGTCTGGCCTTGCTCTGCGAGCTTCTTCTGATGCGCGGTCGCAGCGGCAGCGAGCGCGACCGGATCGCTCGCCAGTTCCTTCTTGTCGGCGGACGGCGTCACGGTGAGCAGCGCGCCGGGCTGCACGATCGGAAACGCCTTGATCTCGGTCTCGACCACGGCGGCGGATTCGGGGCTCACGGAGTGGCGCGCGATGTAGTGATCGCGCAGCGCTTTGACGCCCATGCGCCCGCGCGCGATCTCACCATCGACGAAGACCTCAGCCCGCTCCTTGGCGGACGTGGCGATCGCGGTGTTGAGACGGGTGGTCACGGTCGACAGTTCGGACTGAAGTGCTTTGACTTGGTCAGGTACGCCGGTCGCGAGCTTCTCGACCGCCGAGACGACAGCCGCGGGATCGCTTGCATTCTGCAGACCGGCTGCCTTGGCGACCGAGGCGAGCGCATCAGCCGCCTTCTTGACGGTGCTCAGGACGGTCTCACCGCTGGCATCCTTGGCGAGACCGAAGGCGGTCGAGATGGACTGCATCGCCGTGCCGCCGGCATTGAGGGCCTTGATCGTGGTGATCACGGCGGTTTCGTCGGCGGTGTCGCCGAGGCCGAGCGCCTGGCGAATTTGGGCGAGCAAGTCCATGTCGGAAGTCTCCTGTGTGTTGAGTGCGGCCATGCCGATGAGGTTCGGCGTGTTGGTGAGCGAAGCCCGCAACACCCGCATGATGTTGCCGGCCTTGTCGTGGGCGAATACGGGCGAGATGAAGCGATAGGCCTTGTCGGCCATCAGCGCCTTGCCGGCCGCATTCCAGTCGACGCGCGCATAGATGCCGTCGGCGCGCGCCTGGAGATCGGTGAACCAGCCGCGCGCCGGGGCCGGACGGCCTTCAGTGGCAGCGAGGTCTGTCGCGTGGGTTTCGTCGAGCACGAACTGGCCGCCCGGCGCCGCCTTCATGCTCTCGGCGGCGAGATGCGCCGCGTCCTGCATGCGGTACGGGCCGCGACCATCAACGGTCTCGATCACACCGCCTTTGCCGGCGGGCACGATCATGATCCATTCGGGCACGGCGCCTTGCGCGCTGAAGGCGATCTCGACGCCGACGCCGCGAACCGTGTTGAGCGCTGTGCTTGTGTTTTTCCCCGACATGCGACCACAATGGCCGGGACAGCGCCTGCTTCGTAACCCTGACACGTGTCAGGGTGCGGAATTCAAGGTCGACAGCTTAACTGTAGCGCATCGCTCGCCTTCAACGCTGGAGCATCGCGCAGTGTCAGATCATTTCAAGTTTCACAAGTTTTGCAACGTCGCTTTCGACGTGACGGTTCCTCTCTGCTTGGCGAAGGTGATCTGAGATGCCCAGCGAGATCCTGGCGATCGGTACTACCGCGCAAAACTCCGCGGACCAGGTCGTGGTAGCCGGCACACCTCTCACGGTCTGCCTGAAGGATGCCGCTGGCCCCGACGTCGGCGGCTACGCCTGTGTCGATATCTTTCTGAAGGCCGACACCGGCGAATATTTCCTGATCGACAGCCTCACGACAGCGAAGCCCGCGCTGATGATCGTCGCTCCTGGCACGTATCGCTTCAGCCGCCGCGCCGGCACGTCTTGCGGCGTCTTCAGTGGTTAAAGCTACACATGGACTGACGCGGTCGCTGACGCATCCGCTTGCGGTTGCGCCGTCGCTGTTGACTGACCTTGGCGCGGTGCTGCCGCCGAACTACATGCCGTTCTCTGAAGACCCTACGAAATTCAACTGGCTTGTTGGAGGTACAGGCGCCGCCATCCCGCACATCTGGAGCGCTGGTTCGACGCTTACGTTGGGCACCAAGACGATTGTCTGCGACATCCCCGGCGGCGAAGCGACAAAGGGCTACACCTGCACCGGGATGGATGTCGATCCGGACAATAGCAACAATCTGTGGCTCGGAAATCTTGGTCCGACGCGCAACGGTTATCCTGGCACCGGCGGCAACCTGACCGCGACGTCGATCGTCCAGATGACAAAGGCGGGCGCATTCGTTTCGCAGGTCTTCGTGAACGAGAGCGCGCAGGGCTCCATTCAAGGCGTCACGGTGGTGCGCGAAGCCAGCGGCGCCAAGTATCTCGCCTACGCGTCCGGCAATGCGAGCGAGCCGTATATCTTCTTCATCGCGCGCGACGGATCTCCGGTGCGGACGAAGCTGGCGCTGCCGTTCGTACCGAACGCTCTCGACTGGGACAATGCGCGACAGGCGCTGGTGATTGGCGACAGCAGCAACGGCGATTTGTGGTGGGTCACACTCGGTGGCGTTTTCTTGCGGTACGCCGACTTCAAGGGCTGGCCGGGCGGCTTCGATCAGATCTCCATCGATCTCACACGCGGCACCGGCGGCTATGTGTGGGGCACAGCGGGCGCGAACGGGTCGACAGCCGATCTCGTCGCCTACGACATCGACCTGGACAAGATCGTAAATCGGTGGGTGCTCGGATCGGCCTTCGCGAACGAAGGGCTTCTGGTCGATGCCACCACGATCTATTCGGCGAACGATGGGTTTTTCCATCAGTACGGCAGTGCGCCCAATAGCTCTGCGCCGAACAACGAAAACTCGCTGCAGACCTATGCCGTGCCGAGCGTGACGCAATGGGACTACGCGCGGGTCTACAAGTCGAGCGAACTCACCGGCCCGTACGGGCGGCAGCCGTATCACCTGATCCTCAACCGCGGGCCGGGCAACACCAGCGCCGACTATTGCATCATCACCCGCGATGCGGACGCTTCGATCAACGGGCAGACGGCGATCTTGTCGTGGTCAGGGAAGAGCTTCGACCCGGCAGGAACAGCAAACCTCGGCATGCGTCTGCTGAGTGGCGGGTCGATGACCAACAAGGTCTTTGGTGCGAGCTATTCGAGACCCACGCTATCGAACACATTCGCCAGCGGCGCCAACAACACGCAGCTCGGAACGCGGGGCACGCAGACTCCGGACAACGTCGTCAACATGGTGGGGACGGCGCTCGCGGTCAATCTTGGGGCGGTCTCGCTCCCTTACAAAGCGAGAGTGGGCGCCTAGCCACTCGCCAGCTCAGTCATCGCTATTCCCCCACGCATTGCAGACGGCCAACGGTGAACTAGAGAAACGGAGAAAGCGCCTTCAACGCGGCGTCAACTGCGGTTGCTCTCGTCCGATTGAACTCCGCGACGAAGGGCGCTAATCGACCAGGCATGAAGATCAAGGAGCGGTCTTCTGGCGTTCCTGGATGCTGCTGGCCACCAGCCAGGATGAGATCTGTCAGATAGGCCTCATTCAGGACGTAGGCGTCCATAACCTTGCGAACTGCGTCTGTTCCGAGCAAGCCAATCTTTGAGGTCGCGTCATCGAGCAGTCGCGCCGAGGGCGCAGGGACCACGAAACCTTGCTTTGGATCAGGCGGGTTGCTCTCTAGGTGCTCGGCGTTCTCAATGAGTGTTCGTCGCATCCCAGTGAGTTCGGCGTGCAGCACCGTGGCCACGGCCGTGCGGTCGTGCCTGCGCAACCGATCGTCGCGGCGACGATTTAGCGATGCATTTACGAGCGCTCCGGTCAAAAGCGCGATCAACCCGAGGCTTGAACCAGTAAGCGTACCGACGAAGCTTGCGCTGCTCTGTGGCAGCTTACCCAGCCAATCCCAAAAGTGCTCCCACATAGATTGCTCCAATTAGTCAGCGAATGAGATTGATCTTGCGTGCCGTTCGCTTCAAGTCCGGCATCGGCTTTCCCTGATTAAGCGCCCGCATCATTCCGATCCGTGCCAGCATCGTCGGGCCGCCATTATCGGCGACCAGGAGCAATGCCTCGATCGCCGCCTTCCACTCCGGCCGGTCGTGGATGTCAGGCGGTAGTGCGGCGATGTAGCTGCCGGCATCGAGCAACGTCGTCAACTCGCCGCCGTCCGGCAACAGAATCGGATCGTCGAAGCGCGCGGACCAAGCCATCAGGTCGCTAGCAGATTCTCACCCGCCGGCTTCAGCCGCACGTAAGTCCCGCTCTTGTGCAGCTCCAACCAACCGCGCTCGACCGCGAACGTGATGCCGGCGCCGAACTCGCTGCCCTTGGCCTTGTGCGTGAACAGGAACGGCGCGATGATCTTCTCGATATGGATGCGTCCGTCCTGTACGGCTTCGACGCTCGCCGCGATCTCGACCAGCTTGCGGGCTGCGGCTTCAGGATCTTCGAACGGGCGGGCGGCAGCGTACTTCATCGTTTCTTGTCCTCAACCTTTCATCAACAGCTAGACCAGGCCCGCCGGATTAAGGAAAATCTCCAACTCGCGAATGCCGGTGGCGCCGTCATATGTGAACCTCGTCGCCTGCAGGAATTTGCGGCCGAGGATCACCCGCCAGGGCGAGTTCCTTCCGCTCAGGTTGATGCCCCCGGCGCCGGTCTCGTGCATCATGTTACCAGCTCCGGAATAGAGCATCATCCAAATGCGATGGCTCGTCATCATCGCAGATCCGGCGACACCTTGGTTGATCAGTCGGTCGAGCACCGGAGGATTGTGAGCCCTGATCAGCTCTTCATCGATCAGATTCCACTGCGACCCGGTGTCGATCAGCGCCTTCACCCTGGTAATGCCATTCAACACCGCCCCGCCGGGCACTTGCGTCGGTGGTTGAAAGCTCACGCCCAGCTCGATGCATGGCTGACCATCGAAAGGGTGATCCGTTTTCCGGCCGTCGTGAAGCAGCCACTCAACTTCCACTCTGATCGATTCCGGCGGTGCGCTCATCGGCTTTTCCTGTTGTGAAGGTATCCCGTCTCCCAGCTCAGCCAGTACGCAGGATAGGTGACGAACTGTCTCGAATATCTCTCGCTGCTCATAGTTCCAGCCCCGGCAACCTTTCCTTCAGGTACTGCTTGCCATATGCCTTCGCGAGGTCGAGCAGTAGATCGAAACCGAAGTTGCCGGCCTTTTTTGCTCCGGCGACGGTCTTGGCCCAGACGTCCTTGTCGCGGACTGCTTCGAGAAATTCGTGCCCTCGCCAGGTCAGGACGGCGCCTTCCCACATGCGCCCCACTTCATCATCGTCCACATCATTCGACATGTACGGGATTTCCTGCCCCTTAATGAGACCGACCTCGTCGATCAACATCGCCAAATGATACCAAAGCTTGCGCTTCGCCTCGCGGGAGGCATCGGGGGATTCAAGTTCGTCTGTATCCTCAATTGGGTCTGGCGATGCTTCGATCTTCAGCAAGAGTTCTCGCACATAATCCATATCCCGCTTCATCGACGCAGCTCCTCGGCGGCACCATAAGTGGCGTACTTCATCGTTGGGCCTTCTCCGTCGTGTCGCCGTCCGGCCTGGCAAATGTCAGCCGCAGAATATGGGCGCGCTGCCGCCGGCCTCGCACGTCCGAGCACGGCTCGCAATAAAGCGCCGGCTCCAGCTTCCAGATCGGCGTGTAGGCCGGCCGCTTGATCGTGCGCAGCGACACCAGCGAGATCCGCCGGCATCGGTTGCACTTGGCCTCGACCAGGTCGTAGCCGGCATTGAGCGCCTTGGCGATCGTCGGGTTCGCCTGGGCTTCGCCAGGCGATGGCATCGCCGGGCCGCCAGCCCACATGATCGCATTCCACGCGTCGCACTCCAGCCGGTCGGCGTCGCGCAGCTTGGCCTCGGCGGCTTCCCGGATCAGTACGGACTCCCGGAAATAGCTCGCGTGCAGGCCGTGCGCCTGGCGGATGCCTTTGGCCTGGGCCTTGCGGTCGCCGCCCGAGAGCGGGATCTGGATGATGCGTGGGGACACCGCCCATGATGGCGCCGAATCTGCCCAGAGAGAAGCCGCTAGGGCTGGTGCGCCGGCCTCGGCCGGCAACAGCGGCTTGGTCAACGGAATGATGGGCCGTGAAACACCGGTTTCCCGTGAAACGATGCCCTGAAGGCCCCCGATCGGGATGGCGACCGAGGGGATGAGGCGGAATAGGCCCGCGCCGGGGCTCAGGGGCTTCAATTCTATCTTCAAAGACTTCCTGACGGATTTGTGCGCGCCGACGCCCAAACGCATGGGCGGGCTTCTAATCGGGTCGCCAGTTCCGAGCCGGGTCAGGGCGTCCATTTCTCCCGGGTTCGAACGCAAGGAATCGCGTTCATCGCCTTGTCGACCCCGGTCAGGTCAAAATCGAAGAACAATGTCGGAGATCGAGCGGGAGACAATTCGACCCTGATCCGCTTCGCCCCCTCTAACTCTTCCGGCTGAGCCCAGCTCGACATGCCGTTGCCGTTCGAATTTACAGGCATCAAGCGCGGTACGACTTCGCGCTGATCCACCCTGTAGCTCAATCCCATGCGCCCACGCGAAAACCTCGAACCGGTCTCGATCGATAGAACGAGACCACCGACAACCGGGCTTTCAAGGCAATT
Source organism: Bradyrhizobium sp. LA2.1 (assembly GCF_040547725.1). NCBI lineage: Bacteria > Pseudomonadati > Pseudomonadota > Alphaproteobacteria > Hyphomicrobiales > Nitrobacteraceae > Bradyrhizobium > Bradyrhizobium sp. LA2.1. The sequence goes on from NZ_JBEPQI010000004.1 coordinate 90,081, forward strand.
AATCACAAGACGCGCGAAGACACCGTGATCCCGTTCCTTCGCCGGTAAGGTGGCGACTTTGACGTCTCGATCGGACAAGCGATCCTTGTAGGACGTGATTGACCAATCGGCAGCAACTGGCGAGCACGCAAGCAAAGTCGTCAGTACGACCACAATCGCCCGCCTCATTTCGCGATTCCCCGCTGCGACCGAGCGGCGGCCTTCGTAGATTTTTGTCGGGCGACGTTACGCACCTGCCTCTTCGGAACGATTGCGACGATCTCGCTAGCCCAAGAAAGCCTCACATCCACGATCGGTCGAGCATTGAAGCTCTCCAGATTGTAGAGGTGCGCCTTCGAGCCAGGTTTAAGGACCTTCAGATACCGATGCCCTTCCGCGGTCACGACTGCCGCTTCCTCACCCAACAAGCTTGAGATGGCGCGCTCCGGGTCCCTAAACACGACCACCACGGTCCCATCCGAATACTTCGGCAGCATGGAGTCGCCTGCCACTTCGAAGCCAATGACATCGCCCGCTATGATGATTGGCAGTTCGACTTGGTCGAGACCATCGGGAGGAGCCTGCTCATAGTCGGGCTCGATCTGAGCGCCTCCGCCAATGCGTCCCATAATAGGGACAACCGTGCGTCGCTCATCCAGAGAAGCCTCGGCCGGCGCAGCCTCCTCCTCATCACCGAACATGATCTGACGGGCGCTGGTCTTGGCGCCCGATCGATTGAACCGGCGCGCATAGCGCTCGGCGTCATTCATTCCGATCGTTCGAGTGCCAGCCTCGTGCGTCCGGTAGCTGCTCTCTTTCCAGCCGTTCTCAAGTGCAGCTTCCCTTGCCGAGCGATAGCCGGCCGCCTTCCTAGCCGCCGTCAACCGCTCGCCTTGCGCCTTGCGTAGTGCCGATTCGTCCATGTTACATCTTGTAACTACGAGATCGTTACGTGCCGTCTTGACTTTAATCGCTACATTTTGTAGCGATTTGGGATGCGCACATTCCGAGACGTAATCGAATACTTCGGCGGACCAGCCAAATTCGGTGCCGCCGCCGACATCGACGACGGCCACGTCCGCGTCATGAAGCACCGAAACAAAATCGATTCGGCCTATTGGCCGCGGATCATCGCCGCCGCCGCCAAACTCGGAAAACCCGAGGTCACGCTCGAGCTCCTCGCGAAATGCGCGACCGTTAAACCGCGTAAAAACGCTTCGCGGCGACGGAGGGCGGCATGATTCCCGCACCATCAATGCCGCCGCGCGTCGCGGCCATGTCCAGCGCCGCCCCGCATCTCCTGCATGACATTGGGCAGCGCGCTTCGCGGCAGCACGATGCTGCGCACCTTGCATCGGGCGCCGCTGCCGTTGGCCGGGACGTCCACCCACCACACCAGGCGCAGCCAGTCCTCGTGATCCTGCACGTCACAGCCGGAGGCGAAGTCGTCTCCGACATGATGCGGGTCGAGGATCGGGCGGCGGTGCTCGTGTCGGCGCGGTGCCATCGGGTACTCCTGACTGAACTCTCCGGCAGCCGTAGTTCTACCGGGCGCGGCGCGGCGGTCGATTCAGAACTGCACGGCGAATCTGAACTCGGACGGGGGCGCGCATGACTTCGCACCATTCACCGTTCGACCCAGATACCAGCGTCCAGGTCGATGTCGATCTCGTCAGGGTCGACCGATTCGGCCTCGTCGTGCGTGACCGCGCCGACGGGCGCGAGCACGCGCTCGGCTATGACGGCATAGCGATCGGCTCCAACGATAAGGGCACCGCTTACACGCTGATCATTCCGCGCGCGCTCGCTCAGATGCAGGGATTCTGCGAATGAGCGCGCGCACAACCCTTGCCATCCGCAGCCTGATCGCGGTCGCGGTGCTCACCGTCGCCGGCCTCGTGCTAGTCGCCGGCAGCGCGCATGATCAGCAACGCGCCGGGATCATTCGCGTGCAGCACGCCGTCTCGATCGCGACGGTGCGGCCGTGACGCAGCGATGCATCGCCCGCATGGACGGACGCCGGCAACGGTTCTTCGTCGGCCGCTATCGCAACACGGGGACTTATCCCGCGCCCGCGACAACAGGGCGCCATGACAAGGCGCGCGCCTATGACGACGAAGCGGTCGCAGCTCTTGTGTGCGCCGTACTCAATCTCGGTGCTTATGCCGTGACGCGCAGCAAGCCCTGGGCCGTCATCCCGCTGCCGGAGGCGCGGAAGTGACACGGCCGCGCACGCCAGACGAACAGCTGCCTCCGGTCGCGCGCCGCTTCTCGCAGGAGCGCGTTCGCGCCGATCGCGTCTCCGTCCGCATAGCCCGCGCGGTGGCCGAGGCGATCAAGGAATCCGGCCGTTCGCGCGAAGAGATCGCCGAGGAGATGTCGAACTACCTCGGCGAGAAGGTCACCGCCGACGTGCTGTACCAGTATTCCTCGCCGGCCAACGAGCGCAGCAACATCCCTGCGCATCGGTTGATCGCACTCCTCGCCGTGACCGGCGACGACCGCCTGATCAACGCCGCGGTCCAGGACACGCCATTCATCGCCATCAGCAACCGCTTCGAGCCGCTGATCCAGCGCGAGATCGCGCGCGAAGAAATCGCGCGCCTGAAGAGCCTCGAAGAAGAGGCAGACGCAAAATGGAGGGCCAGCAAGTGACGACGATTCTTCTAAACAGATCGCAGGCGAGCGCGCTTTGGTACGCGATCCAGGGTGATGGCCGCGGCGGACTCAAGAGACGTGGCCAGCGCTGGGAGTTCACGTTCAACGGCCTCTGGTTCAAGCCGAGCACGGTCGAAAGCCTACTCACGATCGGACTGCTGCGCCGTGTGGGCTCGCAGTTGGTCCGCATTACTGATGCAGGGCGTGCGGCCTTCGAGGAGAATGGCCGGCGTCGGCAGGGCTGCAAGCTGCCCCACGACGCGAAGACACTGAAGCAGATCGCCGCCGAAGCTGATGAAGCCGTCCCGGAGATCACGTGTAACGCTGACGGCTCGATCGAATTCAAATGCGCCGGCTGCGGCGAGCAAGTCTTCATGGCCGTCGATGACGGCTATGGCTTTCCGGCGTGCTTCGAGTGCCGCTGGTTCGGCGAGCATCCGCACCTCGCGAGGCCGGAGGCGCGCCCGTGAGCAAGCTCGAAATCATCATCACGCTGCTCGCCGTTCTCTATCTGCCGGTGCTGATCGGCGCTTGCTGGATCAGCTTCCGCATCGGCGTCACCTGCGGCAAGTCGCGCGGCCATGACGAAGCCAGCCAGCTCTGGCCGCAGCACTCGGATTACGACGACCGCTCGCGCTGAACGCGCGGCGGACGGGCTCGCCCAGAATTGGGCACGGGGGAAGTTTGGACGTGAAGATGTTCTTGTCAGCCGCAGAGATCGCCGCAGAGAAGCTGCCAGGTTTGCCTGCCTCGCAGCGCGGCATCCAGTTCGCGGCTGAACGCGAACGCTGGCAGACACGCGCACGGCAAGGGCGCGGCGGCGGTGTGGAATATGCGCTGGAATCGCTGCCGGCGCAGGCACGCGCCGCCTATGTCGGCAAGCATATTGAAGCTGTCGAGATTCCGGCAGCAATGGCCCGCGAAGCTGCTAGCGAGCCCGAAGCCGTCAACGTCACCGCCGGTGCCGCTAACGCGCGCGATGCCCGCCTTGCGCTGCTCGGCCAGGCCGATCGCATCGCGCGTGACGCCAATGTCGGCCACAAGCGCGCCGATCGCCAGCTCTGCGACCTCTACAACACCGGCCAGCTTGATATCGCGCCGTGGATCAGGAGCGAGGTGAAGAGCCTCAACCCGCGCACGCTGGCGCGCTGGCGCGCCGCCGCCAAGGCCGGGCACAAGTCGAAACTCGGCGTCGATCGCGCCGCCGCCCGCCGCGGCACCGGCGTGCTCGATCGCGCCAATGATGGCCAGGTGCGGACGCACATCCTCGCCCTGGTCGCCAAGCAGCCGCAGCTCACCGCCTATCATATCCGCTCGCTGGTCGCAGACAGCTTCCCGGAGCTGAAGGTCGGCGACCAGGTTGTCGAGCTGCCGCCGATCCGCACCTTTCAAGCCGCGTTGAAGGGCTGGCGAACAACCTTCCGCGTCGCGCTCGAATCGATCCGCAACCCCGACAACTTCAAGAGCACGATGCGGTTCGCCGCGCGCGTGGCGCAGCCGGCTGCGCGCTTCAACGAGATCTGGCAGATCGACGCATCGCCCGCCGACGTGATGACCACCGAGGGTCGCCGCCAGGCGATCTATGTCTGCGAAGACATCTACTCGCGGCGCCTGGTCGCGCTCGTCACCGAGACCCCGCGCGCTGCCGCGGTCGGGCTGCTGATCCGCAAGGCCATCCTTGCCTGGGGCGTGCCGGAGCGGATCAAGACAGACAACGGCTCGGACTTCATCGCGCACGCGACGCGCCGCCTGTTTGCGGCACTTGGCATCGACCACGAAAAGTCGGCCCCCTTCAGCCCGGAGCAGAAGGGCCATGTCGAGCGCGCGATCGGCACCATGCAGCGCGGCCTGATGCGCACGCTTGAAGGTTTCATCGGCCACAGCGTCGCGGACCGCAAGGTGATCGAGAACCGCAAGGCATTCTCGGCCCGGCTCGGCGACGCTCCGGAGGACACCTTCCAGGTCGCGCTGTCCGCGGCCGAGCTGCAAACTCACCTCGACGCCTGGTGCCGTGATGTCTACGGCACCAAGCCGCATGCCAGCCTCGGCGGCCGGACACCATTCGAGGCGGCAGCGATGGCGGCCGGCAGCATCCGCAAGATCGAGGACGTGCGCGCACTCGACATGCTCCTCGCGCCGGTCGCCGGCAAGGATGGCCTGCGTACCGTCACCAAGACAGGCCTGCGCATCGACGGCGCGCATTACATCGGCGGCTTCCTCGACGTCGGCGAGACCGTGTTCATCCGCATGGACCCGGCCGACATGGGCCGCGCCTATGTCTACACCGAGGACGGCGAGACCTATCTCGGCGAAGCCATCGCGCCGGAGCTTGCCGGCATCGATCCGGCCAAGGCCATTGCCGCCGCACGTGCCGAGCAGAAGCGCTTGATCAACGACAGCATGGACGCGGTGAAGAAGACCGCGCGCAAGATCAGGGCGAAGGATTTCGCGCCGGCCATCCACCGCCAGGCACAGCTCGCCGCCAGCAACGGCAAGCTGATTGAATTCCCCAAGCCGGTCGAGACCCACGACACGCCCGCACTCGCGGCCGCGCGCGTCGCGCACACGCCGGTCGAGGCGACACACGCGCCGGAGATCGCAGCGCTGGCCGAACAGCTCCGCGCCGAGCAGCTCATGCCGGCGAACGTCCAGTCGCTGCGCCCGGTCGAGACCGATCACCAGCTCTGGAATCGCGCACGCGCGCTTGAGGCGCGCATCGCAGCGAAGGAATTCGTCGAACCGGACGAGCTGCTTTGGCTCGGCAGCTTCCGCGAAGGCTCTGTGTACCGCGGCTTCCTCGCCGTCTACGGCGAGATCGCATCAACCGACGAGGCTGCCTCGTCTTCATAAACCACCAATGGAAGGTCAGGACTCCATGACGAACACACCCGCACAAGGCCCGGTCGCCCTCAAGAACGTCGCGTCCTTCATGGCGATGACGGTCAAGCTGATCGAGCGCGCGCCGCATCTCCCAGGCTTCGGCGTCTGCCACGGCCCGTCCGGCCTCGGCAAGAGCTGGGCCTCGATGTACGTGCAGATGAAAGTGAAGGCCCGCCGCATCGAGGTCGGCGAGACCTGGACGCGCCGCGCGCTGCTCCGTCACATCCTGAAGGAGTGCGGCGAGACCGTGCGCAAGAGCTGGAGCGCCTCCGATCTCGCCGAGCTGGCGAAAGCCGCGCTCGGAGCCGATGCCTCGCGGCCGCTGATCGTCGACGAAGCCGACAAGCTGGTCGACAAGAACATGATCGAGGTGATCCGCGAACTTCAGCAGGAGTCCGGCGTGCCGATCATCCTGATCGGCGAGGAGAAACTTCCGGCCAAGCTGCTTACCGTCGAGCGCATGCACAACCGCGTGCTGGACTGGTTTCCGGCGCAGCCTTGCGATCTCGACGACGCGCGTGTGCTCGCCAAGGCATTCGTGCCGGCGGTCAGGATCGATGACGATCTGCTCGATACCATTCGCCAGCGTTCCGGTGGCCGGGCGAGGCGCATCGTCGTCAACCTCGAAAGGGTGGCCGACTACGCGCGCAACCGTAGCCACAAGGCGCTCGATCTCAAGGTCTGGGGCAACCAGGACTTCTACACCGGCGAGCCGCCGGCGCAGCGCGACATCGAGCAGTTTCCGCGCCGGATCGTGAGGGCCGCCTGATGCACAAGGAGCACTTTGACAGTGCGAGCCTTCCGGTCCGCGTGCCGCGCGGCTTCGAAGGCTTCTGGGAAATCATGGTCAGGCTCGACAAGGAGCAAGGCTGTTTCACCGTCGCCGACGTCGATGGGATGAGCAACGTGTCGGTCAAGTGCATCTCGAAGTATCTGACGGCACTGGTCGCCGCCGGCTTCGTCGAGCGCATCGCGACCCGGCACCACGCCATCAAGGGCAAATATCCGACACCGCTTTACAAGCTCTTGAAGCACCCTCTAAAGGCACCGCGACTGCGTCCCGATGGCAGCCCTGTGCCGACCACCACCGCGCATGAACAGCTCTGGATCGCGATGCGCAACCTGACGACGGGCTTCAGCCTGGACGAGTTGGTGTTCGCCGCGACCACCGAGGACCTGAAGCCGAACAAGCAGACGGCGGGCTGCTTCGTGCGCCGGCTGCACAAGGCCGGCTATCTCGCCGTCACCAAGACGACGCGGCGTGGCGGCGTCAAAGGGCAAGGCGGCGCCTCGGCCTGGCGTCTCAAGCCGGGCATGAGCACCGGGCCGATGCCGCCGAGCCTCAAGCACATCAACGGCAAGTCGGTCTGGGACCCGAACCTGAAGAAGTTCATGGGCGCCGCGCCGATCGCGAGAGAGGTGAAGTCGTGAGGTACGAGAAACAGACCTTCGTCCAGAAGGCGCTAGCGGCGTGGGGCAATCCCGCGCCGGACTGGATACAAGCGTTGGCCGAGGAAGCCGACCGCATCACCGCCACTCGCGCGGCGAAGAACATCGGCTACTCGCCCGCCGTCCTCTCGCACGTGTTCGCCAACAAATATCCAGGCGACATGGGCGCCGTCGAGCAGAAGGTGCGCGGCGCGCTGCTCGGCGCGAAAGTCATGTGCCCCGTCTATGCTGAGATCGGGCGGGATCAGTGCCTGGACTTGCAGAAGGTCACACCGCCGTTTTCCTCGGAGGCGAGCGGCCGTTGCTATCGCTCCTGCCACGGCATGGGTGCGCCGAGGTGTCCGAACTCGCGTCTGCCGGAGGTGCCGCGATGATGGGCACCACCCGGAAGCTGCAAGAACTCTACGCGCGCTTCGACGCGATGATCACCGGTCGCGCGCCGATGACGACCTATGAAGCCGCCGAATTCAAGCGCGACCTGCGCGCTGTCATGGCCCAGGTCGGGCTTATGGAGCTTGGTGTCGCCAACGACACGTTCGACGCGGCGCTGCGCGCAGAGCTGCCGGAACAGAACGTCGTGCCGATCGACCTCACAGGCGGGCGCGATCCGAAGGTCGTCTCGCTCACCAAGGTGCGGCTCGACAAGATCATCGCCGGCATGCTGTCGCGTTCGACGACGGACGGAGGCGCATCGTGAGCACATCCGCCGAACTCATCGAAAGCAAGCTTGCCGCGCAGATCTCCGCCGTCGATCCGGAAGCCGTCGCCGCGGCGATCGTCAACCACTCGACGCACCAGGCCAAGCAGCGCTTCGCGATGAATGCCTCGATCGTGGAGATCATCGCCATGGCGGCTTTCCTGCTGCGGCTCCGCGACATCGCCGAAAGCACTTACGACATGTTCAACACCGCGAACCTCATGGACGACCAGCCGAAGGGCAGCACCGCCCGCGCCGATCTGCTCCGCGAGACCCGCGAAAAGATTGCCATCGCCGGCGCTTCGCTCGAAGCGCTCGGCTTCGGCCGTTCCCCCGCAACCGTCCCATCACCACCGGAGAAAGTCTGATGTCCCCTAGCAAGACCAATGCAATCAGCGTTCCGCAGGATCGCGAAAGTGCCGTGGCGCTTCTCGCCGAGTACGGCGCTGCGCTGCGCGAGCTGGACCGGCTCGAACTCGACATGAATGAGAAGATCGCCGGCATCAAGTTTGCCGCTGCGGTCGGGGCCGAGCCGACGCGCGCGAAGGTCGAGCAGTTGGAGCTCGCGCTTCAGGTCTATTGCGAGGCCAACCGCAAGCAGTTGACCAACGACGGGCGGACCAAGACCGCGGATCTCGACGTCGGCAAGGCCTCGTGGCGTTGGACGCCGGCGAAGGTGACCATCAAGGGCAAAGAAGAGACCGTCCTCGAATTGCTCAAGCGCTCTGAAAATCCGGAGCTGAAGAAGTTCTTGCGTCCGGCCGTCGAGATCGACCGCGTCGAAATGCTGCGCAATCCCAAGCTCGCAGAGACTGTCGACGGCGTCGAGATCACCAAGGGTGTCGAGACTTTCGAGATCAAGCCGGACACCGCGAAAGTGCCGGAGACGTCGGAGCCGGCAACATGAGCAACCCAGCCATTCGCATAGGCCTCACCACGACCCAGCGCGAATTCCTGGAAGGGATCGAGCGCCACATCGAACAGCATCGTCAACCGCCCAGCTACAGGGAGATCGCAAAAATGTTCGGATTCAAATCGACCGGCCGCGTCACCGAGGTTCTGCGTGGATTGCAGGAGCGCGGTTGGATCACGTTCCTGCCAGGTCGCGCACGCTCCATCACCGTGCTGGACAAGGCGAGCCCGCGCACGGGCGGCTACGAGTTGCCGCTCGCGCTCGACGCGCAGCTGCGCCGCTACTGCACGGACATGGGCGAGAAGCCCGACGATGTGGTCGCAGATGCGGTCGCACTGCTGCTGGACGCAGCCGAAGGCCAGGTCGCGGCGTAACCAGTCACCAAAAAGCGCTCAACAGGAGAAAGTACCCATGCCTTTGTCTGCCCATCTCGCCACAACGTTGATGATCTCCACCATCCACGTGCTCAAGGCCAAAGCGAAGTTTGACGATGATACCTATCGGGACTTCCTCGCACAGCGGGCCGGCGGAAAGCGTTCGGCCAAGGAGCTGACGACCAGTGAGGCCGGGCGCGTGATCGAAGATCTGCGCAGCGTCGCCGGTGAGGCCAACATCCGCGGCGCTATCGCCGGCCTCGATAGCGCGCTCGGCGGCAAGCTCCGTGCACTTTGGATCGCCGGCTACAATCTCGGCATCGTCCGCGAGCGCACCGACCGCGCCATGCTGGCATTCCTTCAGCGGCAGACTGGCGTTTCCCATGTGCGCTTCTTGAAGGATGCGAAAGCGGCATCCAGCGCGATCGAAGGCCTGAAGTCATGGCTTGAGCGCGACGGCGGCGTCGAGTGGCCGAACCGGGATGATATCGAGGACCTGACCGAAGGCGACCGCGTCATTGCCAGTAAGCGCGCCATTCTCAACGCGCAATGGCGAAAGCTGATCGAAATCGGAGAGGTCAAGACGATCGGCCAAGCCGTCGACCCGATGGAAGATCTCCAGTTCTACGCCGGCCGCATCGCCCGCAAGAACCGATGGGATGCTTTCTCGACGCGCGACCATGACGATGTCCAGAAGGCGCTCGGCAACAAGCTGCGCGGCGCGCTGGCGCGACAGGAATAGGAGCGCCCATCATGACGATGCATCACCCAAAGCTCCACCAGGCGCAAGCGGAAGCCGGCCGCGGCTGGACTGAGACACGCGTCACGGTAGCGACTGCGCTCTACAACAGCGGCCTCTCGGCCGCGCGCGTTGCCGGCTTGATCGGAGGTGTCAGCCGGAACGCGGTGATCGGCAAGATGCACCGCGGCGAGCTGGCCGACCCGAAGCGCAAGCTACCGCGCGGCTCGACGGACCAGGCCAAGGGCGTCCGCCAGCCGCGGCAACGACGGGTCCGCACACGCGGACCCGTCGTGCGCGTCAACGATCCCGCGAATGAACGGCCAATACCGCCAAGCGTGGTCGATGCGCAGATTCCGATCGAGCAGCGCCGGACGCTTGCCCAGCTCGACGACGCCTGCTGTCACTGGCCGGTCGGAGATCCGCGAGAGGCAGAATTCTTCTTCTGCGGCGCTCCGAAGGTCAGCGACGCCGACGTGCCTTATTGCGCCTCGCATCTGTTCCGGTCGCATCGTCTCAACTCGAAGCCCATAAAGGCGAGCGGCGCGTCCTTCGTCAACGCCGGCCCGAACGCGCCCTGGCGCGCACGCGCGAGGTGAACCATGCCGCGGCCACTGCGCGTCTGCGATCATGCTCTGCTTCGCTTCCTCGAGCGCGTCGGCGGCCTCGATGTCGAAGCTCTGCGTCGACAACTTGCCGAGTCCCTCGACCGCGCCGCCAGCGTCGCCGGGCAGCTCGGTCAACGAGAGATGACGATCGCGGCGGATGGCAACCACTACATCATCGTCAACGGCATCGTCGTCACCGTGCTTTCCCCCCCGATGAAGCCGAGGCGGATAAAGGCTCGACGGCAATGACCGAGAAGCTGCCCGGCGTGTTGGCGGAGATCGCGGAGGTGGCGGGCGAAACTGCAGCTCTCGCTATTGCCGCGCGGCACGGCGGGCGGCGCGTCTACTTTCCGGCGCAGAGCAAATTGCTCGACGGATACGAGAGCTATTGGCTGGTCGAATGCGTCGGCATCGAATTGGCCCGCAAGATCTGCGCTCACTTCGAGGTCGACGGTCGCGGTCAGCGCATTGACATTCCGCTGCATGTCGGCGGAACCTATAAGCAGTTCGTCCGTTCGGTTGCCGAGCGCGTCCACAAGCTCGATCGAGAAGGCAAATCCTCGACCGAGATCTCCAAACAACTGGGCCTGACACAGCGCACCGTGCATCGGCATCGCGCCAAGCACGGGAAGAAGAAAAACGACAAGCAGGGCAACCTGTTTTGACTTCCGCGCGCCCTGTGCGAGAGTAGCGCACCGGATCATCACCGGCCTGACACCTGTCAGGGTCGGGATTTTCGAGTAATTCCGGGATTGTGGCCTCCTCAGCCGGGGGCCAGCTTGCTTCAACCTTCATTCAAACGATCTTTGAAACGGGCATGCGTGGCCCTCGCGCTGTTGTCTGTCGGCGCGCCCGCCCATGCCGAGATCTACGCCGGCGTCGCGACCTGGTACGGCGACGAGAGCGGCCGTTACACGGCCAACGGCGAGACCTATGACGCCGACGATCTCACCTGTGCCCACCGGACCTATCCCTTCGACACGCTCGTGCGGGTCCACTGGCGCGGCCGGAGCGTCATCTGTCGCGTCAACGACCGCGGCCCTGCCAAATCCACTGGCGTCGACATCGACCTCTCACGGGGCTCCGCTCGCATTCTGCGCATGATCGACGCCGGGCGCGTGCACGTCATCATCGAGAAACTCGGAAAGATGCTCGAATGAGGACCGACTTCCCCAAGTGCATGCCGGTTATCCTTCGTTACGAAGGCGGCTGGTCGAACCATCCCCGCGATCCCGGCGGCGTTACGCTGGAAGGCATCATTCAACGTGTCTATGACGGCTTCCGGGATCGCAGCGGCAAGCCGCGCCGGGCCTTGACGCCAGATATGCGCGGCACCGCCGATTGGAAGCGCGAGCGCGACCAGATCTATCGTGCGCAGTACTGGAACGCGATCCGCGGCGACGACCTGCCGGCCGGCGTCGATATCGTCATGTTCGACTCGGCGGTGAACTCCGGCCCGTTCCAGGCGGTGAAGTGGCTCCAGCGAGCGCTGCGCATGAACGATTGCGACGGCCATCTGGGCGAAGCAACGCTTGCCGCGCTCAATGCGCATCCCGACCACGACAAACTCGTTGCCGATATCTGCGCCCTGCGGCTGGGGATGCTCCAGCATCTCTCGACCTGGTCGACCTTCGGCTCCGGGTGGAGCAAGCGCGTCGCCAACGTCAAGCAGATCGGCCAGGCCTGGGCGACTGGCTCAGTCGGACCGAAGCCGATCGAGGCGCACCTCGACCAGGGCGATGCGAAAGCCTACGCCAGCGACGTCGCGCAGCCCGCGATCGATGCCGGCGACGCGGTCAAGGGCGGTGTCGGCTCCGGCACGGTCGGCACCATGCTCCAGGGCGTGAAAGACCAGGTCGAACCGATCGCCGGTTCGTCCGACTGGCTGATGAAGATCTACACGGCCATCGTGATCCTTTGCGTGCTCGCCGGCGTCGGCGCGCTCCTCTATTCGCTCTGGTCGAGCATGAAAGCCAAGAAGGCGCGGCAGGCAATTGACGGCGAGATCCGGGCAGACGTGCCGGAGGGCCAGCCGGCATGATCGCACTCTTCTTGTCATTCGGCATGCCGCAATGGCCGCTCGACGTTCTCGACGCAATCAATCGCTTCAGCGCCGAGATGTTCCGGTCAATCGCGACGTCGCCAGCAGCGCTGTTGACCATCACCGCGCTGGCCGCCGCCAGCTTTGCCATCGCGCATCTGCCGTTCGTCGCGCTGATCGTCCCGCGCGTGAAGCCGTACATGCAAGCGGCCAGCCTCGTGAGTGTGCTGTCGTTCGCGGTGCTGTGCTTCCTGATCGGCGTCAAATCCGAACGGACGCGCGGCGAGCTGGAACGAGCGAAGAGTGATCTCGCCTTCAAGGAGTTTCAGCTCGGCAATCAGGTCAAGGCGGCTGCCGATGCCGCGGACCTCAAAGCAGACGCGGACGCGCAGGCACAGGAAGCAAGGGGTAAACTCAGTGTGTACCAGGAGAAGTTTGGCAGCGATCCTAACGCTGCCCGTTGCGCTCCTCGTGCTGGCGTCATCGACTGGCTGCACGACCTCCAACGTCGAAAGCAAGCTGCCGGCGCCGTCACGACCAAACCAAAGCGTGGCCTTGTCGCGCGCCTGCGAAGATCTGGCACGGAACGTCGATGATCCCGTCGTCACCGAACAGAGCGATCCGTGGCAGAAGATCGGCGAATACGCCGTCGCGCTCGGCGAAGCCAACGCTAACACCGACGCCACGCGTGAATGCCAGAAGCGGCAACGCGAGCGGCTTGCAAAGGGGAAGTGAGACGTGAACTTTATTGATTGGGCGCCGTGGGTGTCGATCGCCATAGCGCTCGCTGCGTTTCTCTACCCGATCCTCAACGGTCGCGCGAAGAAGATCGACGCGCGGCTGGATTCGATCGAGAAGACACAGAAGGATGATCGCGAAGCCGCGATCGTGCGCACGTCCGTGGTCAAGGCTGAGAGCGACATGGTCAAGGACCGTGTCGTCAAGCTCGAAGCCGACATGGCGCATTTGCCCGACAAGGATGTCACGCATCGGCTGGAGATGGCGTTGGCGGGCATGCAGACCGAGGTCGGCAAATTGACCGAGCGGATGAAGCCGATCGCCGCGATGGCCGATCGCATCCAGGAAGCCATGGTCGAGAAGGTGATGAGCTGATGGGACGGGACATCATTCGAGAGCACGCGCGGCTGATCATCCTGCGTTGGCTGCATCAACAGTCGAACTATTCGTCGAGCGACAGCATGCTTCAAGAGGTGCTGGAGTCGTTTGCGATCGCCAAATCGCGCGACTGGATTCGCGAGGAGCTGAACTGGCTCGTCGACATGGGCGCGGTGACGAAGGTCAGCGCTGGCACGGCCGTGATTGTCACGCTTGCGCCGAAGGGCATCGAGCACGTCGAGCGACGCCTTCTGATCGAAGGCATCAAGCGTCCCAGCCTGCCGGAGGGCTAGCGCCCGATGGCACAGCACGCAAAGGCCCGCCGCGGCCGGCTGTCGGAGATCGACAAGCTCCCGGAATGGGCGGATGAAGCCAAGGTCTGGGCCTTTGAGCAGCTCAAGGAGCGGAAGCGCAGCCAGCTCGAAATTCTGGACGAGTTCAACGCCCGTTTAAGGGCGGCTTCGCTCGCCAACGATGCCAGCGCACCCTTGCCGGAGAAAATCTCGCGCTCGGCTTTCAACCGCACCGCCATGCGGGTCGCGTTGCTCGGACGGCGCTTGGAAGAAACCCGCGAGATCGCTGCGATCATCGCGCCGAAGCTGGACGAGGCCGGTGACAACTCGCTGACCCTGATGGTCGCGGAAACGATCAAGACGCTCATCTCGGAGATGCTCGGCAACGCCGGCGAGCTCGGCGCCGATGGCGACACCGCCGAAATGCTGATGATGACGTCGCGCGCGCTCAAGCACGCCGAGGAAGCCAAGCGCATCAGCGCAGACGGACGCCGCAAAATCGCGGCCGAGCTGAAGGAAAACGCGATCAAGGCCGTCGAGACCGTGGCGAAGACGAAGGGGCTCACGGCCGAGACGGTCGACGCGATCAAGAGCCAGATTCTCGGCATCGAGAAGAAGGCCTCATGAGTTCACGGGGGCACCTCGACGAGCGCGACACGCGGCTGAGGGCCGAGCGCCGAAACAAGGCGCTGTCGGCGCTGTGTCTCGTTGTCTGGATCATCTTCGCCGGAATCGGCGTGGCGGCGTCGATCCATTTCGTCATCACCAAGGTCTTTCAGTCAGGAGGAAGATGCGACATGAGCCACGAGTGTCCGATCGAGGGCTGCAAGACGAACGTCCGCAGCAATTTCTTCATGTGCCCGCGTCACTGGCGCATGGTGCCGAGGCCGCTGCAAGCGGCCGTCTACGAGAGCTACCGAACCAGCGGCCGCATCAGCGACAACCATCGCGAGGCGGTTCGTGTGGTCGAGAAGGCCGAACAGGGGCTCAAGGCGCTCGATCTGCCGGCCGGGACGAAGGCGCTGACCGTCTATCAGCCGTGGGCAACGCTGATCATCCTCGGCGCCAAGCCGCACGAATTCCGCGACTGGATGTTCACCGACAAGCCGCATCTGGCAAAGCTCGTTGGCAAACGCATCGTCATCCACGCGAGCGCGCGCAGGCCACCCGTCCGGGAGCTTGAAGATCTGCTCGATCGCATCGATGGCGGCGAGAGTGCGCTCAATGCTGAAATCGCTGGACCGGTCGTGAACCAGATGCTCGCCGCAGTGAAGGCGCACGGCAAGAACGCCAACTTGCACATGGCGCCGCTCAGTGTCGCGCTCGGCTCGGCCGTCATCGGGGAGCCCCGCAGCGTGCTCGACATCTTCAAGGGAACGCCCATCGCGGACAGCGACCGCATCGACCACAGCCTCTACGGCTGGCCGCTTACGGACGTCAAGCGGTTCGACACACCGATTCCGTCCGCCGGTGCGCAAGGCTTCTGGAACTGGTCTTAAGGGAGACTACTCATGGCGAGACTCAATCTCCTTCCGTATCGCGCCGGCGATCTGCTCGACAATCATAAGGGCAGTTTGCTTTCCCGTTGCCTCGTCGGCTGCCGGAAAGCCATTGGCCGTTGCGTTCTTGATCTCGCGGAGTGCCTCCTTGGCGAGAAATTCGAGCCGGCTGTTCGGAGTTGGAGCATCGATCTTCATCCGGTCCGGCCAGACGGCGTACTTGAGGACCGCCTGAAGCGCCATCATGAGTGAGCCGCCTGTTGCGATTTGCGCATTGAGAGATTGGGAAATGTTGATCTTCCGCTCTTCGGGCTGCGGTTCGTTACCCGGTCCACCTTGCGTCATCTTCTCTCCTCCTGGTTGCAAGGAGCCAATCACAATGTGGTGCTGCTGAAAACATGAACGAAATGAGATTCCTTCGGCTATGACCGAGTCCTCCCGCACCATCTCCGATGCCGAATGGGCAGAGACGCGCCGCGCCGGCCTGGCTGTCGGCGCGCAGCTCGCGCGCGACGCGGGCGGCATCGAAGGTGTGTTGCTGGGCTATCAAAAGCGGCTGCTGAATTCGACGGCGAGCCATAATGTCACGATCTGCGAGAAGTCACGCCGTATCGGTGCGACCTGGGGCGTCGCGTCCGATGCCGCGCTCACCGCCGCGGCCGTCAAGTCGGCCGGTGGCATGGACGTATTCTACATCGGCTACAACAAGGAGATGGCGCGGGAGTTCATCGACGTCTGCGGCATGTGGGCGAAGAGCTTCGAGGAAGCCGCCTCCGAGGTGCAGGAATTCGTCTTCGACGACGGCGATCCCGATAGCAACATCCAGGCGTTCCGCATCCGCTTTGCCTCCGGCTTCGAGATCATCGCGCTACCGTCCCGGCCACGCTCGCTGCGCGGCATGCAGGGCTTCGTCATCCTCGACGAGGCAGCGTTCCACGACGATCTCGACGCCATGATGAAGGCGGCGCTCGCGCTTCTGATGTGGGGCGGCCGTGTCCTAGTGATCTCTACACATCTCGGCGTGGCCAACCCGTTCAATCGGCTGATCGAGGACGCGCGTGCCAAGAGAAAACCCTACCACGTCGAACGCTACGATTTCGACGACGCGCTGAAGGATGGCCTCTACCAGCGCATCTGCCTTGTTACGGGCGAGGAGTGGACGCCGGAGGGCGAAGCCAAGTGGCGCGCCGAGATCATCGCGTCCTACGGCGACGCCGCCGACGAAGAGCTTTTCTGCATTCCCTCGCAGGGCGGCGGCGTCTATCTGCCGCGCGCGCTGATCGAGGCGCGCATGGTGATGGATGCGCCGGTGCTGCGCCTGTCGCGGCCCGCCGAGTTCACCTTCCTGCCGAAGGAGTATCGTGAGGCCGATATCGCGGCATGGTGCAAAGAGCATCTTGAACCGCTGTTGAAGAAGCTCGATCCGGAGCGCCAGCACGCTTTCGGCCAGGACTTCGCGCGCAACCTCGACCTTTCGGTGCTGATACCGATCGAAATCGGCAAGACGCTGCGGCGGACCGTGCCGTTCTGGATCGAGATGTCGAACATCCCGTTCGAGCAGCAGCGGCAAGTGCTGTTCTATCTCTGCGATGGGCTGCCGCGTTTCGTCGGTGGCAAGATGGACGCCTCAGGCAACGGCGCTTACCTCGCCGAGGTCGCCGCGCAGAAATACGGACCGCTCCGCATCGAGCAGGTCAAGATGTCGACCGAGTGGTACCTGGAGAACTTTCCGCCGCTCAAGGGCGCCTTCGAGGACGGCAGTATTTTGCTGCCGAAGGACGCGGACGGTATCGACGATCTCGCAATCGTGCAGACCATCAAGGGCATCCCGCGCGTTCCTGACATCCGCACCAAGGGCGCTGACGGCAAGAATCGCCATGGCGACGTCGCGATTGCCCTCGTGCTGGCCTATGCGCAGACGCGCAGCCAGCTGATCGAATTCGACTACCGGCCGGCGTCACGGGAGGCACTGGCAAGGGAACACGGCCTCTTCGGCGACGAAGGCCAAGACGATATGTGGCGCACGCCGCTCGGTGCACACCTGCGAGGAGGCATTTAAATGGCGGGTTCAACGTCATCGATCGTCGATCAAAACGGCCGGCCGATCCAGCGCGAGATCCTGACCAAAGAGATCGCTGCACCGTCGACGACTGGCGTCCGCTCGCCCTACAGCGGCTATCCCGGCGATGGTCTCAACCCCGTTCGCCTCGCCAACATCCTGCGCTCGGCCGATTATGGCGATCCGTTGCGCTACTTCGAACTGGCGGAGACGATCGAGGAGCGGGATCTGCACTATGTCGGCGTGCTCGGTAAGCGTAAGCGCCAGGTCGCGCAGCTCGACATCACGGTCGAGGCTGCGGACGAGTCGGCCGATGCGAAGAAGCACGCCGCGTTCATTGAAGGCATCTTGAAGCGCGAAACCATCCAGGCCGAGCTGTTCGACATCCTGGACGCAATCGGCAAGGGCTTGAGCTTCGTCGAGATCGTGTGGGATACGTCGGAGGGCGACTGGAACGTCGCGCAGCTCGCCTGGCGCGATCCCCGGTGGTTCCGCTTCGATCGCCGCGACGGTTGCACGCCGCTGATCATCGGCGGCTATGACGCCGACGGTGTCGGCCAGGTCACCGGCTCACTCGGTGAGGCGGCATTTCCGCCGTTCAAGTTCATCAATACGGTGATCCGCGCCAAGTCCGGATTGCCGGTGCGCTCCGGCATCGCCCGCATCGCGCTCTGGGCATGGATGTTCAAGGCGTTTACGCAGCGGGACTGGGCGATCTTTACCCAGACGTTCGGGCAGCCGGTGCGCGTCGGTAAATATCCGGCAGGATCGTCGCAAGGCGACAAAGACACGCTGTTCAACGCCGTCGCGAACATCGCGGGCGACTGCGCGGCGATCATCCCCGAGATGATGAACATCGATTTCATCGAGTCCAAGAACGTCGGCACCGGTAGCGACCTTTATATCAAGCGCTCCGACTGGCTCGATCAGCAGATTTCAAAGGCTGTGCTGGGGCAAACCGCGACGACCGACGCGATAGCCGGCGGGCACGCTGTTGGAAAGGAGCATCGCCAGGTCGAAGAGGACATTGAGCGAGCGGACGCCAAGGCGATCGATGCCATCCTCAACCGCGACCTCGTTCGCCCCGCGGTGCAGCTCCAGTTCGGGCCGCAGAAGAAGTACCCAAAGGTCAAGATCGGCCGGGCCGAAGACACCAATGTCGAGTTGATCGTCAACTCCGTCGACAAGCTCGTGCCGATGGGTTTGCAGGTGGAGAGAACGTTCTTCAATGCGCTGCTCGGCATTCCCGTTCCGCCTCCGAACGCGCAGCTTCTGACGGCGCCGGCGTCATCACCGAGCCTGACCGGCCCGTTCGGCAACCTGGTCGGAAATCCTGCCGAGCATCCGGCGTTGAACTCGGCGTTTCGCCTTCACGAGACGCACGATCCGATCGCCGCGCTCGCCGACCAGGCCGAACGGCTCTGCGGCCACGGCGCTGACGCCGTGATCAACGAGGTTCGGGCCATTGTTGAGCGCTCCGGCTCGTTGCAGCAGGTTCGTGATGAACTCGCGCGGGCGAAACCCGGCCTTGCCGAGTACAGGCTTGCTGGTTTGATCCGGTTGGCGCGTGTGCTCGCCAATTTGACCGGTCGCGCGAACATTCCCGATGCTTAGGAGCCACGGCACACCCGTCTTTCGCGCGTGCGGCTGCCCGTCGGCTTCGCTGCATGCCGAGGTGCTGCCGTTTTCGGTCAATCCGGCCGAGGCGATCAACTTCCTGCGGGAGAAGGCGAACGTTCCGACCGCCACCTGGACCGATCTGTGGCAGCAGGAGCATTCGTCGAGCTTCACCGTCGCCGGCGCCATGACGGACGCGCTCGTTGCCGACTTCCACGACGCGGTCAACAAGGCGATCGCGCAAGGCGAGACGCTGGAGACCTTCAGGAAGGACTTCGACAAGATCGTCGAGGAGCACGGCTGGAGCTACAACGGCTCGCGCGGCTGGCGCAGCCGCGTGATCTTCGACACCAACATGAGCACGGCCTATGCGGCCGGCCGCTGGGAGCAGATCCAGCGTGTCAAGAGCACGCGGCCGTATCTGAGATACCGCCATTTCGACGGCCAGCGGCATCCGCGCCCGCTACACGAGAGCTGGAACGGCATCATTCTGCCGGTCGATCATCCTTTTTGGCAGACGCATTATCCGCCGAACGGCTGGGGCTGCCATTGCTGGGTCGACAGCGTCTCGATCGACGATCTCAGGCGCTACGGTTGGAAGATTTCCGACAAGGCGCCGCCGTCGAAGATGGTGGAGAAGACGGTCCGCCTGTCAGACGGCAGCACGAGAACCGTGACAGTGCCCGAAGGCATCGATCCCGGTTTCGCGTACCGACCTGGTGAGATGCCGGCGAGCCTCGACGAGGCGCTGGATGAGTGATGGGCTCTGCACGTTGACGGTGTTGACGTGGGACGGGCCTCTGCCGTTGCCTGGCGAGCATGTGAAAGCGCCGCGTGGCCGCACTGCCTTCCTGATCGTCCGCGTCGATCGAGCGCAGTCGCCCGGCCTCAGGCACGTGGCGAAATTCCGGTGCGAGCGAAAGGCGGCGAGTTCGCTGACCGACCGCGATGTCGTGCACGCCTGGTACTGGAGCAAACGGTGATGAATACCCCTCGGCGCGGTAGTGGCGGGGGTCGACAGCGCGCTAACGCTGCAACCGCGGGCCGATCCTGGCAGACTGACCCGCACGACGAGGAAAACCGTTCCCGCCGACCCGCCGCTGCTGCGCAGCACGGCGACCGTAGGCGGGCCGGAGCGATTCGAAGAGATGAGTTCAAGGGTTGTCTACAAGCCGGTGAAGCCGGCCGCGGGCTATATCGGCGGCAAGAAGCAGCTTGCGAAAACGATCGTCGCGAGCATCGAGCGGATTCCGCACGAGACCTATGCCGAGCCCTTCGTGGGCATGGGTGGCGTTTT
This sequence comes from Bradyrhizobium sp. LA2.1, assembly GCF_040547725.1. Lineage (NCBI taxonomy): Bacteria > Pseudomonadati > Pseudomonadota > Alphaproteobacteria > Hyphomicrobiales > Nitrobacteraceae > Bradyrhizobium > Bradyrhizobium sp. LA2.1. The sequence continues at coordinate 110,300 of NZ_JBEPQI010000004.1, forward strand.
CCTGCGCCGGCGGCGGCCGGCGAAGGGCGAGATCATCAACGACCGCTCCGGCGACGTGGCGACCTTCTTTCGCATCCTGCAACGCCACTACAATCCGTTTATGGACATGCTGAAGTGGCAGATCACTGGGCGGGCCGAGTTCGAGCGGCTGAAGGCGTCCGACCCGGCAACGCTCACCGACCTGGAGCGAGCCGCGCGCTTCCTCTATCTCCAGCGCACGACCTTCGGCGGCAAGGTCGCGGGCCGGACCTTCGGCGTCGCTCCGCTAGGGGCGCGCTTCAACGCGGCGAAGCTCGCACCGATGCTGGACGAACTGCACGAGCGGCTTGCCGGCGTCACGATCGAGTGCTTGCCATGGGCCGAGTTCATCAGCCGATACGACCGGCCGGACACGCTGTTTTTTCTCGACCCGCCGTATTTCGGCGGCGAGAAGGACTACGGCGCCGGCCTGTTCGCGCGGTCCGAATACGCCCAGATGGCGGATGTTTTAAGGGGCCTGAAAGGCCGCTTCATCATGTCGATCAACGACGTCCCGGAGATCCGGAAGACGTTCGCCGGCTTCCGGCTGCGGCCGGTGCAACTGACCTATTCGATTGCCCGCAGCAACAAGGCGCACCAGGCGCGGGAGCTGATCATCACCGCCCGGAATCGGAGGCGCTGAAGCGCACCTCCGGATTTCTAGGTTCCGATTCCAAGTTCGGCCGCGGTCGCCGTCGCCGCGTTTGCCGGAAGCTGTTGAATTGCAATGGCTTCAGCGTATTCCGGCCGAACTTGGAATCGTCGGTCACGCAGGCCCGTTTTGATTCCGAGTTCGCCGGCAGACTCGGGGATTTTGTGCCGTTTTGCTCACCGCGCCGCCGTGGGGTGACATTCGAACTTGCGCGCGGTCTGTGCCGCCAACGAGCGCCAAGGGCCGCCCAAGCCCTTGCATTCCAATCACTTCCCGCCGTTTCCCGGTTAATCCCGGCTGATCCCGGGAGGTGTCATATGAAACTGCGCGTCACATTTGGCCGTACGTGGATCACACCGGTCGTGCGTGCGACGTGCTTCGCTCACGGCTGCCCGCCCTGCGATCACCTTCGCACCAGTGTGGCCCACGTCCACCGCCGCCCGGCCCGCGTTCGTGACGATCGCGATACGCCCCTCTTCCTTGGGCCGAAGTGAGGCAACACATACGCCGTTTCCGAATTCTTATAAAGCGAATTATTTTCGTTGAAGGCGATTGACAGCGTTCTGCCCTGAGTTCGGTGTTTTGCCCGTCGGGCAAAACTCGATAAGCACAATCACCGACAGCGATCGGGCGCGAGAAACCTTCTTACACTGTCCAGAAATACCGACCAGGCCGGCTCGGTCCCCAGCAAGATATGATTGGGACTCTCGAGCGGAACGAATGTTGCGCCTTTAATCCGAGCAGCGAGTTCCTGCCCCTCCGTGAACTTTACGCTCGCGTCGGCACGAGCGTGCAACACCAGGGTCGGCGTTCGTACATCCTGCAGCAGATGCCGCACATCGATTTCGCCGAAGATATTCGTAAGCTTGAAGGCGTTCTGCGGCGACGTCGTAATCCGCTGCAGATCGTTGAACCACTGCGCCTGCTCGGCATTTGCTTCAGGAATGAAGAGGGACGTGAATATCTGGCGAAACACCGGACTTTCTTGCCCCCACCCCTCGAGGACCAGAGTTGTCAATGCCTCCCGGCGGGCCACGTTTGACGGGTCCTGATGGCGCCAACCCTTTGCGTATCCGCCATAAAGAACGAGATGACTGACACGCTCCGGGTGCTTCACGGCGTAGGCTATCGAGATCGCGCAGCCCTGAGAAATGCCAAGCAGGGGAAAACGTTCGAGCCCCGCCGCATCGACGACCGTCTCGAGATCACGCACGAAAGCGTCGAAGGAGATGTCGAAGACATCCCAGTCCGACAAGCCCGTACCGCGTTCGTCGTAGCGCAGGAACGTGTTGTCGCGGCTCAACGCCTCGATCCAGTGCTGCCAGACCGGGCTCGCAAAGTCGAATTCCAGATGATTGAGCCAATTGGCGGCTTTCACCAGCGGCGGCCCGGCGCCGACCGACGCATAGGCGATGCGCACCCCGTCGCGCGCGGTGCAGGTTCGAACGTTCTGCTTGAGCTGCCTCGGCGAAGCCGCCGGCTCAGCGGCGGCCACATCCCCGGGCGGCACCCGATGCTGCGACCGATGTCGCAGGAGTTGCTGGTAAAGCGCCCTCGTCTCCTGATCCGGCTCGACGTTGAGCTCTTTGCGCAGGATCGCCTCGCAGCGCTTGTATTGCCGCAACGCCAACGCGGTCTGCCCCTGCTCGGAGTAGAGCCGCATCAAGGCGCAATCCACCTCTTCCTGCAACGGATCGATCGCCAACAAACGGAGCGCCAACGCGATCGCCTCCTCCCGTGCGCCGATAAGCTGTAATTCCCGCAGCAGCGTATGGAAGGCAGAGGTGGCGACGGCGCGCAATCGGGACCGCTCGCCCAATAACCACTCGTCGAAAAGATCGGACCGCGCGTTCAGTCCCTCGAGAAAGGGGCCGCGATACAACTCCGCTGCACGTTTCAAATTGGCGATGGACGGATCGGATACTGCATCCTTGAATTCGACGACGTCGGTCGTGACGGCGCCGATATCGAAGCCAAGCAGGTCGTGATCGGCGGACAGCGGCAGCTCGGCGCAATCATGTCGCAGCATGCTGATGCATTGGCGCAAGCTTTGTCGCGCCGCGTCCTCGTGACTGTCGGGCCAGAGCAACGCCGCAAGCCGCTCACGAACATGGACGACCCCAGGGTTCATGGCCAGAAATGCCACGAGGGCCTGCGCCTTCTTGTTGCGCAAGGTGACCGGCCCGCCCCGGTCCATGGAAAACGAACCCAGCAAGGTCAACCGCGGCATTCCCACCCTCTCGGCATCAAATGGCGCAATTCTAGCAGCCTCGACCGCGTTTTTGACGGTTTTTTCACGCCTGCCCTGACGAGCCGCTCACCGCCGTCCTCTAGAAAGGAGACAACGCGCTACCCGGCGCACATTTGAAAAGGCACAAACACGTGACCCTGATTTCCCTATCCACATCAAGCCTCGCGGCGCCCTTCGGGCGCCGAGGCATTCCGCTGCTTCTCGCGAGGTTCCGGCGCCTGCTGAACGGTTGGATCGCCGCCGCCATTGCCCATCACGAGCGCCGGGCGGCGCTCGCTGCCCTGCGCCCGCTGGACGACCGGGCGTTGAAGGATGTGGGTCTCTATCGCGGCCCGTTCGATGACCTCATCGAACGCGCTGCACAGTCTCGATGGAGCCGCTTCTGGCAGGCGTGAGACGACCACATCAGTTCAATTCGATCCTCGCCAAAGACCAGGAGAAGATGATGTCTATCACGATTCAAAACGGGCCAGGTACAGCACCCACTCGCCCCTTCGCGCTGGCGATGAAGTCCGCGGCCCTCGTCTACGGGACCAGTGCCTATTTGATCTTTCTGGGCACGTTCCTCTATGCCATCGGCTTCGTCACGCAATATATCGTGCCCAAGACCATCGACACCGGCGCGCCGACCTCGCTAACCAACGCGCTCGCCATCAATCTGCTGTTGCTATCGACCTTCGCGGTTCAGCATAGCGGCATGGCGCGGCAGGGGTTCAAGCGGCTGTTCGCGCGCTTCGCTTCGCCGGTCATCGAGCGCTCCAGCTACGTGCTGCTGGCAAGCCTGACGCTCTTGCTGCTGTTCTGGCAATGGCAACCGATTCCGACGGTCATCTGGAACATCGAGTCTCCCGCCTTGGCCGGGCTCGTGATTGCGGGCGAGTTCCTGGGCTGGCTGATTGTGCTCTACAGCACATTCCTCATCAGCCATTTCGAACTGTTCGGCTTGACACAGGTTATCAGCCATTTCGCCGGCCGGCTCACCGCGCCCGTCAAGTTCAAGACGCCGGGCCTGTATCGCCTCATCCGCCACCCGATCTATCTGGGGTTCATCATCGCCTTCTGGTCGACACCGGTGATGACGCTCGGACACCTGATGTTCGCATCAGTGACAACGGCCTATATCTTCGTCGGCATCTGGCTCGAGGAGCGCGATCTGGTGGCGCTCTTCGGCGACGAGTACCGAAAGTATCGGAAGCGCGTCGCGATGCTGTTGCCGGGCCTTTTCTGAACAGATTGGAAAGGCACCATCGTGACCGGACAGGATTTGATCGATCGTGCAAAAGCCTTCGTCGCGGCAGTCGCCGCGGCGAAGCCCCGCCAGACCGTCGAGGCCTTTTATGCCGATGATATCGTGCAGGAGGAATTTCCAAACCTTCTCCTGCCGCAGGGCGCAGTGCGCGATTTCATCAACTTGCGAGCGTCTTACGACAGATCCCGTTACATCCTTGCCTCGCAATCGTTCGAAATCGTCAACGCCCTTGCGTCAGGCAATTGCGTGGTGATGGAGACGATCTGGACTGCAACACTGGCGGTCGGCGTCGGCAAGCTTGCTCCCGGCGACACTATGCGCGCCCGTTTTGCGCAGTTCTTCGAATTCCGTGACGGGCTGATCTTCAGGATTCGCAACTACGATTGTTTCGAGCGAATCTAGTCCGTAGGGTGAGTTACGCCTGTCGACTGCGCTTCGCACGGCCGAAAGGCTAATCCACCCTGCAGGCCGTCATGCCAACCGTTCGATCACCAGATCGAGCAGCGCGCGCAGGCGCGCCAGGCGCCGGAGATCGCGGTGATAGCCGACATAGGTGTCGCGGCCGGGCGGCGTGGCGCCGATGTCGAGCGCGACGAGACGGCGGTCGCGGTCGCCGAGGGGGCGTGGCAGCACGGCAAACCCGCCGCCGCCGGCACACAGCTCCGCCTGCGCCTGGCGGTTGTTGCTGCGCGAGGCGATCTCCGCATTCGGCAGCGCGCGCTTCAACCAGATCGCATCTGGCATGTCGGCGAATTCGGCATTCATGGTGACGACACGGGCGCCGCTTCCGTCGCCGGCGCGCGGCGGCTTGCTGCCCTTCCTGCCATACAGCGCGTAGGGAATGTGGAGCAGCTTTCTCGAGATTACCTCGGGCTCGCTAAACGGCTTGATGCGGAAGACGAGATCGGCCTCGCGCCGCGGCAGGCTATAGAGGCGCGCATCGGTCAGGAGCTCGACGATCACCTTGGGATGGCGCTTGCCGAAGGCGGCGATCACCGGCGACAGCATCACCGTGCCGAACCAGTCCGACGACGACAGGCGCAGCATGCCGTCGAGCTGCGTCTCCGCACCCGAGGCGTGGCGCTGAAGCGCGAGCGCCTCCTCCTCGATCCGCTCGGTGTGGCGCAGCACGGCGGCGCCCTCGTCGGTCAGCACAAAACCATCGGCGGTGCGCTGGAACAGCGTTTGTCCCAGCGCGGTTTCGAGCGCGCGAAGCCGCCGCCCCATCGTCGGCTGGGTCTGGCCGATCTTGCGCGCGGCAGCCCCGAGCGTGCCTTCGCGCGCAATCGCCAGGAAGATGCGCAGATCGCTCCAGTCCATCGAAATGACCTCATACAGAAATGCACGATCATCGTACATCCTTGTTCATTTCCATGCAAAAATTCATGGGGCATATTGGAGGCCAACAACGGAGCAAGACGATCATGACGAGACAATCGACGATGCGGGCGGCGATCCTGGAGACCCACAACGCGCCGCTGCGCCTCTCAACAATCTCCACGCCCGAGGCCGGGCCGCGCGAGGTGCTGGTGCGGGTGCGCGCGAGCGGGGTCAATCCGCTCGACACAAAGATCCATGCCGGTGCGGCGGCGCATGCGCGTCATCCGCTGCCCGCCATTCTCGGAATCGATCTCGCCGGCGTGGTCGAGCAGACCGGGCGCGACGTGACGCGGTACAAGCCGGGCGACGAGGTCTATGCCATGACCGGCGGCGTCGGCGGCGTGCCGGGATCGCTCGCCGAGTTCGCCGCGGTCGATGCCGACCTGCTGGCGCCCAAGCCCGCCAATCTCAGCATGCGCGAAGCGGCCGCCCTGCCGCTGATCTTCATCACGGCCTGGGAAGGCCTGATCGATCGCGCGGCGCTGATGGCCGGCCAGAAGGTTTTGATTCATGGCGGTGCCGGCGGCGTCGGCCATGTCGCGATCCAGATCGCGCGCGCCATCGGAGCAGACGTGTTCGCGACCGGCTCGGCAGCGCAGCGCGCCACCATCGAAGGCTTTGGCGCTGTGTTCATCGACCGCGGCACTGCGATCGAAGCTTACGTTGCAGAGCATACCGGCGGCCGCGGCTTCGACATCGTCTACGACACCGTCGGCGGCAAGGTGCTCGATGCCTCCTTCGAAGCCGTGCGCCGTTTTGGCCATGTGGTGAGCGCGCTGGGCTGGGGTACGCACGCGCTTGCACCGCTGTCGTTCCGCGCCGCCAGCTATTCCGGTGTGTTCACGCTGCTGCCGCTGCTATCAGGCGAAGGCCGCGCGCATCACGGTGAGATCATGGCGGAGGCGACGCGCCTGGTTGAAGCCGGCAAGCTCGCGCCGCTGGTCGATGCAAGGCGCTTCACGCTGGAGAGTGTTGGCGATGCCTACGCTCTGATCCGGGATCACGCCGCCAAGGGCAAGCTGGTCGTCGACATCTGAGGTGAGGCTCGTAGCCCGGATGGAGCTGTCTGCTGCTCCCGCCGCTAGTCCTCGCTGGCCGCCGCGGAGCGATTGCGCAGGTAAGCCTGCGACAACAGGAAGAACAGTGCGCGCTCGCCATGATACTTGGCGGACGGCCGGGTGCGCTCGAAGCCATCGGCAAATATCTTGCCGGACTGGCACACCTGCCATCGCCAGCCAAACCGCTTACGCCTGGTGATGATCACTTCAAACATACCGACGGGCTTGGTCCCCTGCTTCTGCCGGTCTCGCAAGGCATGCGCCTGCTCCGGCCTCCCCCGTTAGACGGATGCCCGACATATAGCGCAGCAGGACGGAAAGAGAATAAAATTGATTATCGGAAATCCGTATCTTCCACCGGCTATGACGAAGTCGCGACGCTTGCGGAATAAGCTTGCGCTGGCGGTGTTAATCGATTCCTTCAACGCTGCTTGCAACGCTGCTTGCAACGCTGCTTGGTAGCGCTGGCAAAGGTATTCAAGTCGGAACACAAGACGCGTATGCCCGGTAAGCGAACGCTCACCGGGCATTCACGCCGCAGCTCAGCGGCCGACTCGCGCCTGGAGATGCGCAGGATAACGGTCGCCCTGCACGGCGACCTTGGACAGCACCCCTGCGATAGCAGTGAGATCCGCGTCCGACAGCGTCACCGCAGCCGCGCCGAGATTTTCCTCGAGCCGGTGCAGTTTGGTGGTGCCCGGGATCGGCACGATCCACGGCGTCTGCGCGAGCAGCCAGGCCAACGCGATCTGCGCCGGCGTCGCTTTCTTCATTGCGGCGATCTCGCCAAGCAGATCGACGAGGGTCTGATTGGATTTGCGTGCGCTGGATGAGAAGCGCGGCACGATGTTGCGGAAGTCGCTCGCATCGAACGTCGTGCTCTCGGTGATCGCGCCGGTCAGAAAGCCCTTGCCGAGCGGGCTGAACGGAACGAAGCCGATGCCGAGCTCTTCCAGCGTCGGCAGGATCTCCTGCTCCGGCTCGCGCCACCACAGCGAATACTCGCTTTGCAATGCGGTCACGGGCTGCACCGCATGGGCGCGGCGAATGGTCTGCGCGCCCGCCTCCGACAGGCCGAAATGCAGCACCTTGCCGGCCTGGATCAGGTCCTTGACCGCGCCCGCGGTCTCCTCGACCGGCACGTCGGGATCGACGCGGTGCTGGTAGAACAGATCGATGCGATCGGTCTTGAGCCGCTTCAGCGCAGCCTCCGCCACCGCCTTGACGTTGGCGGGCCGGCTGTCGAGCCCGGCCTCGACCTTGCCGCCCTTGAAACCGAACTTGGTGGCGATCACGACCTTGTCGCGGAATGGCTGAAGCGCCTCGCCGAGCAGCTCCTCGTTGGCAAAGGGCCCATAGGCCTCAGCGGTGTCGAAGAAGGTCACACCGCGCGCGACGGCGGTCCTGATCAGCGCGATCGCCTGCGACGTCTCGGTCGCCGGGCCATAGCCGTAGCTCAGGCCCATGCAGCCGAGGCCGAGGGCCGAGACCTCGAGGCCGCTCTTGCCCAGTTTTCGCATCTGCATCGTCAGCTCTCCCTAGAGTTCATGTTCGGCAGCGAATTTAGGCCACGCGCCGGCCCGCGATTAGATGATAAAAGCGGTATGTACTGATGAGATGGATTCATGAATGAGCCGCACCAACGTCAATGACCTCTTGGCCTTCCTTGCGGTCGCGCGCGAGCGCAGCTTTACCCGTGCGGCAGCCCAGCTCGGTGTGTCGCAGTCGGCGCTCAGCCACACTGTGCGCGGCCTGGAGGAACGGCTCGGCCTGCGGCTGCTCACCCGCACCACCCGCAGCGTCGCGCCAACGGAAGCGGGCGAACGTTTGCTCCGCAATGTCGGGCCGCGCTTTGCGGAGATCGACGCAGAGCTGTCGGCGCTGACCGCGCTCCGCGAGACACCGGCGGGCACCGTCCGCATCACCACCGGCGAGCACGCCGCGCAGACGCTGCTGTGGCCGGCGGTCGCAAAGCTGCTGCCGCGCTACCCCGATATCAAGGTCGAGCTCGTCGTCGACTATGGCCTGACCGATATCGTCGCCGAGCGCTACGACGCCGGCGTACGCCTCGGCGAGCAGGTCGCCAAGGACATGATCGCGGTGCGGATCGGACCGGAGATGCGCATGGCCGTGGTCGGCGCGCCCGCCTATTTCGCCGCGCGGGGCAAGCCGAAGCTGCCGCAGGATCTCACCGAGCATAATTGCATCAACCTCCGCCTGCCGACCTATGGCGGGATCTATGCCTGGGAGTTCGAGAAGCGCGGACGCGCGATGAAGGTGCGGGTCGACGGCCAGCTCGTGTTCAACACCGGCCTGCTCAGGATGAATGCCGTGCTGGCGGGGCTTGGTCTTGCCTATATCCCCGACGATCTCGTTAAGCGCGAGATCGCCGACGGCCGGCTGATCCGCGTGCTCGCCGACTGGTGCGCACCGTTTGCGGGCTATCACCTCTATTATCCGAGCCGTCGGCAGCCGACGCCGGCGTTCGCCGTGCTGGTGGAGGCGCTGCGCTATCGGAAGTGAGGGGGCGCGGCCCTCCTCCTCGTCATTGCGAGCGCAGCGAAGCAATCCAGAATCTTTCCGCGGAGGTACTCTGGATTGCTTCGCTGCGCTCGCAATGACGATGTGGAAACAGCTACGCGTCGAAACTGCGCTCTCGTGCACCGGACGCAGCGCAGCGCTTCTTCAGCGGTGCGCCGCTGAGCCGGGGCCCATCTATCGAGATATGTGCTTGTGGCTTCCTGGGTCACGGCTCTGCGGAGCGGCATTGCATGCCGCACCGCGCCCGGGACACGAGACTAGCGCGCGACGACTTCCACTTCGCCGTCGACGCCGTTGACGACGTTGAAGCCGCGCTCGTAGACCTTGCCCTCGTTCTTGGCGATGGCGCGGTATTCGCCTTCGGAGAGCACGACGCGCGGGAAGGCGCCGATCGATTCCTTGATGACGTCGCCGCCGGGGGTCAGCACCGACCAGGCGGTGTTGGCGAGCGCCTCGCCGCCCCTGTCGCTGACGAGCTTGAGCGTGATCACGGCGGCGCGGTGGGTGATCGTGACGTCGGTGAGCTTGCCGGCCTGGACGCGGATATCCGAGCGCACCACCGAATTGGCGTCGCCATAATTGGAGATGATGTAGTAGGTGCCCTCCGGGATCAGCACGACGTCGCCGGCGGCGACGTTCGGCACCAGCGAGGCGCGCTCGCCGGACTCGAACTGGCTGCCCTTGTAGATCGCGAACGAGATCTGGTTCTGCGGAATGCGGCTGGTGCCGACGCGTCCCTCGATGCGCAGGCCGCCGGCCGGCAGCACGAAGGATTCGCGGTCGGTCTCGGCCTTCAGGCTGACGGTGCGCACCGCGCTGACGAGGCCGAAGGCGACATGCACGACGTAATTGCCCGGCGGCAGCACGATGTTCGGCGTGGCGTTCCGATCCTCGCGGATCAGCTTGAAGGTGCCGTTCTCGTCAGGACGGTCGGCAAACACGCGCCAGACCAGGCCGCTGGTGATTGCGGGTGTGTCCTTGCCGTATTTCGCGGTCAGCGACAGAACGCCCTGGCCGGGCACGGCCGCGTTGAGCGGCGGGGCCGCGGGCACGGTGCTGACCGCAGGCGGGGGCATGCTGGGCGTGTTCGGCTGGAGCAGGGTCGGCGGCAGGCTCGGCGGGCCAGCGCCCGGGCCGGTGGGGGGCGCGAGGCTGACGGCGCCGCCGGGGTCGGGTACCGAGGCGGGCGGCACCGGGGGCGGACGATCGGAGAAAAGCTGCGCCTGGGCAGCATTTTGGCCAAGGATATAGAGGCAGGCAGCAAGGATCAGTGTCGGCAGCAGCGATGTGCTGCGCCGCCATCCGATGATGCCGTCACCCCCGAGAGTCATGCCACCTGCTTTTCACCGAAAACGCGGCAAATTCAAGCCTCAGAATCCCCGGGGAATACGGCCGGATACAGTTCTTTGGAACCCGGTTGACGCCTGCGTGATTAAACGGGAGGCAGCCGCTCCTCGCCACACTCCTGCCCCCTGCTTCCCGAACGGTATAAACCATGCTTTGCCCTCGTTCTGGCGGAGCGGAAGTACGGCGCCTACTCTGCTATGAGGGCTGGCCCGGGGTAGGAGGGTTTCGGTGCTTGATATCTTGAAGGGTCGGGGCGCGAACGGCTCCAATGGAGAGAAGGTCGGTCTTGGCAGCGTGCGACGGCCGGTCATTGGCCTGGCGCTCGGCGGTGGCGCGGCGCGCGGCTTTGCCCATATCGGCATCCTCAGAACCCTCGCCGCCAATGGCATCGTGCCTGACGTCGTGGTCGGCACCTCGATCGGCGCCGTGGTCGGCGGCCTCTATGCGGCCGGCCGGCTCGATACGCTGCAGGAGTGGGGACGCAGCCTGCAAGGGATGCGCAACATCCTCGGCTATCTCGACATCCGACTGAGCGGCTCCGGCCTGATCGGTGGTGAGAAGCTGGCAACCCGGCTCGAGGACGCGGTCGGCCAGACCCTGATCGAGGATCTTCCGATCAAGTTCGCCGCCGTCGCAACCGAGGTCCGTACCGGCCACGAGATCTGGCTGACGCGCGGCCGCGTGGTCGACGCCATGCGCGCCTCCTACGCCCTGCCCGGCATCTTCTCGCCCGTCCTGATCGGTGACCGCTGGCTGGTCGACGGTGCGCTGGTGAATCCGGTGCCGGTCTCGGCCGCCCGCGCGCTCGGCGCCGAAATCGTCATTGCCGCAAATCTTTCCAGCGACATCTTCACCCATTCCACGACGATCTATTCGCATGGTGCGGTGCCCGAGACGGTCCCGCCCGCGGCCGAGGCGACGACGGCGAAGCGGCGCTTCCCGCGATTGTTCTCGCCCGAGAAAACCATGAAGCGCGAGTTCTTCGGCGGCGCCGGACGGCCCGGCATCTCCTCGGTGATGGTCGACGCCTTCAACATCATGCAGGACCGCATTACCCGCGCGCGCCTCGCCGGCGATCCGCCCGATCTCCTGATCACGCCGCGGGTCGGTCATTTCGGCTGGTTCGACTTCCACCGCGGCGAGGATCTGATCGCGCACGGCACGCGCGCCGCCGAGCGCGCGCTGGAGTCGATCCAGGAGGCGATCGAGGTGCTCGCGCCGGCGCCCGCGGGCAGCGCGCCCAAGGCGGGCGAGCCCAAGGCAGACGAGTGAGGCCGACGAGTAAGGCCGCTCAGGCCGTCTTGATATAGTCGCGCAGGGCTTCCTGCTCGGTCTCGTATTCCTGGACGCGGCGCTTGACGATGTCGCCGATCGAGATCAGGCCGACCACCTTGCCACCGTCGACGACCGGCAGATGGCGGAACTTGCCGGTGGTCATCGTCTCCATGAGCTCGGCGACTGTGTCGGTCTCCTTGCAGGTCACGACCTTGCGGGTCATGACCTGAGAGACCGGCTCCTCCAGCGCGCCGGCGCCGCGCTCGCCGATCACGCGCACGATGTCGCGCTCGGACAGGATGCCTTCGAGCCGGCTCTGGTTCATCACCAGCACCGCGCCGATCTTCTTCTCGCCGAGCAGTTTGACCGCGGCAGCCAGCTTGGCGTCGGGCTCGACGCTCATGATCTGGTGGCCCTTGGTGTTGAGAATGGAACGTACCGTCATTGTCGGCCTCCCTGAATCGGATCCGTCCGCATTTCGCGGACCGGACTTGTTCGTCGAGTCTTCAACTAACAGTTTAGGCGCCGGTTGCACGCTGAGGCGCTTCGCGAAGCATCGCCGCTAGCGGCTTGTCGCTTCGGAACATTCTTCTCGGGAATGATGGATGAATTCGGGCGGCGCCGCAAGCGCCGCTTCAAATGCGGTTTGAAATGTCCTGTGATGACGCATCCGCAGCATCGTTTCGCACGCGCGGCACGGGATCGAACAGCGCGAACAGCAGAAGGCCCGCGAAGAAGCCGCCGATATGCGCCTGCCAGGCGACGCTCGTGGTTTCGGAATCGACGCCGATCGCGCCGACGCCGAAGATGATGTTGACGCCGAACCAAACGGCGAGGAAGCCGACCACCCGCCCGTCACGCAGCGCGCGCGACAGCGGCAGTGCCGGAACCCTCGCGGCGGTATCGGCGTCCGATCGGCTGAACGACAGGAAGCTGCCGCGGACAAAGGCAAAGCGGATCGCCGCCGCCATCGCGCCGGACACCGAGGCCGAGGCGCCGATCATCGGCGCCACCGCGTGCTCATGGGTGACGAGATGGGCGAGCGCGCCGGCCGCTGCCGTCACCGCGAGAAACAGGAAGAACCTGATCGCGCCGAAGCGCCGCGCCAGCGCGCTGCCGAACGGCAGCAGCCACAGCACGTTGAAGCCGAGATGGGTCAGATTGGCGTGCAGCAGCGAATAGGTGACGAAGGTCCAGACCTTGGCGCCGGCCCCGCCGGGGATCTGCAGGTTGAGCAGCGAGGAATCGTAACGTTTCGGGATGAAGCCGAAGACGTCGATGGTCCAGTTCTCGAGCTCCGGCGGCAGCAGCACCCGCAGATGGATCACCGCCAAAAGGAGGATATAGGCGGTCAGCGCGACCGGCAGCGTCAGGATCGGCTCGCGCGGAGCTTCCTCGACAACGGCCGGTATCTCCGGCGGAGAATCTTGCGGGGAATCCAAGGCAGCTTCGCTTTCAGGCGCGATCGGAGCGACAGGCTTAACGACAGCCTTGGAGATAGTCGCCTTTGCCGGCCTTGCGCAAGTGCACAAAAGGAAAAGGCAGGGCCCTGGGAAAGCCCTGCCTGTCCGTGTCGGTCTTCCGGTACCCAGAGGAATAAGGTGTATCCCCACCCCTCCCCGCGGCCCGCGACCAAACTGTTTGACGCCCGTGTACAGGCCCCGCCGAGAACCTGGATGAAAGCGGCGAGGCTTGCGACCGCGATCACCATAGCAGCGGCGCGCCGGACGGAAAGCGGATAGTTAATTTAACGTTAACGACGCAAAGACAGCCTCCGGGGGCCCGAAAACGCCTCCACGGCATGGACGCTGCAAATCCCCTCCTGCACAACAACGAAAGGGATCGCGGGTGCACTGAAGCGGGACAGGTTTGTCCCGCGAGCTAGCGCCCCGGGGTAAGCGTTCAGTCATGAAACATCCGTCGAGCCGCGCGTTCTTCGCGTATTGGGACAAGAAGCGCGGCACTGCGCGGGCCCCTGATCGGGCCGATATCGATCCGGCCGCGGTCCGCGGCCTGCTCGGCGATATCTTCGTGCTGTCCTGCGAGCAAAACCTCGGCTTCCCGTTCCGCGTCGCCGGCACGCGCGTCTGCGCGCTCGCGGGGCTCGACCTCAAGGACCAGAGCTTTGCGGCGCTGTTCACCGAGGCCAGCCGCAGCGAGATCGAGGAGATCACCACGATCGTCGCCGACGAGACGTTAGGTGCGATCGCCGGCGTCACCGCCGCGCGCGAGGATGGCAGCAAGGCGCATCTCGAGCTGCTGCTGCTGCCCTTCAACGCCCGCCCCCATACGCCGGTGAGTGTCACCGGCGTGCTCGCACCGTTCAACGACGAATGCGGCGCGTTGTCCGCATTCGCCCTCACCTCCTGGCGCTATCTGCATCAGCCGGAGAAGCTGCTGCCGCGCGCAATCCGCAAATTGCAGATCGCACGCGGGCTGATGGTGTATGAGGGGCTGAGGTAGTTTTCGTTTCGACGAGGGCGAACGCCGCGACCTCGATGCAGCCTCTCACCGGGATGACACAGCCATGTCCGACATCATCAGTTTCGGTACGCTTCAGCTCCGCTTCCTGCACAGCAAGGACGACACCGGCGGCAGCGTCGACATCTTCGAAATGACGCTCCAGCCGAATGCGCGGATGCCGATTCCGCATTATCACGACCGCTGGGACGAAACCATCTACGGGCTGTCCGGCGTATCGACCTGGACGATCGACGGCAAGCAGAACGATCTCGGCCCCGGAGAATCGGTCTTCATCAAGCGCGGCATCGTGCACGGTTTCACCAACCGTTCGACGGGACCGGCAACATGCCTGTGCATCCTGAGCCCCGGGGTGCTGGGCCCGCAATATTTCACGGAGATGGCCGCACTCCTGTCGGCCGGCGCGCCACCCGATCCCGCGAAGATGAAAGAGACGATGCTGCGCTACGGACTAGTGCCCGCGCCGGCAGCGTGAGCCAGGCTCGCGATCCATCATTGGAACCTTACCTGCTGCAGGACGTTTAGCTGTTTGCCGGGCATAGGCCTGCACGGCAACGCGGCTCGGCCGGAGACGATGCGTTTGCTCGCCGCCGGGCCTCCGTCGAGGGACGATTCCCCGTGATGGAGCACGCGACCAGAGTTGGTAATCGCCTGTTAGCTGCATTACCGCCGGCCGACTTCGCGTTGCTTGCACCGTATCTCCGGAAAGTACCGCTCCAGCACGATGCAGTCCTGGTTCGATCGGGCGACCGGGTCGAACACCTTTGTTTCCCGTGCAGCGGCGCGATCGCCCTCATCATGGAGTTGCCGAACGGACAGGCAGCCGCAACCGCCGTGATCGGCAACGACGGCGTCGTCGGCCTCATGACGGCGCTCGGCCCCGTCCGCTCCCCCCTGACGGCGGTTGTCCGCGTGGCCGGGACCGCACTGCAGATCTCGCCCGCGCGATTTCAAGCGACGCTCGAACGCAGTCCCGCCCTCGCAAGCGCGGTTCAGATCGTCACCAGGGCGATGATGACGCAATTCCTGCACGTCGCGGCCTGCAATGCACTGCACTCCGTCGAGGCCCGCCTCGCCCGCTGGCTGCTTCACATTCACGATCGGACGGAGGGCAGTGGTGACGTCCTGCACCTGACGCAAGAGACGTTGTCGGAATTGCTCGGCGTCCGGCGGACCACCGTCACGCACGTCGTGAGCGCACTTCGAACCTCAAGGGCCCTGAAATCCAGTCGGCGCGGCCAACTCGAGATCGACAGGCCGCGACTCGAGGTCGTCGCCTGCGAGTGCTACAAGGTGATGAGCCGCAGGATCGATCGGATCGTTTCGCAGGATGCCGTCAGGCGGCTTCACACCGCGCCCGCGCGGAACGGCTGCCCGCCCCCGGACTTCCCGTTCGCCAAGACCGATTCATAGACCCAGGCCTCTCTGGCGAACCACTCGTGCGTCGCCGCGCACATCCCGCAATATGTGCGCGAAAAGAACACCGTACTGCACCGAAATCTTTCGCGATCCATCTCGATGCCCGTCGGAATGGCGTGGCCCGTTTCCGGGCACTTGATCATCACCATACCCATCCTGACTTCCTCCAGCTTGGCATCACCTCACGGCAAGGCTTCTCACGGCAAGGCTTCACCGCCTCGGCTGGACCGCGCCCCTTCTGGCGAAGACGCTCGTCCAGCCGATCCACGCGGCCAGTAGCCTCGATTCAAGCAGCCCTATGCAGAACCAGGTTGAAACTCTTCTTGATCGGCTCGGCCGTCTCGGTTGCGACCTTCTGGGCGAGGTCCCAAAGCTCCCGGTTTTGGCGAGAAGCCGCTTCAAAGGTCTTGCGGCTGTGGGTGGTGGAGAGGTTCACGACATCCGCAAACGACCTCGCATCCGCAAGCTGGGACATGAACTCCAGCGCGGAGCTGGTATTGATGTTTGATATTTCGATGACCTTGGTGCCGTAATCGGCGGCACGCGTGGCATTGGTCGAACAGGCTTCGCGGAGCGCTTCGGTGATCTCCTCGGAAGCCGCCCTCATCCGCTCCAAATTTGCCTTGGCCCGCGCGGCGCCTTGCTCGGCGAGATCGCCGAAGATCGCCTGGAAGTTGAAAAATGGCATGTCGAACCTGGGCATTGCACCGCCATTCGCCGTCCCATTCGGCGCAGTGGCGTTCGTCTCGGCTTTCAGATTGGCATCATTCATGGTCATTCATCCCCTCACGCGAAACCAGATAATGGATTGAAGACTCCCAGAAGCTCCCAGGTGCGGACCGCACCGGGAAACCAGTGCCCCTACTCTCAAATGGAGGGATGCTGCTGCCGATATGCCGCTTTCGCCCCCTGCCGGAACCAACTATGACCAACCAAAATCGGGCCTTCGGTTCGCTTTCGGACTCTCGACATGAATAAATTCAATTCAAGCGACGACGCGCCACGGGCGGCGTTTTTACTTCTTCGAAGTTGTCGCCATTACTTCCGCCAATTTGAGATCAGTCCGGCAAGCGGTTCGGAGGCGCCGGCGCCGGTGGCCTTCCGCTGGGGGCGCGGCGAGGATTCGGCCGCTTCCAGATGGCGCCCTGTCACTAATTGAGTTGATGGAGCCGCTCCGCAGCGCACCGCATTGAACGATACGTCGCATCGCCAACACGGCGCTGCGCTGCGTCCGAGGCACGAGACCGGTGGCATCTCGTCAATGTCAGATACCACCTCGCATTGCCGCGGCGGATTGTCAGCTCACGGCATCGCCAGGTGCCAAGCGCCGTTCAGAAAGCCGTCGCCGGTGATGTCGCCGGGCTTCTGGTCCTTGGCGAAGGTGTAGAGCGGCTTGCCCTTGTAAGCCCACTGCCTGGATCCGTCGTCGCGCGTGATGACGGTGTAGCCGTCGGCCGCAGCATCGCTCGCCTCGGCCTTCAGCACCGGCCAGTTTGTCGCACACGGTCCATTGCAGGCCGACTTGCCGTCCGCATCCTTGTCGAAGGTGTAGAGCGTCATGCCCTTGGCGTCGGTGAGCACGTTACCCTTGTCGGTCTTGCCGGTCTTGGTCGGCGGCGCGGCGAAGGCAGCGGGGATGATGGCGAGCGATACGGCGAGCGTGAGCGCGAGGCGGATCGAGGACGTCATGGGTTCTCCTGTCATGCAATTGGCTTGCATGGGGTAGGACGCCGCGCAACGCTTCGTATTCCTGAGACGGCGGCAAAGATATTTTTCGCTGCGCGCATCGTCGCGACGGAATAAACTGGAATGGGTGAGACCGACCAACGGACCGACATGAGCAAGCCGCACTGGCGTCCCGGGCGCGCCTCCGACCTGGTCGCGATCAGCGCGATCGCAGCGCGGATCCATCCTGATCTCCCCGAGAGTCCCGACGTGTTCGCGGAGAAGATGCGGCTCTATCCCGATGGCTGCCGTCTGCTCATCGCCAACGAAGAGATCGCCGGCTACGGACTCGCGCATCCGTGGAAGCAACACCGCATTCCGCCGCTCAACGGCTTCCTGCAACAATTGCCTGATGATGCGGATTGTCTCTACGTGCACGACGTCGCCGTGCTGCCCGATTTCCGCGGTGGCATCGCGCGCGATTATATTGCCGATATCGGGAAGCTGGCGCGCGCATCACACATCACAACGCTCGCGCTGGTCTCGGTCTACGCCACGCGGCCGTTATGGGAGCGTCTCGGCTTCCGGCCCGTCGCGGCGGATACGGAGGCGCGCGCAAAGCTCGCCTCCTATGGCGAAGGCGCGACCTACATGCTTCGCGACCTCGCTGCGACATAACGTCCCCGCCCGGCTCACGCGGGCGTGAAGCCGTCCCTCGAACCGCCTTCGATCAGCCCCCGTCGAAGGTGTGCGCGGGCCGTTCCGGTCTCGCCGAACCGAGACTGGAGACTTTCCATGAAACTTACATTGTCAAAAGTTGCTTTGATTGCATTCGCCGCGGCGGCCGCGTTCAGCGCGACCAGTGCCAACGCGGCACAGGTCCGGACCTATGGCTGCGATTCCGCCTTCTTCGAGGGCTGCGGTATCCTTGTCGAGACGCCGACCCCTGGCGGCAGAAGCCGCGTCAACCTCACTCACGACACCTCGCCCATCTACATGAAGCAGACGGACCCCCGCTACAGCTCGTCGATGCGTGATGCCGGTGGTGGCGGCGGCGGAGGTGGTGGTGGTGGCGGCGGTGGCGGTGGCCGCTGAGTTCGCAGCTGACTTCTCAGATGATGTCGCCGGCGCAATCCGGCGGCATCATTGCTGTCTGCACGGTCAGGCGCAGTTCAGCCCCGATGCTTTTTCTTCGCCTTCTTTTTTCCAGGCGCGCCCTTCAACGGCCACGGCGTCACCGCCGGCTCGGCATGGCCAGGCTTGTTCTTGTGCTTCTTTTTCTTTCCGAACGAAGGAGCATCATCGAATTTCGGCCTGCGCTCGCCGTGAGCCTTGTCGCGGGGCTTGAATCCAGCTGCATCGCGCGGGCGATCGTCGCGACGTTCGCGATGATCGCTGTCGCCGCTCTCGCGCCGGGGCGGCCTTGACCGCTCTTCCGAAGGCGCCTGCCGCTGCGGCGCATCCGTCATCGGTTCGAGGCGGATATTGTCTTCCTTGTCCGGACGCTTGATCTTGGCGGCGAAGGTTTCCGCGACCCGCTCGGAAATTTCGAACTCGGTCGTCGTGTCCATGATCTTGATGGCGCCGATGTCGCCCTTGTCGATGCCGCCGCGGCGGCAGATCATCGGCAAGAGCCAGCGTGCTTCCGCATTCTTTCTTCGTCCGATGTTGGCCCGGAACCAGACGCTGCCGTCCGCCATGCCGTGTTTCGCCGACGATTTTCCTGATTTGGGTCGGGCTCTTTCGGGGCGATCATCGCCGCGCGAAGTGCGGGCATCGTCGCGCGGTGCGCGGACATTGTCGCGCCCGCGATCGTCGCGCGGCCGGCCGGCTCGCTCGCCGGGATCGATGATGTCTTCGGGCGACGGCAGCCGTGCGCGATAGAGCCGCGCGAGTGCGGCTGCGATATCCTCGGCCGACCGCTCGGCCAGCAGCGCCTGCGCCAGCACCAGATCGTCCGCGGTCGTCTCCTCGGTGAACAACACGTCCTTCATGCGGTCGTGATCGAGCTTGCGGATTTCCTCCGCCTGCGGTGCCGTTCCCCAGACCGCGTCGATCCCCGAGACGTTCAGCAGCATTTCCGCACGTCGCCGCCGTACAGGCGGCACCAGCAGGACACTCGTCCCCTTGCGGCCCGCCCGCCCGGTGCGGCCGGAGCGATGCTGCATCACCTCGGCGTCGTTGGGCAGATCGGCATGGATGACGAGATCGAGGCTCGGCAGGTCGATGCCGCGGGCGGCGACGTCGGTCGCCACACAGACGCGAGCGCGTCCGTCCCGGAGCGACTGCAGCGCCGTGGTCCGCTCGTTCTGCGTCAATTCGCCTGACAGCGCGACCACGGAGAAGCCGCGCTCCAGCAGCGCCGCCTGCAAATGCCTGACGTGATCGCGCGTGCTGCAAAACACCAGCGCGCTCGGCGCCTCGAAGAAGCGCAGCACGTTGACGACGGCATGTTCGACATCACCGGGGGCGACCCGGATGGCGCGGTACTCGATGTCAGCGTGACCGCCTTCATCGCCGGCGACCTCGATCCGAAACGCCTGCTGCTGATATTGCTTGGCCAGCGCCACGATACCGCGCGGAAACGTCGCCGAGAACAGCAACGTGCGGCGTGTCTCCGGCGTGGTCTTGAGGATGAATTCTATGTCCTCGCGAAAGCCGAGATTGAGCATCTCGTCGGCCTCATCGAGGACGACCACTTTCAATTCCGTGATGTCGAGACGGCCGCGCCGCAAATGATCGCATAGCCGGCCGGGCGTGCCGACGACGATGTGAGCGCCCGCCGCAAGCTCGCGCTGCTCGCGCCGCGGATCCATGCCGCCGACGCAGGAGACGACCCGCCCGCCGGCATGCCCATACAGCCATGCCAGTTCGCGCTGAACCTGCAAGGCGAGCTCGCGGGTCGGCGCCACGATCAGGGCGAGCGGCGCCCCCGCCTGCTCGAACCGCTCGGCATCGCCAAACAGATCCTTGGCCATGGCGAGGCCATACGCGAGGGTCTTGCCGGAGCCGGTCTGGGCCGAAACCAGGAGGTCGCGGTCGGCGGCTTCGTCTGCGAGCACGGCGAGCTGGACGGGGGTGGGTGAATCATAGTTCCGCTCGGCCAAAGCGTGGGCGAGCGGCGGGGTCAGGGCCGGAAAAGACACGGGATGGAGAACCTTGGTTAATGTCAGGCGCGGAACGGTGAACCGGCGGACCTGAGTTGCGTGCGCGGCAAACGGCCCGGCCGCACGCTGGATGTGATGTGATCAGGGCGCTCTTTACGCCAAGTGCTCTGGAATCACCATGCCTATGATGCATGGCTTGACGGAAAGAACCGCGCCTGAAGGTTGCAGCGGACCTTTGCGGCCACCTCCATTAACCTGAAGCCAACCGGTTTAGAGGGAACGACCGCGTGACGCCTTCCGCCAAACGCGC
The DNA here is from genome assembly GCF_040547725.1 of Bradyrhizobium sp. LA2.1. Lineage (NCBI taxonomy): Bacteria > Pseudomonadati > Pseudomonadota > Alphaproteobacteria > Hyphomicrobiales > Nitrobacteraceae > Bradyrhizobium > Bradyrhizobium sp. LA2.1. The sequence continues at coordinate 131,053 of NZ_JBEPQI010000004.1, forward strand.
CTGCGGCGATTGCACGCTTTGCTGCAAGGTCATGGCCATCGAGGCGTTGGCCATACCGGCTGGAGGCTGGTGCCGGCACTGCAAACCCGGTCAGGGCTGCGCGATCTATGCCGAACGCCCGGCCATCATGGGCCGGCGCATGATCCTCATCACGCCGGACCGCGAGTTCGATCTCGGCATCGTCGGGCCGGAAGAGCGGATCGTGCGGGAGCTGGAGGGGACCAAGGTCGTCGGCGCGACGGTGGTGAAGGAACATCAGATCAGCCATGGCTGGTTGGTGAACGTCCCATCAGCCGATGCTAGATAGGTCCGGTGACCTGGCAGAGTTAAGTTCAGGCAAAGCAGCACGGGGAGCACGACGATGCGATTGGCAGTCATTTCCGATATCCACGGCAATCTCGCTGCGTTGGAAGCGGTGCTGGCCGACATCAAGGCGCGCGGCGTCGATCGTACGGTCAACCTCGGCGATTGCGTCACCAGCCCGCTGTGGCCAAAGGAAACTTTCGAGGCTCTCCAGTCGCTGTCGTTGCCGACGGTGCGCGGAAATCATGATCGCTGGATCGAGGAGTTTCCAGACGACAAGCTCTCGCCGGCAGGTCTGTTTGCGCGTAGCGCATTGACCGCGGAGCAGCGCCGCGCACTTCACAGCCTGCCCTCCCAAATACGGCTGGACGACGGGATCCTGGCCTGCCACGGCACACCCGACGACGATACGACGTGCCTGCTCGAAGAAGCGCTCGAGGACGGCCGCTTCGTGCCGGCGCGTCGCGACGTGCTGACCGCGCGCCTTTCGAGCGCGCCAACGGCGCGTGTCGTGCTGTGTGGTCACAGCCACCGCCAGGCGGCTGTTCAGGGCCCGGGCGACCGCCTGGTCCTCAATCCCGGCAGCGTTGGTTGCCCGGTGTTCGCGGACATTCCGTTTGCCGCAAACCTGGAGCATCGCTCGCCTCACGCCCGCTACGCGATCCTCACGAAACGAACAAGAGGCTGGCAAGTCGAACTGCTGGCCCTGGAATACGACTGGGAAGCCGCGTCCGCGCAGGCGCTCGCCAACGGCCGCCCGGAATGGGCGGAGGCCATGTTATCAGGACATGTCAAATAGCTGGCCTTGCCACGTCGGTCATTCGATCCCAAATCGTGCCTCACGAGAGAGCAACGGGGTGAAACATGGCCGACAAGATATCGCTTGCCGACAAACTCGCGACCTTTGGGGATTTCTGGTCGCCGCGCACGGTTACGACCTTCAACGATTGCGACGTGATGGTGGTGAAGGTTAAGGGCGAGTTCACCTGGCACAAGCATGAGGACACCGACGATTTCTTTCTCGTCCTGAAAGGCAGTCTGGACATCGAATTGCGGGATCGCACGGTGACGCTCGGTCCGGGCGAACTCTATGTCGTGCCCAAAGGGGTCGAGCATCGCCCGGTGGCACGCGAGGAGGTTCACCTCCTGCTCATCGAGCCGACCGGCACGCCGAACACGGGCGACAAGGCCACCGCCGCAGCACGCAAGCTCGCATAGAGGACAACGCTTGGCGCGCGTCTAATCCCTGGAGGTCGCCAGCTTGCTGAAGCGGCCGACCAGCCTCGCCCTGACCCGTGCAACTGTGTCCCTCGCCGCGCGGCTCAGGGCGCGGATGGCGCGCCAGGCGTCGGTTGCCTGCAGCCACGCCTTCACCTCGGAGAACTTGCCGTACGCCCAGGCGAACGCCGGAATCCGCATCAGCTTGTCGCGCGTAAGATGGAACAGGCGCTCGACCAGCACGAGCTTGAGCAATTCGCCGACGATGAAAGTCACGGCGGCGCTCACGATCTGACCTGTTGCAGCGAGGTAGGCCGCCACCGGCTTGATCGGCTCCAGAATGATCACGGGCACGGAAAACAGGGCGAGCGAGGGATAAGGGGACAGCGACCTGATCCAGGTGCGCAACCACTTGAATTCGAAATGCCGCCCAATCCAGCGCGCCATTGGCCGCGCGACGGCCATGAAGACGGCATCCACCAGGAAGTAGATGGCCGCCAGGATGTAAGTAACGGGTTTCAGGATTCGCTTCACGATACCTCTCCCGTGAAGTGAAAGTCGGAACCTGGGCCTAAGTTTCACCTTAACATGGATAGATCGGGGATTCCCGATGGAACTTTTTGGGCGCCTCAGATCTCGGCATAGACCTCCAGCAAATTGCCGTCGGGATCGCGAAAAAACAGCGTCCGGTGTCCGAACGACTGGTTCGTGGGCGGTGACAGCAGCGCCACGCCCTGCCGCACCAGTTCATCGGCACATTGATCGACCTCGGTCGCGGACACCTTGAAGGCCAGCTGCAGCGAGGCGCTGCCCGCCGGTGTCGGCGCGTCGGCCGCGGTCCGGCTCGGTCTCGCCAGCGCCAGCGTGTTGCCGCCCAGGCCGTACTCGATCCAGTTCGGCGAGAGCTCGCGCAGCAGCGGAAAGGCGAGAACGTCCTCGTAGAACCGGCGCATCGCCGCCATGTCGCGCACGAAGATGACGGTGTAGTCGATCGCGCGAATGGCAGCGAACGGCGAGCGCGGCTTAGGTTCGTCTGTCATTGTAGCCCTCATTCCAAACTCAGGCTCGTAGCCCGCATGGAGCGGAATGCGGGACCGGCGGCCCCGGATTGCGCTGTGCTCCATCCGGGCTACAAGGTTCAAGAATTATCGCAACAAACCACCGCTATAGCGCAGCTCGTACAGCGGCGCGCCATCATGCCGCGAGATCGTCTCGACGCCATGGAAACGATCGAGCGAACCCTCGACCTCGTTGCGGTAGACCATGCCCGCCTGCTCGAACAGGCGCGGTCCCCGATAAGGCTCCTCGACGCTTACGCCCAACAGCGCCTGGCGCAGGAATTTGTAGATCTCGAGCAGCGTGGACCGATCCGTGATGTCCGCGCGGGCGCCGCCGCTGTAGCTCATCGACCAGATGACACGATCATCCCGCGACACGGTCTCTTGGCCAACGAAAAATCCCATCCCGAAATAGATATCGCGATAGGCATAAGGTGGCGCGCGATGCTCGAGCTGCTTGGAGCCGGCGAGCAGCGGCGCGGCCACGGTCGCGTCGTCGTCCAGCCCCGCATAGGTGCGCCGCTTGGCTTCGACCAGGAACGCAGCGAGATCGGGTGGAATGGACGGCATTGTCTAGTCCACCAGTTCCGGCCACGGCACGATGGTCGACTTCACCGTCTTCATCGCCATCGCATCCCTCACTGCCTGCGCGACGCCCGCTTCCGTGAACGGATAGATCGTCTGCATCTTCAGCCAGGGATATTTGTCACGCGTGCGGTAGAGCATGTCGACGCCGAGCGGGAGATCATTACCGGTAAAGCCCCAGGAGCCGAGGACGTTGAGGTCCTTGGTGCAGATGCGGTGCCAGGAGGTCTCGATCGAGCCGGCATCGGTGAACTGACCCATCTCGACATAGGTGCCGCCGTCGCGCAGCATCTCGATGCCTTCGGGGCCGGCGGTCGGATGTCCCGAGCAATCCATCACGAGATCGGCGCCGAAATGGCCTACGATCTCGCGGACGCACGCGATGCGCTCCTGCGGCGATTTGATCTCCTCGATGTTGACCGTCGCCTCCGCGCCGAACTCGCGCGCGAACTTGAGCCGCGGCTCTTCCGGCGCGCCGACGCAGATCACGCGCCCCGCTCCCATCTCCCTGGCGGCCGCGACCGCGAGAATGCCGATCGGACCCGAGCCCTGGATCACCACCGTGTCGCCCCAGGAAAAACCACCGGCGCGACTGGCGCGGTTGAAGGCGCGGATGCATGAGGTCAGCGGCTCCGAGAGCGCGCCCAGCCGCAGCGACATGTCGTCGGGCAGCTTGTAGATCTTGGTGCCCGGCAGCATCTCGAGATCGACATAGACATATTCGGCCCAGCCGCCCCACATGTGAGGTGGTTTATCGAAGCCGAGATAGCGGCCGTAATAGACCGGCGTCAGGCACTTGTTGGCGGTCTGCGGATAATGGATGCAGTAATAGCAATGGCCGCAGGGCATCAGCGGCGGGATCATCACTTTCGAGCCGACCTTGAGCGGCTTGCTCATGAAGTCCTCGGTGAATTCGTCGCCGCATTCGACGATGATTCCGCCGAGCTCGTGGCCGAGCGTGAACGGCCAGGGCAGCGGCTTCGGCCAATGCCCTTTGAGAATGTGCAGATCGGTGCCGCAGACGCCGCAGGCGCCGACCTTGATCAGCGCAGCCTTTTTGCCGACCTTCGGCCATGGCACGGTCTTGATGACGGGCTCCGAGCCCGGTCCTGCGTGAGTGCAGACGCGGATCTGGTCCATGGGTGTGTCCTCGCTGCCCGTCTGTTATGATTGATGGTGCGGCCGACGATCAGCCTATGACAGCCGTGGGGCGTTGCAAATACCAAGGTGCGTACCTCAAATGCACCGGGGCAGAAGGTTCACTGTTCTCTCAACTTGCGCGAGGAAGCGCTCTCTCAAGACCTTCGCCGGTCATGCCCTGCTCGCTCAGGAGCCAAACCGCAGGACTTGCAGTTTCGCTGAACATGGTCGCCAACACGTCCAGACCGCTCGTTTCACGTTTCAGGCTGCGCACGGTCGCACGATGCACCACACGTCGAAATGCAACCGTCGGCGTCGTGTCGCGCTCGTCGCGGATCATCACCCAAGTGCTCAGCTTATCGTCGATATAGGAGACTGTGGTTCGCCTCAGGGCTTCGAGGTCAACCTCGCTGGCCTTCATCACTTCCGAGGCATCCGGATCGTCCAGCAGCGCAAGCAAGAGATGCTCCAGCGTCGCAAACTCGTGCTTTCGCGCTTTGGCGTAAGTGAGAGCCCTGTTCAGAGTCAGATCGAGCTCCCGGGTAAATCCCGAAGGCCACTTGATGCTCGCACGCGGTGGCTGAGCCGAGGTCGTGTCAGACGCCGGCGGTCCGCGTCGGATCGCGGCAGCAAGCGTATTCCAGTCAGCCAAGCCAAACAGCTCGGCGGTCAGCTCAAGGCTTTCGGCGACCGAAATCTTGAGACCTTTGGAGGCGAGAGAGGCGCGCAGCGTGCGCGCCATGGCTTTAGCATCGCGAAAGTCGCGCATGGCTTACTCCTTTGCTTGAACACTTCGGGAAGCCAGTGCTTGCGTTGCTGACCCGTTGTTCGGCAAAGGGGCCAAGACGATGCATGCGATACGTTCACCATCCCGTAAAGGGTGCAAGCGGCAGGTCGTATCCACCTGAAAGAAAGGTGGCTCGGCGGCCGCCAAGTGTCAATACTGACGACTCGCGCGCGCCCGTAAATGGCTTGCATCCGGACGCCGGTCTAGGATGAGATGGCTCGCAGCCCGCATGGCGCAGCGTGGAATGCGAGACCGGCGTCCCCGGATTACGCTTCGCTCCACCCGGGCGACAAGGACAACGTCGATGCTACGTGACTATCAGCCGACTGATGCGGAAGCGATCGTGCGCGTCGCTCTCGCGGCTTTCGCGCAATTCGAGCAGGATTATTCCGACTGGCCGTTGTTTACGACCCATGTCGCGAAGATGCCGGAGCTTGCCAAAACCGGCGAGATCATCGTCGCCGAGGATGGCGGCCAGATCGTCGGCGCCGTCGCCTATGTCGGTCCGCAAGCCCCGAAGCCGGCCTTCTTCGATCCGGCCTGGCCGGTCATCCGCATGCTGGTGGTCGATCCGGCCGCGCGCAGCAAGGGCATCGGCCGGCAATTGACCGAGGAATGCCTGCGCCGCGCCGAGCGCGACCGGTCGCCGGTCATCGCCCTGCACACGACGCCGATCATGACGGTCGCATTGCCGATGTATCAGCGGATGGGATTTACCAGGGTTCGCGAGGCGCCCGATATTCTGGGCGTGCCCTATGCGGTTTACGTCAAGGCGCTGGGGTAGGATGGCGTCGGCGTTGATTCTTTGACAGTCGTTGCGAATGACAAACTGGACGAGCCGAACCTGCGCGGCAAATGGCATCGACATCCATTATTTACGGACCGGGGACGACAAGCCTGCGCTGATTGCCCTGCATGGTCTGACCGGAAGCGGCGCCTGCTGGACACCGTTGGCGCGCGCTCTCGAGGACGGCTACGACGTCATCATGCCCTCTGCGAGAGGACATGGCGCGTCGAGCGCACCGTCCGGCGGGTATCTGTACCGCGATCTCGCAGACGATGTCATCGGCCTCATTGACGCGCTCGGGCTGACTGCCCCGATCCTGCTCGGCCATTCCATGGGCGGCATGACCGCCGCCGTGGTTGCGAGCGAGATGGGTACGGCCATTCGCAGCGTTATCCTCGCCGATCCGACTTTCTTGGCACCGGAGCGCCAGCGCGAGATTTACCGGAGCGACGTCGCCGAGCAGCATCGCCGGCTTCTCGCCCGGGACAAGGACGAGGCGCTGGCCGAAGCCCGGCGGCGGCATCCGCACCGCTCATCCGAGCTGCTTGACCTGATCATTGATGCGCGGCTGCGGACCGAGATCAGCGCCTTCGAGGTTCTCACGCCGCCGAACCCGGATTATCGCGAGCTTGTCGAAGCCATTGCCGTCCCGTGCCTGCTTGTCATCGGAGACAATGGCGTTGTCTCCGTCGAAACGGCGCGGGAGCTGCAGGGGCTCAATCCACACCTCAGCCATGAGGTGATCGCGAATGCGGGCCATGGGTTGCCATATGACAAGCCGGATGAGTTTGCTGCGGTGGTCAGGTCGTTTCTGGCGACGGAGATCGCGTGACGCGCTGCTTCGTAGCCCGCATGGAGCTTTGCGGAATGCGGGGTCGGCGGTCCCGGATTGCGGGCTACGGACAAACACCCAAGTGTCTTGAGCGGCCGGCGGTGAACGTGTAAGGCCCGAACAGTCCCACCCAGGTGATCGCTTGAACCCCCTTCCCCAAAATCCTGTTGTCGCGTCCGGATCGTTCGCGGCGATGAAGTCGGTGCCGTACCGGCTCCAGTTCATCGCCTACGTGCTGGCGATGATGGCGGACAATATCGAGCATGTGATCAGCTATTGGGTGGTGTTCCAGAAATTCCATTCGCCGACGCTGGGGGGCTTTGCCGTGCTGTCGCACTGGCTGCCGTTCCTGCTGTTCTCGGTCGCGGTCGGCGGGCTCGCCGACCGGTTCGATCCGCGACGCATCATCCAATGCGGCATGCTGCTGTTCATCGTGGCCTCGGCAGGATGGGGCTTCTTCTTCATCACCGACACCATCCAGATGTGGCACGCGATGCTGCTGCTGGTGATCCATGGCTGCGCCGGCGTGCTGTGGCAGACGCCGAACCAGCTTCTGCTCTACGATCTCGTCGGTCCCGCGGATCTTCCGAGCGCAGTGCGCCTGAATGCGATGGCGCGCTATCTCGGCATCCTGGTCGGCCCCGCCGTCGGCGGCGTCATCATGCTCACGCTGGGCACCTCGCACGGCATCATCTTCAACACGCTGTTCTACCTGCCGATGCTGCTCTGGCTGTTCTGGGCCCCGGTGCGCGACAAGAGCGTCGCGGTGCGGCGCTTCGCCATGCGCGGCCTTGCCGACATCGTGCTGACGATGCGCGCCATCGGCACGCAGCCGGTGCTGACCGCAATGACGTGGCTCGCCGGCCTCACCTCCTTCATGATCGGCAACGCCTATCACGCCCAGATGCCGGGCTTTGCCGGCGATCTCGGCCACGGCGATCCCGGCGTCTCCTACAGCGTTCTGCTCGCGGCCGATGCGGCAGGTGCACTGCTCGCCGGCATCGCGCTGGAATCCTGGGGACGGTTGAAGGGCACGCCGCGCACCGCGATCACGCTCGCGATGCTGTGGAGCGTGGCGCTGCTCGGCTTCGCCGCGGTGCGGATCTATCCGGTCGCGATCGTGCTGCTGTTCTTTGCGGGTTTCTTCGAGCTGTCGTTCAATACCATGGCGCAGGCGCTGGTGCAGTTGAACGCGCCGCACGACATCCGCGGCCGCGTCGTCGGGCTCTACAACATGGCTGGGCTGGGGATGCGGGCCTTCAGCGGCATCACCGTCGGCCTGTTCGGCGCGGCGATCGGCATTCACTGGTCGCTCGGGCTCTCGGCCGCGGTGCTGCTGGCGCTGCTGTGTCTTCTCTATGGGCGCGCGACGAGGAAGACAGCCGGTTGACTCTCGTCCCTCTCCACCGCACCTTCGAGAGAGGGCTTGGGGAGATGAGACGTTGCGCAATCGCTGGGGCATTCTTGCGATCCTGTTCGTCGTGCGCCTCACCATCGCGTTCCAGTTCCAGAGCGTGGCCGCAGTCGCGCCGTTGCTGCAACAGACCTTTGGCGTCGGGCTCGCCGATATCGGCATCCTGATCGGACTCTATTTCACCCCCGGCATCGTGCTGGCGCTGCCGGGCGGCGCGATCGGCCGGACCCTTGGCGACAAGCCGACGACGATCGCGGCGCTGCTGCTGATGACTGCGGGCAGCCTCGTCATGGCCACCACCGACATCTGGGGCTGGCAGATGGCGGGCCGGCTGGTCTCCGGCGCCGGCGGCGTGCTGTTGACGGTGCAGCTCACCAAGATGGGCACCGACTGGTTCGCCGGGAAGGAGATCGCCACCGCGATGGCGATCTTCGTCAACTCCTGGCCGGCCGGCGTCGCGATCTCGCTGCTGGTGCTGCCGGCGATCGGCACGGCCTATGGCGCGAGCGCGGTGTTCCTGGCGGCGGGCGCACTCACGGCCATCGGTATTGTGCTGATCACGCTCTATCAGTCGCCGCCGGGAGCCACAGTCAGCGCGGCCGGCCCAGGCCGGCTCGATCCCCTCGCGCTGCTGGCGGTGATCGTCGCAGGTCTGATCTGGGGACTCTTTAATGTCGGCTTCGCCATGATCTTCTCGTTCGGCCCCTCCCTGCTCGCCGAGCGCGGCTGGAGCATTGCGGCGGCAGGCTCCGCGATCAGCCTCGTGATGTGGCTGTCGGTGATCTCGGTGCCAGCAGGCGGCTATCTCGCCGACCGTTTCAAGCGTCCGCTCACGCTCGCGACCGCAGCCAGCCTCATCGTGGCCGGGCTGCTGGCCTGGTTGCCGCGATCGGATGCGGTGATCACGGTCCTCGTCCTGATCGGCCTGATCGGCGGCCATCCGGCCGGCCCGATCATGAGCCTGGCCGCCCGCGTGCTCGCGCCGGAGACAAGGGCGATCGGCATGGGTGTGTTCTACACTCTCTTCTATGCCGCGATGATGCTGGGGCCGGCGGTGGCCGGCCGGCTGGCCAAATCGGCCGGGACGGCCGCGGTGGCGCTCGACCTCGGCGCGCTGACGGTGCTGGCCTGCCCGCCGCTGATGTGGCTTTTCGAGCGCATTGTGTCTGTCCGTAATCGACGCGCCCAATCCTAACGCGGCGTTAACCCTGTGCACCTTAGGGTCGTCCCGGACTCCGCCAGGCGGGGGGTCGGGTTGTGAAAATGGCGTTGGCGAACAAAAAATTTCTTCCGGCCGCCGAGGAACGACGGCGTTTCCAGCGGGTGAAGGTTCATCTGCTCGGCCGCTACATGCTGCCGGACCGCCGGGAATTCCCCTGCCAGGTGATCAACATGTCGCCGGGCGGACTGGCGCTTCTGGCCCCCGGCATCGGCAATGTCGGCGACCGCGTGGTCGCCTATCTCGACCATATTGGGCGGGTCGAGGGCAAGATCACCCGCATCATCGACAACGGTTTCGCCATGACGGTCGGGGCGACGCCCCGCAAGCGCGACAAGCTGGCGGCCCAGCTCACCTGGCTTGCCAACCGCGACATCCTCAATCTGCCGGAGGATCGCCGCCACGACCGTATCGTGCCGCGCAACCCGATCGCGGTGCTGACGCTCGAGGACGGCACCAAGATGACCTGCCGCATCATCGACCTCTCGCTGTCCGGTGCCGCCATTGCCGCGGAGAACCGCCCGCCGGTGAAATCGATCGTGCTGCTCGGCCGGGTCCAGGGCCGCGTGGTCCGAAACCTCGAGGACGGCTTCGCGCTGGAGTTCATGCACGAGCAGCCGATAGAGACTCTCGAAGAGAGCGTTACCGCGCGGTAAAGCGCAAGGACGCTAAAACGCCTGTATTTCCAGCCCTGAAGGCGGCCTCCGCGATGCGGACGCCGCCTTTTTCGTGTCCGGCGACCGCCTCGCGCGGGTTAACGCGAGGGCTGCGAGCGCGTGCAAACAACAGTTCCGCCAGCGTTTCCGCGTTAATAGATAAAATTTGAATCAATTGAAGTCATTTCAAATCTTAGTCGAATTCGATTCAAGTATAGATCGAATTCATCGCGCCTTTTACTTGTATTCGTCTCGACTTGACTTGGCCGACTTAGCGGCAACTCAAAAGCTCCATGCGAAATGTGGTCCCAACAAGAAACGGGGGCCGCAATGTTGGACTTCAGGGGACAGGGGAAAGGGCTGGCACTTGCTGCCATGCTCTTCGGGATCAGCGCGGCAGCGCAGGCCGGCGAAGGCCGTCTGCTCTACGCGAGCCTCGGCGACACCACGCGTGCGCCGATCGGCTGGGTCGAGTTCTGTGCGGATAATGCCGCCCAGTGCCAGGGCGCGCCGACGCAACCGCGCGACATCGTGATGTCGCAGGCCGCATGGCGCGACCTCGTCAAGGTCAATCGCTGGGTCAACGAGACCGTCAAGCCTTTGACCGACCAGGAACACTGGGGCGTGATCGAGAAGTGGTCGCTGCCGACCGACGGTTACGGCGATTGTGAAGACTACGTGCTGCTGAAGCGCAAGATGCTGATCGATGCCGGATGGCCGCGCGAGGCCCTGCTCATCACCGTCGTGCGGGACAAGAAGGGCGAAGGACACGCGGTGCTGACGGTGAAGACCGACAAGGGCGAGTTCGTTCTCGACAATCAGAACGAGAACGTCGTTGCCTGGACGGAGACCGGCTACCGCTTCGTCAAGCGCCAGTCACAGAGCGACCCCAATGTCTGGGTCTCGCTCGGCGACACCAAGCCGGCGGTCTCCACCGCCAGCGCCAAGAACTAGCAGTCAGGAAAACGAGTTACGCGGCCCGGTCACATCCCCACCCCTCCCCGTCCCAGACCGGTTCGCGCGCGGCCAGCCATCCCCCAATGGCTGGCCGCAACTTTTTTGGGGAGAACAATCAGCCCTGCGACGACCAGGGCACACGCGCGGCGGTGAAATCGCGCCACGTGCGTTGCAAAGCGGGCTGCACGCCGATCGATGCACGTGCCTGCCAGCCGGCGATCGCCGCGGCCGCGATGGCGCTGTCGGGTTCAGTACCGAGCCCATCGAGCAGCGATGCCGTGACCGCCATGTCGTTGAAGGCGCCGAGCTCCTCCTGCAAACCGGCGAGGCTGCGCGAGAAACGTCGCGCCGACTTGCGATCCTCGTACAGCGGCAGCAGGAATTCGCTGAGATAGCGCAGCCGCTTGGTCGCGAGCCGCACCCGGTGCAGCTCTTCTGCAGGAAGCGACTTGAAGCGGCGGCCGCGCTTGAGCACCTTGGCGTATTGCTCCGACAAGATGCGCCGCGCGAAGTCGACGGCAGGTTCGGCGAGCTGGCCAAGATCTTCGGCGGCAACGTCGTTGCGCCAGCCCCGGGTCTCGATCCAGTTTCCGAGGCCGATCAGGAACACGGCGCAGCGGCGATCATCGAGCGCATCATGCGCCTTGCGATAGGCGTCCGACTGGCGCTCGGCCGCAGCCCGGCCCAGCGCATCGAAGCCGTCGACCGACGGACAGGCCTGTGCGATCGTCGGCAAGGTCTCGAGCTGGAACACGTCCCAATCACGGGCGGCGGACAGGTCTTGCGCCAGCCATTTGACCTCCGACCGCAGCGCATCGAGATTGCTGAGCGCACCGACCGATCGCATCAGGTCGAGCGCCGATCGCAGCCGGCGAAGCGAGACGCGGAGTTGATGCACGCCTTCCGGGTTGCGCCCGTCCTCGGCCGCCGGCAGCGACTGAAGCAGATGGAGGAAGCAGGAGCGCAGGATCGTCGCGAAGGCCTCGTCGAGCGTGACCGACGCATCGAGGCGAAGTTTTCGCGGGCGACGTGCCGGGGGTGGCTCATCGGCGGCAAGATCAAAGCCGCGCGCCGACTTGGTACGGATGGACGGCTTCACCGCACCCTGCTCCGCGAGCCGCAGCGCGACCTCGTAGATCGTGCTGGCGCTGCCGCTCTTCAGCTCAAGCTCGATCTCGCTCACCTGTAGCGTGCGATCGCCAGCCGTCAGCTCGCCTTGATCGAAGGCGATTTCGACCGTGCCGGACGGCAAGTCGATCATCCTCGCATGACGACGGATGTCGGCGGTGAAGACGGCTTCGAGCGGCTGCGTCACGAGGTGGCTACGAAGCTTCTCCGGAATGAAGGGCATCGCCAGAGCGAGATCGGGCGCAAGCGACGACACGCTCGCCTCCCACTCGCCACGGCGCAACGGATCGTCCGCGACGTCCGTCTTCACGGTCTGCACGAAGCGCGCGCCGCTCTGGCGGACGCGCAGGCTCAGGCCATTGCGCCGAAGCAGGCGCTCGGCCGTGTCGTAATAGACCGACTTGAGATGCTTGCGCGTGCCCTTGTTGCGCGCATTGGCCGTGATGACCGGCGCGGCGTTGAAATGCGCCATGCGATCGGCGTCGACGAGCAGCTTGAGCTCGATCTCACCGGCGGGACGCGCAGCAGTGCCGGACTGGGCTGGCTCCGGTGCAGGCGTCGTGTCTTGCGATGGCGTCTGATCAATCACAGCGCCCTCGACGATCGCATGTTCCGGGTCGGGCTCGGCTGCGTCACGTTGCCTGAGGAAGCCGGCGACGACTTGCGTTCTCTTGTTCCGGTCCTTGAGGACAGGATTCCCATCCGGCGCGCTCATGGTTTTGCGAGCCAGCGTAGCGTCTGATTTCAACATTTCCGGTGACATGACAGTTTGATGACAGAGCGCAGCATATAGCTCGTCAGGCCCGCAAGGAATAGCAACGTTACGTCGCAACGCATCATCGTCCACATGCGACATGCTCGACGCTAAAGATCGGGCAGGACTGTCATAATTCGTCTGGCGTGACGAATTAAATTGCCGCCGCGTACAGTAAGTGATCGAATTGATAGCGAATCTCGTTGTTCTCGAAACCGAGATGAACGCGTCAGCGAGCTTGACTCATGCTAGCAGAAAAATTCTTTCTGGTTTTGGAGACGCTCAGAAGTCACGCCTCCGATGGTGACAGGCCGGAGATTGTGACAAGCCCCGCGCGGCCTCCTGCGCTCCCGGAGATCGCAAAAGGCTCTCGACCAGGAAAGCCGGTTCCCGACGAGCGAGGCTAGAAGCGATCGAATCTCGCGGGCTCACATCTGCCCAGCGCGCATCAATGCGCGAGCCTGTTCTTGTAGATCCTGCCGTCCTTCATGATCACCACAAAATTCTTCGCGGGATCTTCGACCAGCTTGATGTCGTCGAGCGGATTGCCGTCGACCAGCAGGAGATCGGCGAGCGCGCCCTCCTCGACCACGCCGAGCTTGCCGGGATAGGGATTGCGCAGGCCCGACAGGCTCAAGAGTTCAGCGTTGGTCGACGTCGCCATCGTCAGCGCTTCGGCCGGCGTGTACCAGCGCGTCAGTGCGGCCAGCATCGAGCCCTGCTTGTCCGCCAATGCCTTCGAGAACAGGACGTCAGTGCCGAACGCGGTCTTGATCTTGTACTTCTTCGCCAGCGCATAGACGCGGTCAGTGCCGGCAACGACCTGCCGCATCTTGTCCTGCTCCGACGGTCCCAGCGCCGCGGCGCCGGAGATATCAAGGAATGGTTGCGTGCTCAGCCAGACGCCCTTCTCCGCGATCAGCTTCGCGCTCGCCTCATCCATGAGATGTCCGTGCTCGATGCATCTCACGCCGGCCGCGATCGAGCGCTGGATCGCGACCGACGTATAGGCGTGCGTGGCGACATAGGTGCCCCAATTGTCCGCGGCCTCGACAGCGGCGCGCAGCTCGGGCTCGGTGAAGGTGGAGACATCGAGCGGACTGAAGGGCGATGCGACGCCGCCGCCCGCCGTGAGCTTGACCTGCGACGCGCCTTGCATCAGTTGCTCGCGCGCGCGCACGCGCACCTCGTCGGGGCTGTCGGCAACCATGCTGCCGCCGATCAGCTCCATGCGGCTGAGCATTCCGCCGATCGTGCGCGGCAGATCGGAGAGCTGCCGGAAGTCGCCATGACCGCTGGTGACGGTGATGATGGCACCGGACGGATAGATGCGGGGTCCGGCGACGAGATCCTCGTCGATGGCCTGCTTGAGGCCGAAGCTCGGTCCGCCCATGTCGCGTATGGTGGTAAAGCCGCGCATCAGCGTCGCCGTCGCCTCACTGGCGGCGAGCAAATTGTTGTAGCCGATATCGCCTGCGAGGGCTGCCATCGGCGTCGGACGCACCAACATCGCGTGCCAGTGTGCGTCGATCAGTCCCGGCATCAGCACGCGGCCGCCGCCGTCGATCACCTGACCGGTGGCCGCGATATCGGCGGTCGAAATCTTCTCGATCTTCCTGTTCCTGATCAGGACGTTGGACGCGGCCGAGAGCGTGGCATTCTTTCCGTCGAAGATCCGAACGTTGCGGAACAGGACGGCGGAGTCCTGCTGGGCTCGTAAGGGCAACGGGCTGCCGAGGCTTCCAATCGACACAAGCAATGCGGCGGCTCTGAAGAGTCCGGCCGGCGTGGTCCAACCCCACATGTCCAATCTCCACGCAGATCCGGGCGAACGTCAGCCAGCTGACGCCGCGCGATGCAGCTATGGATTGATGCCTGCAAACCGCATCGAGTCAATTTGCAACCACAGGGAGGTTTTGCAAATCAGCCATACGGACGCGAAGAGAAGCGTCCCCATGAAGTTGGATAGGCGAATGGGTAAGTGCACCTGTCGCACTCGCGTCGAACTCAAATTAAAACGCACTATCGATTTCGACCCGCCAGCAACGGTAGATTGCAACTTTCTCGCTCGGGAGTACGATCCTGCGCGGTCTACGCGACTTGAGCCGCTGGGCAGGAGGGCTTGCGGTCGTCTGTAGAATTCAAATGACGAGGCGTAACATGGTGGCGCAAACGAGTGACGGACGCATCCTGCTGGCCAAGAAGCTCGGCGGGCTTATCGCAATCATCTTGGGATGCCTGCTGACGGCCGTCGGCGTGACGTTCGAATACAGCGGCATGACTTTCGTCGGCGTGTTGTTGCTCGTCCTCGGAGCCGTCCTGCTGGTGCTCAAGATCATGAGGCGAAATCAGGAACGTCCGTTCTGACAGACGGCAGGCGGTCACACGCCCAGCACGTCGGCGAGCCGCAGCTCGTCGGCGGCGGGATCCTTCAAGAACAGCTCGGCCTCGATCTCGTCCAGATGCGACAGCATCTGCACGCGCGCAGCCTGCTTGTCGCGCTTGCGGATCGCGGCGACGATGCCGGCGTGATGATCGGTGCCGCAGGCCGGCGTGTCGTGGCGGCGGTAGAGTAGGATGATGAGCGAGGAGCGCGCGATCAGCTCCTTCAGGAAGCCGAGATAGATGCTGTGGCCGCTCATCTCGGCGACGAGACGATGAAACTCGCCGGAGAGCCGGACCGAAGCGCGCGCGTCGCCGCGCAGCTCCGCCTCGCGCTCCTCGGTGAGGTGCTGCTGGAGGCGGTCGATCCAGGCCGGTGACACTGCATCGATCGCGTGATCGACGATGGTGGGCTCGATCAGGCGACGCGCCTCGAACACTTCACGGGCATCACCTGGCGTCGGCCGCGCGACGAAGGCGCCGCGGTTCTTCTCGATGTTGACGATGCCTTCATGTGCAAGCTGCTGGAGCGCCGTGCGCACCAGCGTGCGGCTCGCGCCGTAGATCTCGCCGATCTCGTCCTCGCCGAGCTTCGTACCGGGCAGCAGGCGATGCTCGAGGATCGCGGCGGTCACCCCCTCACTGATACGGCTGACGCGATCGCTCGCATCTGGCGCGTCGGATTTCGGGCGAGTCTTGGCGGCCATCAGTTCGAAGGGTTGGGTGTGAGGGCTCGATCGGCGACGTTCGGCCTTGAATGTTAGTCGACGACCTGTATCCAATCACAGGCGAAAGTTTATACAATCCGCGCCCGTTTTGTGTGCAGCGAGGCAGACGGGCGCTGGGACGGCCGAAGTCGGCGGATTCGATCTAACGACCTGACTCTGCTGCACAGTTCTGGAATTCAGCCGGCCAAGGGCGGTTGGCACGGACCTTGCGGAGAGACGGGAGCATCGCCCCTCCCTTGGACACGCCATGGCCACTCCCGCCGCTCTCGAACTGGTCGCCGTCACCAAGCGCTACGACACGACGCTGGCGGTCGACACCGTCAATTTGAAGATCCCGGCCGGGACCTATTGCTGCCTGCTCGGCCCCTCCGGCTGCGGCAAGACCTCGACCTTGCGGATGATCGCGGGCCATGAGGCGGTCAGCAAAGGCGACATCATTCTCGGTGCGCAGAACGTGACCGACCTCGAGCCCGCCAAGCGCGGCACGGCGATGATGTTCCAGTCCTACGCGCTGTTTCCGCATCTGACCGTGCTCGACAATGTGGCGTTTGCGCTCAAAATGCGAGGCGTCGACCGCGCGACCAGGCACAGGCGCGCCGGCGAATTGCTCGAGCTGGTGGCGATGACACCCTATGCGGGCCGGCTCCCGGCCCAACTCTCCGGCGGCCAGCAGCAGCGCGTGGCGCTGGCTCGCGCACTGATCACCGAGCCGCAGATCCTGCTGCTCGACGAGCCGCTCTCCGCGCTCGATCCGTTCCTGCGGGTGAGGATGCGTGGCGAGTTGAAGCGCCTTCAGCGCGAGCTCGGCATCAGCTTCATCCAGGTCACCCACGGCCAGGAAGAAGCGATGGCGCTCGCCGACCACATCGTGGTGATGAACCAGGGCCGGATCGAACAGCAGGGCACCGCGCGCGAGATCTTCCACCGTCCCCGCACCGAATTCGTGGCCCGCTTCATCGGCGGCCACAACGTCCTCAGCGACGCCGGAAACCTCATCGCCGTGCGCGCCGATCAGCTCGGCATCGCGCCGTTCGCCGAGGGCGCGTTCGGCGCGCCGGCGCTGCTGACCCAGACCGAGTACCAGGGCTCCTACATCGCCGTCTCGCTCACGCTCGACGACGGCACCGCCCTGTTCTCCCACCTCCCCGAGGCCGCCTTCGACGTCCACCCGTTCCGTCCGGGCGATCGCGTGCTGGCCACCTGGGATCCCGCCAAGGCGCAACGCCTGCAATAGCGCCGATCGATCACTGGAATGCGCAACAGAGGAGTGACTGATATGACCGAGACCACCAGGACGAAGGGCGTCAGCCGCCGCACGCTGCTCAAGGGCACCGCAGGTCTCGCGGGCCTCGCCGCCGGCTCCGGCGCCATCACCGGCTTTCCCTATGTGAAGTCGGCCGATGCGAAGGTGCTGCGCTATCTCGGCACCGCCGTGAACGAGGGCGACGACATCTCCAAGCAGTGCCTCAAGGACACCGGCATCAAGATCGAATACATCACCGCGACCACCGACGACGTCACCAAGCGCGTGATGACCCAGCCCAACTCCTTCGACGTGCTGGACACCGAATATTTCTCGCTGAAGAAGATCGTGCCGTCGGGCAACATCCTTGCCCTCGATGCCAAGAAGATCAAGGAATTCGACAACATCACGCCGGTCTTCACCAAGGGCGAGACGCCCGGCGGCAAGAAGATCGGCGGCCAGGGCACGGCACCCTGGAAGGTGCTCTATCTCGAAGGCAAGGACTCCAAGAAGTTCGCGACGTCGGCGACCGAGTTCGTCACGCTGATCCCGACCGTCTACAACGCCGACACGCTCGGCATCCGTCCCGACCTGATCAAGCGCCCGATCAGCTCGTGGTCGGAGCTGCTCAATCCCGAATTCAAGGGCAAGGCCTCGATCCTCAACATCCCCTCGATCGGCATCATGGATGCCGCGATGGTCGTGGAAGCCACCGGCAAGTACAAATATGCCGACAAGGGCAACATGACCAAGGAAGAGATCGATCTCACCATGAAGGTGATGACCGAAGCCAAGAAGGCGGGACAATTCCGCGCCTTCTGGAAGGACTTCAACGAGAGCGTCAACCTGATGGCGTCAGGCGAGACGGTGATCCAGTCGATGTGGTCGCCGGCGGTGACGAAGGTGCGCTCGATGGGCATCCCCTGCACCTTCCAGCCGCTCAAGGAAGGCTACCGCTCCTGGGCTTCGGGCTTCTGCGTCTCCAAGGGAGTGTCCGGTCCGAAGCTCGAATGGGCCTATGAGTTCGTGAACTGGTTCCTGTCCGGTTATGCCGGCGCCTATCTCAACCGCCAGGGCTACTACTCCGCCGTGCTCTCGACCGCGAAGGCGCACATGGAGCCCTACGAATGGGCGTACTGGATGGAAGGCAAGCCGGCCGAGAAGGACATCAAGGCGCCCGACGGCTCACTGCTCGAGAAGGCCGGCGCGGTACGCGACGGCGGCTCCTACGAGGACCGCATGGGCGGCGTCGCCTGCTGGAACGCCGTGATGGACGAGAACGATTACATGGTCCGCAAGTGGAACGAGTTCATCGCGGCCTAACGTGATGGACACGTCAGAGGACATCCTGCAACAGGCGTCCCCGGGATTGATCCCGGGGTCGGGCACGGCGCGCGCCGCGAAAGCGACGCGCCTGTCGCCGTCCTTCATCTCCTGGCTCCAGGCCGGGCCGATGATGCTGGTGTTTCTCGCCTTCTTCCTGATCCCGCTGGTCTTCGTCGTCATCGTCTCGTTCTGGGACTACAACGAATACCAGCTGCTGCCGGCCTTCTCCGGCCGCGGCTACACCGACACGTTCGAGGGCTGCATCGCGCAGCTCCCCGATCTCTGCACCATCGCCAAGACCTATCTGAAGACGCTGAAGCTGTGCTTCCTGGTCTGGGTCATCACGCTCTTCATCGGCTTCTGGGTCGCCTACTTCCTCGCCTTCCACGTCAAGTCCAAGACCTGGCAGATGGGATTGTCGCTGCTCTGCACGATCCCGTTCTGGACCTCCAACGTGATCCGCATGATCGCCTGGATCCCGCTGCTCGGGCGCAATGGCCTGGTGAACTCCGGACTGGTCAAGAGCGGATTGATCAACCACCCGCTGGAATGGCTGCTGTTCTCTGAATTCTCCGTGGTGCTGGCGCTGGTCCACCTCTTCACCTTCTTCATGGTGGTGCCGATCTTCAATTCGATGATCCGCATTGACAAGTCGCTGATCGAGGCCGCCTATGACGCCGGCGCCACCGGTTTCCAGACGCTGGTCAACGTCATCATTCCGCTCTCCAAGCCCGGCATCGTGATCGGCTCGATCTTCGTCATCACCATCGTGATGGGCGATTTCATCACCATCGGCGTGATGGGCGGCCAGCAGATCGCCGCCGCCGGCAAGATCATCGAGACGCGGGTGAACGCGTTGCAATTCCCGGCTGCCGCCGCGAACGCCGTGATCCTGCTCATCATCACCTTCCTGATCATCACCATGATGTCGCGCATCGTCGACATCAAGAAGGAGCTCTAGAGCATGAAGGAAGGACGCCCGCGCTCGTTCTACGTGCTCGCGATCTTCTTCGCGGCCTATGTGGTGTTTCTCTACGGTCCGATGATCGCGATCTACGTCCTCTCGTTCCAGGGGCCGCAGGGCGGCCTCACTTTCCCGATGAACGGCGTGTCGACCTTCTGGATCGCAAAACTGTTCCAGGGCACCGGCATCGTCGATCTCGGCGCGGCCTTCCGCCGCTCGCTGCTGCTTGGCCTGATCGTGATGGTTGTGACCGTCGTGCTGTCGGTCGCCGCCGGCATGGCCTTCCGCCGCAAGTTCAAGGCGCAGGGCATTCTATTTTACTCGGCGATCGCAAGCCTGATCGTGCCCTCGATCATCACCTCGCTCGGCATCTCGCTTGAATTCCGCATCATCGACGACCTGATCAAGGCGCATTGGAACGAGAACTTCGAGACCTCGATGGGCCTGCTGACCTCGGGCTTAGGTGCGCACCTGACCTGGACGCTGCCGTTCGGCCTGCTCATCATGTTCGCGATCTTCAACCGCTTCGATCCCAGGCTCGAGGAAGCCGCGCGCGATCTCGGCGCGACGCCGTGGCAGGCCTTCCGTCATGTCGTGCTGCCGATCATCCTGCCCTCCGTGATCGGCATCGGCCTGTTCGGCTTCACGCTGTCCTGGGACGAGCTCGCCCGCTCCAGCCAGGCGATCGGGGCGGTGAACACGCTGCCGCTCGATCTCCAGGGCCTCACCACCACCGTGACGAACCCCGATATCTATGCGCTCGGCACCGTGATCTCGGCGGTGTCGTTCACCGTGATCGCCCTTGCACTCGGCACCATCCACATGCTCAACAAACGGCAGGCGGCCAAGGGCTCGGATGCCGGCCAAGGGCTTGTCTGACAAGGGGCTTGTCTGAACTGATGCGGCTGCACGTCGTCAATCCCAACACCACCGCGTCGATGACGGCGAAGATCGCCGCTGCAGCACGCAGCGTCGCCCTGCCCGACACATTGATCGACGCGCGCCAGCCCGCGATGGGCCCGGTCTCGATCGAGGGCTTTTACGACGAAGCCTTCGCCGTGCCCGGCATGCTCGGCTGCATCCGCGACGCCGACCGCGACGGCGCCGACGCCCACATCATCGCCTGCTTCGACGACACCGGCCTCGACGCCGCGCGTGCCGCCGCGAAAGCGCCGGTGATCGGCATCGGGGAAGCCGGCTTCCACATGGCGAGCCTGATCGCGGCGCGCTTTGTCGTGGTGACGACGCTCGGTGTCTCGATCGTGCCGATCGAGCATAATTTGCGGAAATACGGTCTCGCCGAGCGCTGCGCTCGCGTCCGCGCCGCCGAGGTCCCGGTGCTCGCGCTCGAGGAGCGCAATACTGATGCTCTCGGCAAGATCTCCGCGGAGATCACCGCCGCGGTCCGCGACGATCGGGCGGAAGCCATCGTGCTCGGCTGCGCCGGCATGGCTGACCTCGCCGCCGAGCTCGCCGCCACACATGGCCTGCCCGTGGTCGACGGCGTCGCCGCGGCGGTCACGCTGGCAGAATCACTGGTGCGGCTGGGACTGAAAACCTCCCGGCTCGGGCCCTATGCGGCGCCGCGCTCGAAGACCTATTCCGGACCGTTTTCGCCGTTCCAGCCTTGATCCCGGCTCTTTTCGAGGACCTTCAGGGGTCCCAAGACCAGCTGATTGCTGGATTTTTGTCGTTAGCCTCTTTTTGGTCCCATTTGTTGCCGAATGGTAACACTTTCGGGACGTCCCGGCGACCTCTGGTTGCCGCACTTCGCCACTCACCAAGTTTCAATTTGGGTTTTGTCAGCGATGATCGATCTCGCCCAGGACAGGCCGTCCAACCGCCTCCTTCGCCTTGGCGCCCAGCCGATTGCGCTGACCGCCGCAGCCCTCCTGCTCCTCATCGCCGGCGTGACCTCGATCGCGATCTGGCGCGCTTCTACCGGTGCAACTCCTGAGACCGACCGCGTGGTGGCGTCGCGGCAGCTCCAGGCCCGCACGGCCCAGGCATCCGAGCAACTTGTCGAGAAGACCAAGGGTCTGGAGGCGACCCAGCAGGAATCGATCGACCAGCTCCAGGTCGTGCAAGACCAGCTCCAGACCATGAAGCGCCTGATGGCGGCGCAGCAGGCCGACACCAAGCGCCTGTCCGAGCAGGTCACGACGCTGAACGAGTCCATCGACGGCCTTCGGCAGTCCTTTGCCAGCGTCCGGGCCACGGAAGCGGAGACACCCTCGGTTACCCGCAGGAAACCGTCGCGCCGTGTCCACGCCAGCGCCCGCAAGCGTTCGCGCGGCTAGCCGGGTCAGGGCCTGCGACTTAAATTTTTCCACATGTGAACTGGATCACATTCCCCCGTATGATTCCGCGCCATGCTCCCGGTTACCGGATGGCGTGAGCCGATTTCAATGTCCGGGGCTGGCAAGGTCGTTGACGGTATACTGCGTCAACGGCCTTGTTCTTTAGTGGGTCCGGTCTTTTGGTAGATCTGGCTTTGTAGTCTGCCTGGGCCTCGTGGCCGCTATTCGCAGACGTCCACGCGGCGGACACGCCAGCCCGACGGCGTCATGATGCGCTTCCGCACGACATAGCAGCCACCATAACCACCATCGTCGTAGCCGGTACCAGAGTAATAGGGATCGCCGTAATAGGGGTAGCCGTAGCCGTAATAGCCGCCATAGTAGCCGGCGCCGGCGATACCTGCCCCGATCGCCAATCCGGGCCAGAAGCCGCCGCCACGCCAGTGGCCGCCATGGCCCCAGCCGCCACCATGGCCCCAGCCGCCGCCGCCGTGGCCCCAGCCGCCGCCGCCGTGGCCCCAGCCGCCGCCACCATGACCGAAACCGCCCCGCGCCTCAGCCGCCTGCGGCGCCGACAAGCCGACTGCCGCGACGGCCAGCGCCGCCATCATCATCTTGCGTAACATCACTCGATCCTCCGCGTGGAGACGTTCCACGCTCAAAGCAGGACCAAGCTAACGTCACCCGCGCCTTCCTGACAGCCTCACTGTCTCACTTCCGCGCGAGCATCAGCAGCCGCGATCGAAGCATGTGAATCCGAAGGAAGCTGACGCGCGGCGCGCGCGGACCGCTATGCGGCGGCCGCCATCTTCGCGGCGGCCCACATCTATTCTCAGCCGATCCGCTTCAGGCCTTTCTTGAAGCGCGGGCCGTTGGCCACGTAGAACCTCGCGGCACTCCCCATCTTCTGCACCTGGGCATCGTCGAGCGTGCGGATCACGCGCGCGGGCGAGCCGATGATCAGGGAGCGTTCGGGAAATTCCTTGCCCTCGGTGATGACCGAGCCCGCGCCGACGATGCTGTTGCGGCCGATCTTCGCGCCGTTCATCACGATCGAGCCCATTCCGACGAGCGCGCCCTCCTCGATCGTGCAGCCGTGCAGGATGACGTTGTGGCCGACGGTGCAGTTCTTGCCGATGACCAAGGGAAAGCCGAGGTCGGTGTGGCAGGTCGAGCCATCCTGCACATTGGCGCCCTCGCCGATCTCGATCCATTCATTGTCGCCGCGCAGCACGGCGCCGAACCAGACGCTCGCACCCGGCTTCAGGCGCACGCGGCCGATCACGGTCGCGGTCTCGGCGATGAAGTAATTCCCGTCGGCGGGAAGATCGGGTGCCTGTCCGTCGAGCTCGTAGATCGCCATGGGGTTCTCCTGTCGCGTCAAGCCCAGCCATAGCGAAACGGCGACGCTGAGGCAAAGGGCCGCCGCGCCACGCAGGGGACGCCGAGCGTCCCTGGGGAACGCAGAGCGTCCCGGGCAACGGAAGCGTCAGACCAGAACGCCGGCGGCGCGCAGCGTCATCAGGAAGAAGGTGCCGCTCATCATGCTCCAGAAGCCGGCGATGACGGTCGCCATCATCACGAATTCGACGCGGCGGCTTTCCACCCGCATGCCGCGCAACGTGTTGCGCATGATGATGAAGGGCGCCGCAAACACCAGGAACGGAACCGCGGCAAACGTCTTTGGCGCCACGCCGTCCTGCAACAGGCCGAAGCCGGCAGGCCGCTGCGCGACCGCCTGGTAACCGTTCACGAGCGCGCCCGCGAGCGCGAAACCGATGCAGATCGAGAACAGAGAATTGAAGGCTTCAGGTGTCATCGGAACGGTCCGCCCTTACGCAACGCCGGAGCCTTCCTGTGACAAAGAGTGCCGGTTAACGCTACATTATCCTTAAGGGAAGGTTAACGTCGGTGGCCGATCCGCGCAGGGCCCTCCCCCGTCCCGGCGGCCGGGAACGCTCCGCGAATTCGCCGCCGCATGGCATATTCGCCGCTGATTCGTCGGCCACGGGCCGACTTCCCGGTTCGACTTGCGCAAGCTCATGACGATGTTTTCGGCAGCTCCCCTTCGGTCCTCCAGGACGCACCCTCGGGCGCATGTCGTCCCGATCGTGCTCGGCGGCACTGCGGCGCTGGGCGCGGTGGCGCTCGTCGCCTACTTGCTATGGCCGACCTGGGGCTCGGGCGGCGCGAATGCTCCGGACCGGCTGCCGGTGAGTGTCGGCGGCACACTGTTCAACGTTCCCACGACCGCGATCCGGATGAAGATCCAGCGGCACTCCGGGCCGCAGGAGCGCATCGATCTCGACTTCCTCTATCCTTCGCTTGAGCCGCCGGGCGCGCCGAAACATGTCACCGCCGACACCGTGGAAGAGGCGATGCAACCGATCGACCGTGTCTTCCTGTCGATATCGGCGCATCACGATGCGCTGGCGCCGGAGCAGCGAACAGCCACGATCTATCCGCGCTATCTCGACCAGGCCGCGACCAGTGCGGCGGACGGCCTGACGATGCGGATGTTCCGCGCCGACACGCCCTATGGCAGCGAGGACTTCTATTCCGCGACAAGCCCCGCGCTGACCGCGCGCTGCACGCGCGATGCCGCCACGCCCGGCATGTGCCTCTCCGAACGCCGTGTCGGCGGCGCCGATCTCACCTTCCGCTTTCCGCGGAGCTGGCTGTCGCAATGGCGCGATGTCGCGGAAGCGCTGGACCGGCTGTCAGCGCAATTGCGCGGACCGAAGGGCTGACCCCCGATCGCTTTGCGCCGCATTGACCGGCTGATAGGCTCGTCGCCAACAACATCAAGCGCGGTGATCGACGTGACCGATGCAGCAGCAAACCTGCCTCCGGGCGCCCAATTGTTGGGGCGCGAATGGCTCGGCTTTGACGAGGGCGGGCGTGCCCTTATCCGCTTCCAGGCTCAGCCCGCGTTCACCAACAGGCATGGCACGATCCAGGGCGGCTTCCTGGCGGCGATGCTGGACTCCGCCACCGGGATTTGCGCGCTGGCCGCGCTTTCTCCTGACCTGACCGCGGTCACAAGAAGTCTGGATACGCGCTTCCTGAAGCCTGCAGCGGTCGGAGCCATCACGGCACGCGCGCGCGTTGTCGAACGGACGGATCGCGATATGGTCGTGCAGGCCGATCTCGTCGATGCGAACGGCATCACTGTCGCTGATGCCACGGCGCGGCTGCGCATTCTCGCGAAGAAATAGAACTACGGAACCGCGGAGCTAACGTTCGTCATTGCGAGCAGAGCGAAGCAATCCAGAATCCCTCCGCGGAAAGATCCTGGATTGCTTCGCTTCGCTCGCAATGACGGAGAGAGAAACTATTCCTGATCGACGAGATCGTCCTCGAGGATCGCCATCTGGAATTGGAACGAGCGATCATCATCCTCGTCATCGACGAAGAGCACGCCGATGAACTCCTCGCCGATATAAACCTCGGCGGAATCATCCTTCTTCGGCCGCGGCACGACGCGGATCTTGGGATTGCCGAATACGCGCTTCAGATACGCGTCGAGCTTCCTTACTTCCTTGACGTCCACGGCAAGTCTCCAATCGAAATCTGGGTTGGCGGGGTTTTAGGACGAGACGCGACGAACCGCCAGCATGAATTGCCAAAGAATTTGGGGACGAGCAGGGCCGGAGAATCCGGCCCTTTTCACTCACTCAAAGTCCCATCGCGTTGATCATCTGATCCATGGTGCGCGACGGCTCGGCGCATCCGGCCTCACCGACGATCTTGGCGGGCACACCGGCAACCGTGACGTTGTGCGGCACCGGCTTGACCACGACCGAGCCGGCGGCGATGCGCGCGCAATGACCGATCTCGATGTTGCCGAGGATCTTTGCGCCGGCGCCGATCAGGACGCCGTGACGGATCTTCGGATGGCGGTCCTCGTTCTCCTTGCCGGTGCCGCCGAGCGTGACGCCGTGCAGGATCGAGACGTCATCCTCGATCACCGCGGTCTCACCGCAGACGAAGCCGGTGGCGTGGTCGAGGAAGATGCCGCGGCCGATGCGCGCGGCGGGATTGATGTCGGTCTGGAACACCGCAGACGCGCGGCTCTGGAGATAATACGCAAAGTCCTTGCGGCCCTTCAGATAGAGCCAGTGCGCGAGGCGATGGGTCTGAATGGCGTGAAAGCCCTTGAAGTAGAGCAAGGGGTCGATGAAGCGCGACGTCGCGGGATCGCGATCGTAGACGGCGACGAGATCGGCGCGGAAGGCGTTGCCGAGATCGGGAGCCTCGCGCAGCGCCTCGTCATAGGTCTGGCGAACGAGATCACCCGACAGCGCGGAATGATCGAGCCGGTCGGCGAGACGATGGATCACCGAATCTTCCAGGCGACTGTGATGCAGCACCGTCGAGTAGATGAAGGTCGCAAGCTCCGGCTCGCGATGGACGATGTCCTCCGCCTCGCCGCGGATCCGATCCCAGATCGGATCGAGCGTTGCGAGCTTTCCTCCCGGACTGACCTGATGCACTGCCATAGGATCTGCTCTTTCGAATTGGCTCATTTTGCTGGCTCTATACCACAGTCTAGCCGACGAAGTCCCGACGGGCTTGCCTGAGAGTGAACAGTGAGTTGCTCCGCGAAAGCACGCCAACGCCTTGAAACACAACAGTTTCTTCTGACGCCCCCAGGCGGCGAGGTCGGCTGAAAATGGTCAGGATTTTGCCAAATTCAAGCCGGGCAGCGTCAAACTATTGGTGAATTCCGCCTCGACGGCTATCGCGGGCATGGTCGGGGAACACGACGGAGCGGATTTGAGCATCACCACCGATCAATTGCGCGCGGGCGCCGCGGGCTCGCTTTGGCTGCGGCTGGCGGCGGTGGGACTGCCCCTCCTCTTGATCGCGCCGGCGTTCTGGAACGGCTATCCGCTGTTGCAATGGGATACCGGCGGCTATCTGGCGCGCTGGTACGAAGGCTATCTGGTCCCGAGCCGCTCCACCGTGTTCGGCCTCTATCTGCACTACGGCGAGAATTTCGGCTTCTGGATCAATCTCGCGATCCAGTCGCTGGCGACGCTGTGGCTGTTGCAACTGACGCTGCGCGTACTCGGGTTGATGCAGACGTCTCGCTTCGTCGCGATCAGCCTCTGCCTGATCCTGTCGACCGCGCTGCCCTGGCTCGCGAGCATGCTGCTCACGGACATCTTTGCAGGGCTGTCGATCCTGTCCCTGTTCTTGCTGGTCGTCGGCGCGAGCCGGACGTCGGGCCTCGAAAAGATCTCGCTGTTCGTCTTCACCGCCTTTGCCGCCGCAACCCACAGCGCCACACTCGGCGTGCTGCTCGGGCTCTGCGCCGCCGGCTGGATGGTGCGGCCGTTCCTCGGCGCGCGCCTGCCGCTCGCCGGATTGGCGCAGGCGAGCCTCACCATCGTCGCGGGCGGCCTGATGCTGGTGTCGGCAAACCACGCGCTGTCGGGCAAATGGGCCTGGACGCCCGGCGGCTATGGCGTCGCTTTCGGACGCATGATGCAGGACGGTATCGTCGCGCGCTTCCTGAGCGATCATTGCCCGCGCGAGCGGTACAAGCTCTGTCCCTATCGCGACCAATTGCCGGCGACCGCCGACGAGTTCCTGTGGGGCAAGAGCATGTTCAACACGCTCGGCCGCTTCGAAGGCATGAACGACGAGATGGGCTATATCGTCGTGCATTCGCTCGCCGACTATCCGGCGTGGCAGGCCGGCGCGGCGTTGCGGGCGATGGGCCAGCAATTGCTGCATGTGGCCACCGGCGAAGGCACCAGTGTCTGGATCGGGCACACCTACGGCATCATCGAGCGCTACATCCCGGCGCAAGTCGCGCCGATGCGCGCGGCGCGGCAGCAGAATCACGGCCTCGATTTCGATCACGTCAACTGGCTGCACGTTCCCGTCGCGCTGGCCTCGATGCTGGCGCTGGTCGGGTTGCTCGCGCATGCGCTGGCAAGCCGCCGGCTCGACGATCTGACGCTGCTGGCGGCAACCGTCACGCTGGCGCTGCTCGGCAACGCCTTCATCTGCGGCGTGATCTCGGGTCCGCACGACCGCTACGGCGCACGGATGGTGTGGGTCGCGACCTTCGTGGTCCTGATGGCGCTGGCGCGTCGTTTCGGTGACGACCAACCTGACGACGAGACCTCAGCCGCGGCGTGACAGGAAATCGAGCACGCCGGTCTTGTAGACCTTGTCGCCGACCGCGCGCATGTGGTCGCGATTGGGGATGTCGAGCACTTCCGATCCCGGGATGATGGCGCCGAGCGCGCTGGCGGATCCTGCGACGTCGTCGGCGCTGCCGACCGCGATCAGCACGGGCACGTCGATGCGCGCGGCCTCTTCCTTCGTCATGAGGTCGCGGGTGCCGCGCAGGCAGGCGGCGAGCGCACGACGGTCGGAACGGGTCTGATCGGCGAAGGCGCGAAACGTGCGGCCGACCGGATCGGTGACGTCGTCGAGCGAGGGCGCCTCCAGCGCCTTTGCGACATTCTCGCCGGGCCCGGTGCCCTCGATCAGGCCGCCAATTCCGATGCCGCCCAGGATCGCCGAGCGCAGGCGCTGCGACTCGTTGAGGGAGAGCCACGCCGTCATCCGTCCGCCCATCGAATAGCCCATCATGTCGGCCTGCGGAATCGCGAGGTGATCCATCAGCGCGAGCACGTCGCCGGCCATGGTCGGGATCGAGTACTGCGTGGGCTCGTAGAGCTTTGCGCTTTCGCCATGACCGCGATTGTCGAGCGCGATGACACGGCGGCCGTTCTTGCGCAGTTCCGAGACCCAGGTCGGATAGACCCAGTTCACGTTCTTGCTCGAGGCAAAGCCGTGCACCAGGATGATCGGATCGCCCTCGCCTTCGTCGAGATAGGCAATTTCAACGGCGCCGTTGTGAAAGCTCGGCATCAGCAGTTCCGGAAGTCGTTGTGGGGGAGAGATCGATCTTAGGCGGTAAGCGCCGCGTCCGCCAGAGCGGATTGGGCCGCCATCTGCGCGCGGCGGAGCCGGCGCGCCCGTCTGCGATCACACCAGGCCTGGGTCAGGCGCTCCGTCGCCGCCTTGATCGAGGACAGCAGGCCGAACAGCGTCAGTGCCGCGCCGAACAGCCAGAGCGCCAGATCGAACATGCCGCCGACGAGCAGCAGCGCGCCGCGGCCGAGCAGCTTCATGATCGCGCGGGTCTTGCCGCCCTGCGCTTCCGCAAGCCGGGCCGCGCGCGCGACGTCCTTCGGGCCTTCGGCGATGCGCAGCGTGTCCATGGCGCCGCGCGTGCCGGTCCTTTCGGCAACGCGGGTGACGTCCTTGCCGAGCCGGACCAGCGCACCGGCCTTCTCGGCGCGGAACGCGGCCTTGATCGCGCTCGCGGTCTCGCCGGGGCGGAACACCGAACCCTTGGCGACGGCGTTCTGGAGCATTGGCGTATCGACCACCTCACGCGCCGACCGGCCGGCCCATGCGGCAAGTCCCTCGCCGAGCCGTCCGACCTTGCGGGCATCCTTCACCAGCGTCAGTCCAGCGCGCACGGGCGCGGCGCCGCCGACCGACACGTAGGTCACCGCCGTCACCGCAAGGCCGGCGGTCGCAAGGCCGAGCACCAGGCGATCGGTGTCCTCGCCCATGGCGAGGTGCTTGCCCTCGCGCACGACGTCCCTGATGTCGCCGATCACGAAGAGATCGCCGGCGACGGTTCCGGACAGGCTCGCGACATCGTCGGCGTTGCCGGTGACGAGGCCGGTGGCGAACCGTTTGGCGAAATGCCGCGTGGAATTTTCTTCCTTGACCGCATCGCTCACGCGGTTGAGGAGGTCGTCGGGCAGCGCGACGTTGCGTTCACGCGCCAGCGCGACAAAACTGTCGGCGAGATCAGCGTCGCCGGCGGCGAGCGCGGTCTCGATATTGTCCTGAACCAGGCGGTCGTTCTGCCGCAGCAGCGCATCGAGCTTGAGCTCGGAGAGCGCCGCCGGATCGTCCTGGGCAGAGAGGAGCGCGCCGGCCTCGCGGGCATGCGGCGCTACCTGCGCGAGCATGAAGCTGCATGCCGCAATACCGGTCAACGCCGTGCTGATTCGCAGCCACTTCATGCCAAGAGTCATACCAAGAGTTGTGCCAAGAGCCTGGACGATCCCGAGATCATTGCGCCTGACGGTTCGTCTTTCGTCGCAATTCCGCTTGTCCAAAGACATAGTATGCCAAAATTGCGACACAACGTCCCCGACGAAAGAAGGGCTTCTCTCAGGCCGCAAGATTGTGTCGAATTTGCATGAGCAAATGAGCATGGGGCAATTGCGAACCTTTCGGTTCCGCTGGACTAGCAATCATCTGCACCCAACAGTATGGTCCGCGGCGCCTCAAAGATGCCGCGTCAGTGTTTGATTGTGTCTGCCGCCATTGCCACTCCAGGATGAACTACGATGTCCGACCATGTCGTCCCGCACTTCCATAACGATGCCGGTGTCCCCGTCATCGAGATCGGCTCGCAAGAGTTCATGTGCGTCGGCGCCAATCCTCCGTTCGATCATCCGCACGTCTTCCTGGACCTCGGCAACGACAACGAGATCATCTGCCCCTATTGCTCGACGCTGTACCGTTTCGCCGCCGACCTGAAGCCGGGCGAAGCCCGTCCGCCGGAATGCGTGCTGAAGGACAAGGTGGCCTGACCGCCTCTCACGGTCAGGGGTGGCGCTCTCCCGAACGATTGTCATCGCCGGTGCCGGCATAGGTGGACTGACGGCCGCGCTTGCGCTCGCAGCCCGTGGCTTCCGCATCGTCGTGCTGGAAAAGGCCGAGCGGCTCGAGGAAGTCGGCGCCGGCCTGCAACTCTCCCCCAACGCCAGCCGCGTGCTGGTCGAGCTCGGCCTCACCGAGCGGCTCAAGCGAAGCGCCGTCACGCCTGAGGCGCTCTGCGTCATGAGCGCGCGGGCCGGCGGCGAACTGCTGCGCATGCCGCTCGGCGAAGCCGCTTCCGCGCGGGCCGGCGCACCCTATTGGGTGGTGCATCGCGCCGACCTGCAATCCGCGCTGGCCGGTGCGGTCTCCGACCATCCCGATATCGATCTGAAGTTAGGTGCGACCTTCGAGGATGTGGCGCCCCACGCCAAGGGGCTGACGGTCGTCCATCGCAGCGGCACGATACGCCGCAGCGATCTGGCCAGCGCACTGATCGGCGCCGACGGTATCTGGTCGACGGTACGCCAGCATCTGTTTCCCGAGGTGCAGCCGCGCTTCTCCGGCCTGATCGCCTGGCGCGGCACGCTCGATGCCACGCAACTGCCGAAGGATTTTACCGCGCGGCGGGTCCAGCTCTGGATGGGTCCGAACGCCCATCTCGTCGCTTATCCGATCGCCGGCGGGCGCCAGATCAACGTGGTCGCGGTGCTGCCGGGGACCTGGAACAGGCCCGGCTGGAGCACGCCGGGCGACCCGTTCGAGGTGATGGACGCCTTCGCGGCACCGCGCTGGCCATCGCAGGCCAGGATGATGCTCACGGCCGTCGACAATTGGCGCAAATGGGCGCTGTTCGGCGTGCCCGACGGCTGCCCCTGGAGCCAAGGACCGGTCGGCCTGCTCGGTGACGCCGTGCATGCGATGCTGCCATTCGCCGCCCAGGGCGCCGGCATGGCGATCGAGGATGCCGCCGTGCTCGCCCGGCATCTGAGCCTCGAGGCTGCCGAGAGCGCGGCCGGCATCACGGCGGCGCTGAAGGAATATGGCCGCGCGCGGCAGGCGCGGGTGCGGCGGGTGCAGCGGACGGCGCGGCAGCAGGGCCGCATCTATCATCTCGGTGGGCCGCTCGCGATCGCGCGCGATGTTGCGATCCGCGCGCTCGGCCCGGAGCGCATGCTGGCGCGGCAGGACTGGATCTACGGCTGGCGGCCGTGAGGCGGGCGCAATCGTGTCAACTCAGCGAACGGCGCTACCGGATTTCGGGGCGGGCTTGATGTCCGGCCGCTGCGGAGCAGAGGCCGCCGGCGTCGCACCGGGCGGCGTTTCCCGGCACTTGTTGCGGCGCCATGCGTCCTCGGCAAGTTGCGACTGCCCGCGCACTGCGATGTAGTCGTTGCGATAGGCGAGCTCGGACACGACCGCACCTCCCGCCCCGGTCTCAGCCTTCTCCATCAGCTTCTGCAACTGCTCGGTGCGGCTGGCGATCCCCTTGCGCTCGGCCTCGAGCTGCTTGCAGTCGTACAATTCGTACTTGCCCGGATCGGCAAAGGCCGGTGCGATTGTCTCAGTCATGCCGGCGCAACCGGACAGCACCGCGCCCGCCGCGAGCAGCGCCAGAAATGCGCCCGAGTCGCGCAGGCGAGAGGAAAACGAAGCAGCCATGCCGGATGAATAGTCCCCGTGGATTGAGAATGCCTAAAGCAACAACAGATGTCCGGATTGAGGCTTTGCCTTGCGCAGCCGGCTCGCTTAAGGAAGAACCGCCCATCCGGCCCGCGAAACGCACCAATTCCAGACGGCCGGAGGTGGACTTAACTAGTTGATCTCGTTGGATCAAGCGGGCATGGCGGAATTGGTAGACGCAAGGGACTTAAAATCCCTCGGCGCGCAAGCGCTGTGCCGGTTCGACCCCGGCTGCCCGCACCATCGGAGCTGACGGGGCGAGCCTTCGCCCAAAGGCGGACGGCAGACCGATGCAGTCACGAACCCGCGGGGGCAAGGCGCCGTCCGTTTGCGGCGGACACATGCGTTAGGACTGCGCACCTTCCGTCTCCAGCCGCTTCGGCCCGGCGCGAAAGTCGAGCAGCAGGATCCAGAAACTTGTCAGCGCGATGATGAGGAGGATGAAGCTGCCCTCGAATGCCGTCCCCAGAATCGAGATCAGTGCCGGAAACGCGAGACCGGCGGCGAGGAACGCGGCAAGTGACAGGGCCGGAAGATCGACGACGAGGATCGCGGCATAAAGCGCGAGCTCGAAGAAGGCATATTCCTTGAGGCGCGGCGAACTGAGATAGAGCGCAAACATCGCGAACACCGTGATGCGCATGGCGACGCGGGGATGATCCATCAGCCAGCGATCCAGTCGCGCAAGAAGTGATCCGCCTGCCTGCGCCGGCTGGCTCGCGACCACGCGCAGGATGGACAAGGCGAACGGCACCAGCACGAGCGCGAGTGCTGCGAATGCATAGGTCGCGAACGTCGCCGCCTTGCTGCCACCGAGGCCGGCAAAGTCCATGAGGTCGCGTGCCGCCAGCAGCAGCGACGGATTGATCTCGAAGAGATCGACGAGATGCTGGTCGGGGATCTTTCCGCCCATCGCCAGTTGCCAGCTTGCGAACAGCTCGGGGTACATCAGCCGCGATATCAGGATCGGCAATGCGAAGCTGAACGCCGCAACCGCGATCAGCGCGAGCTTGCGGCCGCGCGGCAGCGGTAGGAAATAGAGCGCGGCCAGCACGGGAAAGAACACCAGCTTGAACGACGTCACGAGGCCGAGCAGCACGGCGCCGGCGAGCCGCAACGGAAAGCTGCGGCCCTCAGGCGCGTCGGACGCCGACCGAGAAAGCAGAAACCTCAGCGCAATCGCGGTCAGCACGCCGCTCAGGATCGCGAAATTGCCGGACGCCTGCACCCATTCGAAACCGACGAACGCGCCGAGCGCGCAGAGCACCCTCAGCGCAACATCGCGCACGCCCGGGCGCGTTCGGCCAAGACCGGGCAAGAGGAGCCCGCAAAGCACGGCGAGGACAGGAAAGATGCCTTTGTAGTGATCGACCAGAAGTCCACCCGCGCACAAGGGACGGAAGATATCCAGCGTCACCGGCAGATAGGGATAAGAGAGCTTGGTGCCCTTCAGGTTCTTGACGAAATAGGGATCGAGCCCGCTGGCATAGGCATCGACCGCCGCGCAATTGACGCGAGTGTCCCAGCCATATTTCATATCGAGCACGGCGTCGTTGGCGAGATTGCCGAGCACCAGCAGTGCGGTCAGTGCGATCAGGCAGGCAAGCCAGAAGTTCCGCCGCGAAGCCATGTCGGCCGAGGGTTCCAACCATCGTGCTGCACCGGTGACGTCGGACACAATCGGATACCTTGTTTGGCCAGGTTTCTCCCGGCGCCCACGCGGCGCCACCATGGACAGGATGGGTTGCGGATTCATCTCCCCTGTGCGTTGCGCTCGCGCTTATGGTGAATCCCTGGTTGCCAGTGCTCCGCCTGGACGACAGGGGAACCGGTTCCCTGTCGCCGCGACCGCCAAATCCGCCGCGCCACCCCTACCGCGACAAGCGGGCGGCAAGCCAGGCATCGAGTGCTTCGCGCGTGTCCCGTGTCGCCGCCATGCGTGCGAACTGCTCGCTCTCGATGGCGAGGCCTTCCGAGATCGAGACGTTGAGGCCCCGCGTGGCGGCGGCGATGACGCGGGCGACCGCCAGGTGCGAATGCCGCGTGATGCGGTCTGCCAGCGCGAAGGCTGCGTCCAGGAGCTGCCCGTGCGGCACGACGTGGTTGACCAAACCGATCTCATGAGCCCGCTGTGGTGAAAAGGAATCTCCTGTTAGGAGATATTCGAGCGCCCGCTTCCGGCCTGCGAGCCGTGGCAGGCGCTGCGTGCCGCCGAAGGTCGGCGTGATTCCGATCGCAATCTCGGGCTTGGCGAAGCTCGCGTGCTCGCTCGCGACGGCGAGATGCACGGCTTCCGTGATCTCGCAGCCGCCGCCGAAGGCGATGCCGTTCACGGCGGCGATGATCGGCTTCGGAAACGCCTCCATGCGCGCCGTCATAGCCTGCCCGCGCCGCACGAAGGCCTTTACCGCCGCGTCCGGCCCGCATTTCACGCTCTCCGAGAACTCGACGATGTCGGCGCCGGCCGAGAAGGCGCGGTCGCCCGCCCCGGTCAGGATCACGGCGCGGATATCGGCATCGT
Organism: Bradyrhizobium sp. LA2.1; assembly: GCF_040547725.1. Taxonomy (NCBI): domain Bacteria; kingdom Pseudomonadati; phylum Pseudomonadota; class Alphaproteobacteria; order Hyphomicrobiales; family Nitrobacteraceae; genus Bradyrhizobium; species Bradyrhizobium sp. LA2.1. The sequence continues at coordinate 165,693 of NZ_JBEPQI010000004.1, forward strand.
CCTCGATACGATCGAGGATCGCCATCAGGCGGTCGACGAGGCCGTAGCTCAGCGCATTGAGCTTGTTCGGGCGATTGAACGTCAGCAGCGCGACAGCGCCTCGCGTTTCGGAGAGTACGAGATCGGACAAGTGCAGGCTCCTTCCAGGTCGAATTCCAGGTCGAACAGGCGCGGAAGTCAGCCACAGCGGTCTTGTCGTGTATACTCACTAGGCAGTATACATTCGCGATGTCAGGCAAAGGCGACACCACACGCGAGCAGATCGTCATCGCGGCGACGCGCCTGTTCTATGGCGAAGGCATCAGGGCGGTGAGCATGGACGCGGTCGCCGAGAAGGCCGGCGTCACCAAGAAGACGCTCTATTATCACTTCACCAGCAAGGACGAGCTCGTCGCCGAGACCATCGCGGCCAGGGACCAGCCGACGCTGGAGCTCTATATGCGCTGGTTCGCCGAGACCGAGGGCACAGTGGCCGACAAGGTCCGCGGTCTCTTCACGAGGCTCGGACGCTCCATGGATACGCCGCGATGGCGCGGCTGCGGATTCCTGCGCAGCATTGCCGAGCTCGCAAACACGCCGGCACATCCCGCGGTCAAGGCCGGCGCGGCGCACAAGAAGCGTTTTGAAGCGTGGCTCGAAACCGAATTGCGCGGGCATGGCGTTGCCGGTGCAGCGGCGCTCGCGCGCCAGCTCGTGATCCTGCTCGACGGCGCCACGACCGTGATGCTGATCCATCGCGATCTCGACTATGTCGACACCGCGGGACGCTTGGCGCTCGATCTCGTCGAGCAGGCCCGTAGCGCACGATGATGGACGAGGCGGCCCTTCCCGAGCCGGCGACATCACCAATTCTTGTGCACCCGCCTGTCAGCCATCCCGAAACATGGGTTGTGCGACGCAGCATAACCGATCAAAAAGCCTCTGATTTTCAGAGGTGAGCTTTGTCCGACGTCAATGCCGACGATTGGGTGTCCTCGGGACACCGGCCCATGGGTTTTCCAGAATTCGTCATCGTGATCGCGTCCATCATGGCGCTGAATCCGCTTGCGATGGACATGATGCTGCCGGCGCTGCCCAACATCGGGGCAGCCTTCGCCATTCCCAACGCCAACCATCTTCAGCTGGTGCTCTCCACCTTCCTGATCGGCTTCGGTGCGGGGCAGTTCGTCATGGGTCCGTTGTCGGACCGCTTCGGCCGCCGCCCGGTGCTGCTCGGCGGCATGGCCGTCTATGCGGTGGCGAGCGTGCTGGCGGTCGCCGCGCCCTCGTTCGAGACGCTGCTGCTGGCGCGCGCGCTGCAGGGGCTCGGCACGTCGGCAACGCGCGTGATCGCGACCTCGATCGTGCGCGACTGTTATGTCGGCCGCCGGATGGCGAGCGTGATGTCGCTCGCCATGATGGTATTCATCGCGGTGCCGGTGATCGCGCCCTCGTTCGGGCAGGCGGTGCTGCTGGTCACGCAATGGCGCGGCATCTTCGTCGTCCTGATGCTCTACGGACTGCTCGCGCTCGCATGGAGCGTGCTGCGGCTGCCTGAAACCCTTCCCGAGTCCGAACGCAGGTCGCTGGCGCCCGCCGACGTGCTCTCGGCGTTCCGGCAGACCGTGACCAACCGCCAGACCATCGGCTATGCGACGGCCGCCGGCAGCGTGATAGGCGCGCTCTTTGCCTATGTCTTCTCGGCGCAGCAGGTCTTCACCGGCGTCTATCATCTCGGCCACTATTTCCCGATTGCCTTCGCCGCGATCGCGGCCGGCACCGCCATCGCCGGCTTCCTCAATGCGAAGCTGGTCGGGCGGCTCGGCATGCGCGTGATCTCGCACGGCGCGCTGACGCTCTACACCGCGGTTGCGGGCGTGATGCTGCTGACGGAAAGCCTCGGCATGCTGCCGCTCTCGTTGTTCATGGTGCTGTCCGCCCTGATGATGTTCTCGTTCGGCATGATGGTCGCGAACTTCACCGCACTGGCCATGGAGCCGCAGGGCCATATCGCCGGCACCGCCTCCTCGCTCTACGGCTCGATCACGACGCTGATCGGCATCGTCGTCGGCATGGCGATCGGGCAGAGTTTCGACGGCACGCTGCTGCCGTTCTCGGTCGGCTTCTTCCTGTCGACGCTGGCGGCGCTTGCGATCGTGCTGGTGGTGGAAAAGGGACGGCTGTTCAAGCCGCATCATCGTCCCATCGCATGAGGAACTTCCCGGCCGCGTCGATGTTGTACTGCAGCAATTCGAAAGGCCGCCTCATGGAACCGGAACATCGCGAAGACAACACCACCCCGGATCGGGCGGAAACGGAACGCCCGACGTCGGGCGCCGACCGAACTGCGTTCACTCCCCCCTTCGCGAGCGAAGGCCTCGAGCGAATCCGCGACAGCCACTGCTGAGCGCAAAGCCTAGTCCGTCGGGCGCCTGCTGGCGCTGAAGTCCTGCGCGGCGCTCTCGGGCGTCGCGCTGCTCGTTCGCGGTGGCACGATCAGCACGACCACGTCCCGTGTCAGGCCGGGCTTGCCCCATAGCGTCGCCTGCACGGTGAACTGGCGCCTGACGAAATGCTCGGCGCGCGCGGACACGGACTCCATCCACCTGCCGCAATAGTCTTGGCCGCTGAAACAGAGTGCGGCCCAACCGCGATCCAATGTCGTCTTTCGCGGCATGCCCCATGTGTACTGAAATTCGAACGGCCGCGCGTAATACGGATGGTCCGGACTGTAGAACGCGGTCGCAAAGGCCAGCGAATCGTCGCCACTGACGGCGCTGAGCGGCTCCCCGGTCAGCTCGTGCCATTCGCGAGTAATCTCGTTGGCTACCTGCGCGTAGAAATTCCGGCCCTCTTCGTAGCCGTGATCGTTGCGATAGACGGCGTGAATCGGAGCGGCGACGAAGACAGCGGCGAGCCCAACGATTGCGGTGATGACCGTGACATTGACGGTGTAGAATCTTTCGATCGGGTAGCGCGTGCCGCAGACGATCAGCACGACGAACAGGAACAGCCCTTGCAACGCCCATAGCGACGGCAGATCGGTCCCCATCGCCAGCGACGTCAGGACCGGCAGTACGATCGTGCCGATCGCAACGTAAAAAAGAAGCCGCAGGCCGGAATTCATCGCGGCGAAGTCGGCCGCAAATTGCTTCAGCCGTGTGCCTGCGATGATCACCCAGAAGACGGCCGATACGCTGATGGCCGCCACGAGTCCGAGCAGGAAGTTCTGCACCTCGCCGAGTGAGCTCACGAAGTTGCCGTTGGCGTGCGCCATCGCGTAGGTGAAGGCCGACGCCCCCGTCGTCGCGAGCCAGTAGATGTGCGGCGACAACACCGCGAGCCCGACCACGACCGATATCCACGGCGAAGCGGACGTGAAATAGGCGCGGCGCGCGGGATGAGCCAGCGCGGCAAATGCAAAGCTCGCCACGAGGAAGACCGAATAATATTTGCCGACCATCGCCAGCGCCGTGGTGCATCCTACCGCGACCGCCCAGGCCGCGCTGCGGGTCTCGAACGCGCGCAGAAAACACCAGGTCGCGAGCGGCCAAAGCGCAAGCAGCACCGTATTGGCATTGAAGCGCTGGGCGTGGAATTGATAGGCCGGCGTCAGCATCAGGAGCAGCAGCACCAGGATGCGTTTGTGCCCGGTCACGAACTGCCGTGCGATCCGGTCGACGAAAAACAGGGCGAGCCCGGCATTGGCCATCGCCATCAATTGCAGCGACCAGTCGCTGAGCGGGAAGACGGAGGTCCACACCGCCGTAATCCAGCCCATCAGCGGCGGATGCTTGTGGTAGCCCCACGCGAAACGGCGCCCGAGCGTCCAGGCCTCGAGGGTATCAGGGTGCAGGCCGCTGCCGGCATAGGCGACGACCAGATAGATCGTCCAGAGCGCGACAAAGCACACAATGAGAAGCGGAACGGCCCAACCCGCCTCGACGCCGTCGAGCCAGCGCAGGAAAGGCCGCCGCCATCGCGCCGGCGCGCGATCGGACCGCTCGGCCATCGCCCGAAATGAAAAATCAATCGACACGGGACTCAAATGCAGGAAGGAAGTGATGTGCGAACCGCGCACATCTATTTCAAGTCAGAAACAAATAGCAATGATTGGACACTGGAAGAGTTAAAAGCTGACGCGAGGCTGACAAACGAAAACGGCGCCGCTGATGACAGCGACGCCGCGTAACGCTCGGGGAAGGCGCGCTGGCGCGCCCTCGCCTTACTCGGTCTTGTCGATGTTCCAGAACACCGGCGTCGCCGGGCCGTCGAGCACGCCGGTGAGCGACTTCCGCCACGCGCTCGGCGCCAGATACTGGCCGAGCGGCACGTAGATCACCTGGTCATAGGCTTCCTTCTGGATCTCGGTCGCGATCTTCTTCTGATCGTCGAGCGAGGCGGCGCGGACGAAGTCGTCCTTGAGCTTCTCGATCTTGGCGTTTTCCGCCCAGCCGAACCAGCCCTTCTTGCCCTGGCCGCCGATCGACAGATTGGCGATCGGGTTGGACACGTCGGCGCTGACCCAGTTGGTGAAGAACATGTTCCAGCCGCCCTCCTTCGGAGGCTTCTGGCTGGCGCGCCGGCTGACCACCGTCTGCCAGTCGGTCGCCTGCGCGTCGACCTTGAAGCCGGCCTCGCGGAGCAACTGCACCGCGACCGTCGGCTGCGCCTTCAGCGTCACGACGTCGCCGGGCACCATGACCACGACGGGCGTGCCGTCATAGCCGGACTCGGCGAGCGCCTTCTTGGCTTCCGCCATGCCGTTGCCCTTGACCAGCGATTCCGAGCCGACGTCGGTCGCGAACGGCGTATCGCAGATGAAGAACGCACCGCAGATCTTGTAGTATTTGGGATTGCCGACGAGCGCGTCGAGCACGTCCTTCTGGTTCATCGCCAGAAGTGCGGCACGGCGGATCTTCGGATTGTCGAAGGGCGGATAGAGGAAGTTCATGCGCCCAAGGGTCTGATAGCCGAACTTGTTCAGCGTCTCGGTCTTGAGGTCGGCATTGCCTTCAAGCACGGGCAGCAGATCCCACGGCGGCACTTCCATGAAGTCGATGTCGCCCGATTGCAGCGCGTTCACTGCGGTCTGCGCATCCGGCATGGTGATCCATTCGACGCGATCAACCTTGACCAACTTGCCTCCGGCAGTCCAGCTCGACGCCTCCTTGCGCGGCACGTAGTCGGTGTTCTTGACGTACACCGCCTTCACGCCGGGCTGGAATTCACCCTGCACGAACTTGAACGGACCCGAGCCGATCTGCTCGGGGATCTGCTTGTCCGGCGGCGTTTCGGCGAGACGCTTCGGCATCATGAAGGCGACGCGCGAGGACGGCTTGCCGATCGATTCGAGCACGAGGCCGTAGGGCTCCTTCAGCTTCAGCGTGATGGTCTTGGGGTCGGTCGCCTCGATGCTCGCAGTAAACTGCATCATCTGCTGGCCCATGCCGTCGACCGCGGCCCAGCGCTTCAGCGAAGCGGCGCAGTCTTCCGCCGTCACCGGCGTACCGTCGTGCCACTTCAGGCCGTCGCGCAGCGTGAAGGTGTAGGTGAGCTTGTCGTCGGAGATCTTCCAGTCCGCCATCTGCGGCTGGATCTTGAAGTTCGAGTCCGTCGCGATCAGCGTGTCGTAGACCATGTAGCCATGGTCACGCGTGATGTAGGCGGTGGTGAAAATCGGATCGATGATGCGCAGATCCGAATGCATCACCGCGGTGATGGTCTTGCTGGCGGCGGCAAGTACCGGCGAGGCCATCGCCGTCGAAAGCGCAACGACCGATAGCGCAAGTGTGGAGGCGAACGCGCGACGCCCCCGGCGCATCAAGCTCAACATAAAAGTTTCTCCTGACGTGAAACTGTTCAAAGGCAGGTTATTGGTTGAGCATTCGGTTCGTTCTTTAGGCGAACTAACCTCATGCGATGCCTTTGTCTTTCGAGACTTGCAGACAGTGTTGAGCGCGTCAATCCGGTTTCGCTGCAGCCCCAAGCGGCGCGCCCACGGGCTCCACAAAGATCGGTTTGGCTCTACAACGCTTTCCGCCAGTCCCGTCCGCGCCAATGCAATGCGCGTTCCATCTTTCGAAGCTTGAGAGACATTAAGATGAATCCAGCCAATCTTCCCTTCGATTCCGAGGCGATGCTCCAGGGCCTGCGCACCTGGGTGGAATGCGAGAGCCCGACCTGGGACGCGGGTGCCGTCAACCGCATGCTCGATATCGCAGCGCGGGATATGGCGATCATGGGTGCGACGATCGAACGCATCGGCGGCCGACAGGGCTTTGGCGGCGTGATCCGCGCGCGCTTCCCGCATCCGAAACAGGGCGAGCCGGGCATCCTGATCGCCGGCCACATGGATACCGTCCACCCGGTCGGCACCATCGAGAAGCTGAAATGGCGGCGCGACGGCAACAAGTGCTACGGCCCCGGCATCTACGACATGAAGGGTGGCAACTATCTCTCGCTGGAAGCGATCCGGCAGCTGGCACGTGCGTCCTTCACCACGCCGCTGCCGATCACCGTGCTGTTTACGCCCGACGAGGAAGTCGGCACGCCCTCGACGCGCGACATCATCGAGGCGGAAGCCGCGCGCAACAAATATGTGCTGGTGCCCGAACCGGGCCGCGCCGACAACGGTGTCACCACCGGACGTTACGCCATCGCGCGGTTCAATCTGGAAGCGACGGGCCGGCCGAGCCATGCCGGCGCGACATTGTCGGCCGGACGCTCGGCGATCCGCGAGATGGCGCGGCAGATCCTCGCCATCGACGCGATGACGACGGAGGATTGCACCTTCTCGGTCGGCGTCGTGCACGGCGGACAATGGGTCAATTGCGTTGCCACGACCGCCACCGGCGAGGCGCTGTCCATGGCCAAGCGCCAGGCCGATCTCGACCGCGGCGTCGAGCGGATGCTGGCGCTGTCGGGCACGACCAATGATGTCACGTTCAAGGTGACGCGCGGCGTCACGCGCCCCGTATGGGAGCCCGATGCCGGCACCATGGCGCTGTATGAAAAGGCGCGCGGCATCGCCAAGTCGCTCGGCACTGAGCTGCCGCATGCGAGCTCTGGCGGCGGCTCCGACGGCAACTTTACCGGCGCGATGGGCATCCCGACGCTCGACGGCCTCGGCGTGCGCGGCGGCAACGGCCACACGCTCGAGGAGTTCATCGAGGTCGAGAGCCTAGTTGAACGCGGGCGCCTGATGGCCGGCTTGCTGGCGACGCTCGACTGACGACGCAGCCTTCGCACTGCACAATGCGTTGGCAGTCGCGGTTTAAATTTAGCCTTGTCTAAAAATGAGGCGCATCGTACTGCTCGATTGTCCACGCGACGATGCGGGAGAGATCGCAACGAGAGTTCAGGCTTTCGTTGCGGCGCCGACGGAGCAACCGCCCCGGAAACTCTCAGGCAAAAGGACCGTATCGTCAGGACGATCTGGAGAGAGGCGGCACGGCCAATGTGGTCGTGACGTCCACCGAAGGGGATAGTCCGGAGCTGACCTCGCCGAGGTCCGCGCCGGATCAAGCTCTCAGGTAACCGTGACAGATGGGGCGCCGCCAACGGCCTTTGGCCGGCGGTTAGCCGACTCTAACTCACGGGAGCCCCGAACCTGCCATGACCCATATCGCCATCATCGGCGCCGGCATCACCGGCGTAACGACCGCCTATGCCCTGCTTGAACGCGGATACAAGGTGACGGTGCTCGACAAGCACCGCTACGCCGCGATGGAGACCTCCTTCGCCAATGGCGGACAGCTCTCCGCCAGCAATGCCGAAGTCTGGAACAGCACCGCCACGATCCTGAAAGGCCTGCGCTGGATGTTCCGGCGCGATGCGCCGCTGCTGATGAACCCGCGGCCGAACTGGCACAAATATTCGTGGATGAGCGAGTTCGTCGCCAACATCGGCAACTACCGCGCCAACACGGTTCAGACCACGCGGCTCGCGATCGAAGCCCGCAAGCATCTGTTCGAGATCGCGGAGCGCGAAGGCATCGACTTCGATCTCGAACGCCGCGGCATCCTGCACATCTATCACGACAAGAAGGGTTTTGAATCCGGCCTGCAGGTCAATGCGCTGCTGAAGGAAGGCGGGCTCGATCGCCGCCCGGTGACGCCGGAGGAGATCCGCGCCATCGAGCCGACGCTGCGCAAGGACTATTTTGGCGGCTTCTACACGCCGTCGGATGCCACCGGCGATATCCACAAGTTCACGCGCGGGCTTGCGGAAGCCTGCAAGCGGCGCGGCGCGACCTTTATCCACGAAGCCAACATCGATTCCATTGCCCAGGCAGGTGGCGGCTTTGTCATCGGCTGGGCTGATCTTTCGGCCAGTGATGCTGTCGCATCCGCGCGCGGCATGCTGAAGGCTGATGGCGTCGTGGTCTGCGCCGGTGTGGCCAGCCGCCACTTCGCCGCCCTGCTCGACGAGCGCGTCAACGTCTATCCGGTAAAGGGCTACTCGATCACCGTGCAGCTCGACACTGCCGCAAGCCGCAATGCGACGCCGACCGTGAGCTTGCTCGACGAAGCCGCCAAGATCGTCACCAGCCGGCTCGGCGCCGATCGTTTCCGCGTCGCAGGTACCGCCGAATTCAACGACTTCAACCGCGACATCCGCGCCGACCGCGTGCAGCCGCTGGTCGACTGGGTGCGCAGCAACTTCCCCGGCGTCGAAACGTCCAAGGTCGTGCCCTGGGCCGGGCTGCGGCCGATGATGCCTAACATGATGCCCGTGGTGCGCGCAGGACGGATGCCGGGCGTGTTCTTCAACACCGGCCACGGCCATCTCGGCTGGACCTTGTCGGCGGCGACCGCACAGATGATTGCCGGGACCATCGACGGCTGGCGCGGGCTCAACGCACCGCCGACCGCACCCTCACTCAGGGTTGAGCGCGAGTTCCGCCATGCATCCTGAGTGGCCGATATCGGAGGCTCGGCGGCCTCTTGCGACCGCCCTGCCCTTGGCACACAATTTGCCCCGAAAGGTCGGCTTCTCCGGCCGGCTTTCCAGCCCGAGTGACAGGCGTGCATGATAGACAGAACCGATTCCACGGGGGCCTCTCGGCCCCACAAGTTCCGCAGCCGGAGATAGGTGCATGCTAGGTTATCTCATTCGCCGCGTTCTGGCCGCGGTGCCCGTGATGGGCGTCGTCGCGCTGTTCGTCTTCCTGCTGCTGCGGCTGACGCCGGGCGATCCCGCCGCCATTCTCGCCGGCGATAACGCGACGCCGGAACGGCTGGAACGCATCCGCGACTCGCTCGGCCTCAACGAGCCGCTGATCGTGCAATTCATCACCTGGGTGAACAAGCTGCTGCACGGCGATCTCGGGACGTCGCTGATCTCCAACCTGCCAGTCATGAAGATGATCAGCCAGCGCGTCGAGCCGTCGATCTCGATCGCGCTGTCGACAATCATTCTCGCCGTCATCGTCGCCGTGCCCCTGGGCGTCATCGCGGCATGGAAGCACGGCACCTGGATCGACCGTTTCGTGATGGGCCTCTCCGTGCTCGGCTTCTCCGTGCCGGTGTTCGTGGTCGGCTATCTCCTGATCGAGGTCTTCGCGATCGACCTGCGCTGGGTGCCGGTGCAGGGCTTCCGCAGCATCTTCAACGGCTTTGGACCGTTCTTCGAACGCATCATCCTGCCGACCTGCGCGCTCTCCTTCATCTACATCGCGCTGATCGCGCGCATGACGCGTGCGGCGATGCTCGACGTGCTCGGTGAGGACTACGTCCGCACCGCCCGCGCCAAGGGCATCAACGAGGTCGCCGTGATGATGCGCCATGCGCTGCGCAATGCCGCGGTGCCCGTCATCACCGTGATCGGCACCGGCTTTGCGCTGCTGATCTCCGGCGTCGTCGTCACCGAGAGCGTGTTCAACATCCCCGGCATCGGCCGCCTCACGGTGGACGCGGTGCTGGCGCGCGACTACCCAGTCATCCAGGCGATGATCCTGCTGACGTCGCTGATCTATGTCGTCGTCAATCTCCTGATCGACGTCGCCTACACGCTGCTCGATCCCCGGATCCGGTACTAGGGCTAAGGATAACAACAAAAATGTCCGTCGATAGCCTTCCCCAGTCGTCCATTCCGATCACGTCGCCGCTGCGGCCACGTTTCGGATTCCTCACCTCGACGCCGATCATCGCGGCGGCCACGATCCTGCTCGCGTTGATCGTGCTGATCTCGATCCTGGCGCCGCTGATCGCGCCGCACGATCCGGTCCAGCTTGCGCCCTCGCAGCGGCTGAAGCCGGCCTCCGCGCAGTTCCTGCTCGGCACCGACGCCTATGGCCGTGACCTCTTGTCGCGCGTCATCTATGGCGGCCGCATCTCGCTCCTGATCGGCATCGGCTCGGCGATCCTGTCGATCGTCATCGGTCTTGCGATCGGCCTCGTCTCCGGCTTCTTCAAGCTGGTCGATGCCGTCCTGATGCGCGTCATGGACGGCCTCATGGCGATGCCGAGCATCCTGCTCGCGATCGCCGTGGTGTCGCTGTCCGGCGCCAGCATCTGGACCGTGCTGGTCGCGATCACCATCCCCGAAATACCGCGCGTGGCACGCCTGGTGCGCTCGGTCGTTCTGTCCGCGCGCGAGGAGCCTTACGTCGAGGCTGCGATCTCGGTCGGCTCCAGCCTGCCGAAGATCATGTGGCGCCATCTGATGCCGAACACGATCGCACCGCTAATCGTCCAGGGCACCTATGTCTGCGCCTCCGCGATCCTGACCGAGGCCATCCTCTCCTTCCTCGGCGCCGGCATCTCGCCGGAGACGCCGACCTGGGGCAACATCATGGCCGAGGGCCGTCAGTATTTTCAGCTCAAGCCGACGCTGATCTTCTGGCCGGGCCTGCTGCTTTCGATCGCCATCCTCAGCATCAATCTGATCGGCGACGCCGCCCGCGACGCCCTCGATCCCCGCATGAAGCAGCGGGAGGGCAAGTGATGACGGATCAAGTGATGACCAACCCAGTTCTCGACATCAACAACCTCGTCGTCTCCATCGGCAAGAAGCCGAAGGGCGCAAACATCATCGACGGGATCTCGATCCAGGTGCATAAGGGCGAGACACTGTGTCTCGTCGGCGAAAGCGGCTCGGGCAAGTCGGTGACCTCGCTCACCACGATGGGCCTGCTGCCGAAGGGCACGCTGGTTCCGACCGGCGGCAGCGTCAAGCTGGTCGGCGAAGAGATTCTCACCGCGACCGATCGCCGCCTGCGCCAGCTCCGCGCGACGCAGATGGCGATGATCTTCCAGGAGCCGATGACCGCGCTCAATCCGGTGGTGCCGGTCGGCCGTCAGATCGACGAGGTCCTGCGCGCCCACACCGATCTCGACGCCAAGGCGCGGAAGAAGCGCATTCTCGACATGATGGAGCAGGTCCGCCTGCCCCAGGTCGAGCGTATCTTCGCCTCCTATCCGCATCGCCTGTCCGGCGGCCAGCGCCAGCGCATCATGATCGCGATGGCGCTGGTGCTGGAGCCGAAGCTGCTGATCGCCGACGAGCCGACCACCGCGCTCGACGTCACCACGCAGAAGCAGATCCTGACGCTGATCCGCGACCTCCAGCGCGATCACGGCACCGCCGTCCTGTTCATCACCCACGACATGGGCGTGGTCGCCGAGATCGCCGACCGCGTCGCCGTGATGCGACAGGGCCGGCTGGTCGAGACCGGTCCGCTCGAGACCGTGCTGCGCAACCCGACCATGGAGTACACACGCAACCTGCTCTCAGCGGTGCCGAGCCTGGTGCCGCGCGCGGCGCGGCCCGAGACCAAGGAGCCGGTGGTGCTGGAGGCCAACGAGCTCGGCAAGGTCTATAAGGAGCGCGCCTTCTTCGGCAAAGGCCGCGAGGTCGTCGCCGCCGACAAGGTCACGCTGACGCTGCGCAAGGGCCGCACGCTCGGCATCGTCGGCGAGAGCGGCTCGGGCAAGTCGACGGTCGCGCGGTGCATCGTGCGCCTGATCGATCCGACCTCCGGCGGCGTGCGCCTTGCCGGCCGCGAGATCGCCGACATCTCGCGCCGCCTGCTCCAGCCGCACCGGCAGAAGATCCAGATCGTGTTCCAGGATCCCTATCGTTCGCTCAACCCGCGCATTACCGTCGGCGAGAGCATCGCGGAAGGCCCGATCAATTACGGCACCTCGCATGCCGATGCGATGAAGCGGGCGCGCGAACTGCTCGAGCTCGTCGGCCTGCCCGCGGACGCAGTGACGCGCTATCCGCACCAGTTCTCCGGCGGCCAGCGCCAGCGCATCGCCATTGCGCGTGCGCTCGCGCTCGACCCCGACGTGCTGGTCGCGGACGAAGCGGTCTCGGCGCTCGACGTCTCGGTGCAGGCGCAGGTGCTGGAACTGCTCGACGAGATCCAGAACCGGCTCGGCATCGCCATCCTGTTCATTACCCACGATCTGCGCGTCGCAGCCCAGATCTGCGACGAGGTCGTGGTGATGCAGCACGGCCGTGTCGTCGAACAGGGCCTGGCCGCCGAGGTGCTGACGCATCCGAAGGAAGCCTACACCAGGGCGCTGCTGGAGGCCGCACCGGGCCGCGGCTGGGATTTTGCGAACTTCCGACCGGTGTCGGAAGGCGTCGCGGCGACGGCTTAGGTTTGTCCACTCGTCATTGCGAGCGGAGCGAAACAATCCAGAGTCCCTCTGCGGAGACGGTCTGGATTGCTTCGCTTCGCTCGCAACGACGGGTAGCGACCATCATCATTCGAAAATGACTTAAAGCCATGCGCGGCGGCATGGGCTCCTCGCTTGCCCCCGCCTCGAAGCCAAGGCTAACGTCGCGCACTTTCAAACGCTGGACCAGAATTAATGACACGTATCGCCGTAGGCGGCTTCCTGCACGAGACCAACACGTTCGCCCCGACGAAGGCGACTTTCGCGGACTTCCAGCATGGCGGCGGCTGGCCGGCCATGACGGAAGGCGCCGACGTATTGAAGGTGATGCGCCGCATCAATGTCGGCCTCGCCGGCTTCGTCGACAGCGCCGAAGCGAATGGCTGGAACCTCATTCCGACGATCGCCTGCGGCGCAAGTCCGTCGGCGCATGTCACCAGGGACGCCTTCGAGCGTATCGTGAAGGTGATGGTCGACGGTATCGCCGCCGCCGGTCCGCTCGATGCGGTCTATCTCGATCTGCATGGCGCGATGGTGACCGAGCATCTCGACGACGGCGAAGGCGAGATTTTGGCGCGCGTGCGCCGCGTCATCGGCAAGGACGTTCCGCTCGTTGCCAGCCTCGACCTGCACGCCAACGTCACGCCCGCGATGATGGAACACGCGGACGCGCTGATCGCCTACCGCACCTATCCGCATGTCGACATGGCCGAGACCGGCCGCGCCTCCGCAAGGCACCTCGCCCTGCTGCTGCAGACCAGGCAGCGCTTTGCAAAGTCATTTCGCCAATTGCCGTTCTTGATCGCGATCAGCTGGCAATGCACCAATGACTTTCCCACCAAGGGCATCTACGAAAAACTTGCCGCGCTGGAGAGCGACGCCGTTCCGACGCTGTCCTTCGCGCCCGGCTTCCCCGCAGCCGACTTCCGCGACTGCGGCCCGAGCGTGTTCGCCTATGGCAAGACGCAAGCCGATGCCGACCGTGCGGCCGATGCGATCGTCAAACTGATCGAAAGCCACGAGGACGATTTCGACGGCAAGATCTGGTCGCCCGACGACGGCGTGCGCCATGCGATGGAACTCGCCAAGGGCGCGAGCAAGCCGATCATCATCGCCGATACCCAGGATAATCCGGGCGCCGGCGGTGATTCCGACACCACCGGCATGCTGCGCGCACTGGTGCGCAACAAGGCGAGCGCCGCGACCGGCGCGATCTACGACCCGATCTCGGCCAAGGCCGCGCATGAGGCCGGCGTCGGCGCCACCGTGACGCTGTCGCTCGGCGGCAAATCCGGCATTCCCGGTGACGAGCCCTATCGCGAGACCTTCACCGTCGAAAAGCTCTCCGACGGACGCTTCGTCGCGCCCGGCCCCTATTACGGTGGCCGCGAGATGGAGATGGGTCCCTCCGCGTGCCTGCGCATCGGTGACGTCCGCGTCGTCGTCTCCTCGCACAAGGCACAGCTCGCCGATCAGGCGATGTACCGCTATGTCGGCATCGAGCCGACCGCGCAGAAGATTCTGGTCAACAAGAGCTCGGTGCACTTCCGCGCCGATTTCGAGCCGATCGCGGAAAAGCTGATGATCTGCGCCGCGCCCGGCGCGATGCCGGCCGACACAGCCACCCTGCCCTGGACGCGCCTGCGGCCGGGCATCCGCATCAAGCCGAACGGCCCCGTTTTCACTCCCCCATCACGCTAACCGGACAGGACACATGCCCACGATCGAGCGCATCGACGGCTTTGCCGACGAACTCACTGCTATCAGGCGCGACCTCCACGCCCATCCCGAGATCGGCTTCGAGGAAGTGCGCACCTCCGGCATCGTCGCCGACAAGCTGAAGAGCTGGGGCATCGAGGTGCACCGCGGTCTCGGCGGCACCGGCGTGATCGGCGTGATCAAGGGCAAGGGTTCGGGCAGCAAGCGCATCGGCCTGCGCGCCGACATGGACGCACTGCCGATGGAAGAGAACACCAATCTGAAATGGAGTTCGAAAATCCCCGGCCGCTTCCACGGCTGCGGCCATGACGGCCACACCACCATGTTGCTCGGCACCGCGCGCTACCTCGCCGAGACCAAAAATTTCGACGGCACCGTGCACCTGATCTTCCAGCCGGCCGAGGAAGGCCTTGGTGGCGCTCGCGCGATGATCAAGGACGGCCTGTTCGAGAAATTTCCCTGCGACGAGCTCTACGGCCTGCACAACGCGCCCGACCTCAACCTCGGCGAGATCGCGATCCTGCCCGGCCCCGCGATGGCCAGCGCCGACTTCTTCGACCTGCGCATCACCGGCTACGGCGCGCATGGCGCGATGCCAGAGCGCTCCAAGGACGCGGTGATCATCGCGACCACGCTGGCGCAGGCGATCCAGACCATCGTCAGCCGCAACGTCGAGCCGCTGCAGGCCGCCGTCATCTCGATCACGCAGATTCACGCCGGTTCCGCCTACAACGTCATCCCCGGCGAGGCCCATCTCTGTGGCACCATCCGCACCTTCTCGGATGAAGTCCGCGCCCTGATCGCCGAACGCATCCGTACGATCTGCGCCGGCATCGCGAGCGCCTATCAGTGCGTGATCGAAGCCGACATCCGCGACACCTTCGGCGTGCTGGTCAACCAGGTCGAGCAGTCCAAGGTGGTCGAGGAGGTCGCGCGCACCGTCGTCAACCCCGCCAACGTGATCACCCGCGCCCAGCCGAAGATGGGCAGCGAGGATTTCGCCGACATGCTGCAAACCATCCCCGGCGCCTATTTCTGGATCGGCCACGACGGCTCGGTGCCCGTGCACAATCCAGGCTTCGTGCTCGACGACAAGATCCTGCCGATCGGCGCCAGCATGTTCGCTCGGATCATCGAAACGCGCATGCCGGTAGGTTAGCAATGCACAAGAAGAGCGTCGAAGAGGCGGTCACCTCGCTGCACGATCTCTCCGCGGTCGATCTGATCGCGGGCTATCGGGCCAAGCAATTCTCGCCGAGCGAGGTGCTGGAGGACGTGCTTGCGCACGTCGCTGCGTGGGAACCGCATCTCAAGGCGCTCTACGCGTTCGATCCCGACAGCGCGCGCGAGGCCGCGAAGGCCTCGACCGCGCGCTGGAGCGGGGGCGAACCTTCCGGCGCGCTCGACGGCGTGCCTGTGACGGTGAAGGACAACATCGCGACCAAGGGCGTGCCCGTCCCGCTCGGCGCTGCGAGCGTGAAGCTCGTGCCGGCCGAGAAGGACGCCCCGCCCGCTGCGCGACTGCGCGAGGCCGGTGCGATCATCTTCGCGAAGACCACCATGCCCGATTACGGCATGCTGTCCTCGGGACTCTCCAGCTTCCATGCGCTGGCGCGCAATCCCTGGGACCTCTCCAAGAATCCCGGCGGCTCCAGCGCGGGCGCAGGCGCCGCGGCTGCGGCCGGCTATGGCCCCTTGCATCTCGGCACCGATATCGGCGGCTCGGTCCGCCTGCCTGCGGGCTGGTGCGGTCTCGTCGGCCTGAAACCGAGTTTTGGCCGCGTGCCGATCGACCCGACCTATGTCGGCCGTGTCGCCGGTCCCATGACCCGCACGGTCGACGATTGCGCGCTGATGATGAGCGTGATTGCAAAGCCCGACCGGCGCGACGGCATGAGCCTCCCCGCCGAGCCTCTCAACTGGAAGGGACTGGAGAAATCCCCGCGCAAACTGCGCATCGGCCTGATGCTCGATGCCGGCGTCGGCCTGCCGGCAGAACGGCCGGTCCGCGATGTTGCAGTGAAAGCCGCAAAGGCGTTCGAATCCGCAGGGAGCGTCGTCACCGAGGTCGACGGCATTTTGACCCGCGAGATGCTCGACGGCCTCGACAATTTCTGGCGCGCGCGGATGTGGGACGATCTGGCCAAACTGACGCCGGCCGAACAGGCAAAGGTGCTGCCCTACATCTTCAAATGGGGCGCATCCGGCGCAAGGCTCTCGGGTGTGGATGTCATCCGCGGCTTCAATCAGACCATGGCGATCCGCGCTGCCGCGTCAAAGCTGTTCTGCGAGCTCGACTACGTGATCTCGCCGACCGCGCCGAACGTGAACTATGCGGCGGAATGGGCCTCGCCCACCAACGATCCGATGCGGCCGTTCGAGCACATCTGCTATACCGTGCCGTGGAATATGTCGGAGAACCCTGCGGTCTCCATCAACGGCGGCTTCGACGCCAACGGCTTTCCCATCGGCGTGCAGATCGTCGGCCGCCGTTTTGACGATATCGGCGTGCTCGGCATGGCCAAGGCGTTCGAGGGCTTGCGCAGCGCACAGAAGCCCTGGCCGAGCCCGCCGGCAAAGTAAGCATTCCGTTATGGCCGAGCTTGTCCCGGCCATCCACGTTCTTGTACTGCTCGCATGCCCAGTCCGCGCAAGACGGACAACGGCGACCATGCGTCTCGTCTCATTGAGATCGCACTTAAGATGAGGAAGGAAACCACCATGGCGTATGAGACCATCAAGTACGAGGTCGCCGAGCAGATCCTCACCATCACGCTGAACAGGCCCGACAAGCTCAACGCTTTCAATGCGCAGATGCAGGCCGAGTTGATCGACGCGTTCGACGCCGCCGACAAGGACGACGACGTCCGCGCCATCATCGTCACCGGCGCCGGCCGCGGTTTTTGCGCGGGCGCTGATCTTTCCTCGGGCGCTGATACCTTCGATCGCGATGCGCGGCGCGGCCCGGTGAAGCGCTTCGCGGACGGCAAGGTCGATTACAGCGATCCGCAGGTGCGCGACGGCGGCGGTCAGGTGACGCTGCGCATCTTCAAGTGTCTGAAGCCCGTCATCGCCGCCGTGAACGGCCCTGCCGTCGGCATCGGCGTCACCATGCAACTCGCGATGGACATCCGCATTGCCTCGGATGCCGCGCGCTTCGGCTTCGTGTTCTCCCAGCGTGGCATCGTGCCGGAGGCCGCCTCGAGCTGGTTCCTGCCGCGCATCGTCGGCATCTCGCAGGCGCTGGAATGGTGCTATTCCGGCCGCGTCTTCCCGGCCCAGGAAGCTCTCGCCGGCCGCCTCGTCAGCAAGGTCGTAGCTCCCGATGATCTCTTGCCGACCGCCCGCGCGCTGGCCAAGGAATTCGCCGCCAAGACCGCGCCGGTGTCGGTCGCGCTGATCCGCCAGATGATGTGGCGCATGATGGGTGCCGACGATCCCATGGAAGCCCACAAGGTCGACAGCCGTGGCATCTATACGCGCGGCCGCTCGGACGACGTCAAGGAAGGCGTGGTGTCGTTCCTGGAGAAGCGTCCGGCGCAGTTCAAGAACAAGGTGTCGAGCGATATGCCGGATTATTTTCCGTGGTGGACGGAGCGGGAGTATAAGTAGGAGATCGTAGGGTGGGCAAAGGCGCTCTTGCGCCGTGCCCACCATCTATCAGCAATCGAAACCAGAATGGTGGGCACGCTTCGCTTTGCCCACCCTACGGCACCGTCACTCCATCACCAGCGCCACGCGCCCGATCGCCTTGCGGTCGATCAACAGCCGCATCGCCTTTGCATAGTCCTCCAGCGGCAGGCGGTGCGAGATGTTCGGGCGCAGCTTGCCTTCTTCCGCCCATTGCAGCAGCGCCTTCAGGCGCACCTCGCCGAGCGCGGGATTTTTCCGTACCGCCTCACCCGCACGCACGCCGAGCACGCTGGCGCCCTTGATCAGCAGCAGGTTGGTCTTCGCCGAGCCGATACCACCGGTAAAGCCGATCACCAGCAGCCGCGCGCCCCAGGCGATGCAGCGCATCGAGTTCTCGAACACCTCGCCGCCGACGGGATCGAACACGACGTCGGCGCCACGGCCGTCGGTGATGCGCTTGACGGCATCGCGAAACGGCTCCCGATCGTAGCGCACGAGATGATCGGCGCCGCGCGATTTCGCAATCGCGAGCTTCTCGTCGCTGGAGGCGGTCGCGATCACGGTCGCGCCCAGCATCTTGCCGATCTCGACCGCGGCAAGGCCCACGCCGCCGCCGGCGCCATGCACCAGCAACACCTCGCCCGGCATGACACGGCCGCGATCGATCAGCGCGTGATAGGCGGTGCCGTGGCCGGCCAGATAGGTCGCGGCTTCCGCATAGTCGAACGTCGACGGCATCGGCGTTAGCTGCGTCGGCGTCACCACCGCTTCGTCGGTGAAGGCGCCATGGCGCATCTTGACGATGACCTTGTCGCCGACGGACACGCCGCTTGCCTCTGCGCCCACCTCGGTGACGTCGCCGGCGGCCTCCATGCCGGGCGTGAACGGCAGCTCCGGCTTGAGCTGATATTCGCCGGCCGCCATCAGCACGTCCGGAAAGTTCAATCCGGCGGCGCGGATCGCAACGCGCACCTCACCCGGTTTGACGGCGCGCGACGGAAACTCTTCCAGCCGCAACGTCTCGGGCGCGCCGAGTTCGCGGCAGACGACAGCCCGCACCATCAGGCCGCACTCGCCTTGCTGCGTTCAAGCGCCTCGCGGATCAGCGGCAGGCGGTCGTTGCCAAAGTACATGTCGGTCTTGCCCACGAAGATCGTCGGTGAGCCGAAGCCACCGCGTGCCACGACCTCTTCCGTGTTGGCCTTGAGCTGGTCCTTGATTGCCTGCTCGGAGATGCCGGCAAAGAACTTCTGCTCGTCGACACCGACCTTCCTGCAGATCTCGGCGAGCACAGCGTCCTGCGAGATGTCCTTGTCGCCGCCCCAATAGGTCTCGAACACGGCAGTGGCGAACGGCACCATGTCTTTCCCCAGCCAGATGCAGCCGCGCATGACCTTCACGCTGTTCACCGGAAACACCGTCGGCGGCATCTTGATCGCGAGGCCGGCCGAGCGCGACCAGTCTGCGAGGTCTTTTTTCATATAGCGCGCCTTCAGCGGCACCGGCGTCTCGCGCTGCGCGTAGACGCTCGGATTGACCGTGTTGAAGATGCCGCCGACCAGGATCGGCCGCCAGATGATCTCGGCCCCCAGCTCCTTTGCCAGCGGCTGGATGTTGTGGAAGGCGAGGTAGGTCCAGGGGCTGGAACAGTCGAAGAAGAATTCAATCATGGCGTTTCCTTTGCGTCTTGTTTGTCGTGCTCTATCCCCGTCATTGCGAGCGACTTGTCCGCCATAGCTCGAGGAGCGACGGCGGAAGCGAAGCAATCCAGAATCTTTCCGCGGAACCAGTCTGGATTGCTTCGTCGCTTCGCTCCTCGCAATGACGATGGGGCGAGCAGCCTAGTTCTTTCCCAGCACTTCCTTGGCACGCTGGCCGAACATGATCTTGCGTGATTCCTCGTCGAACGGCTCCTTCACGAACTTGCCGATCGCAAGCCCCGCCTGCACCTGCGGCCGTGCGCGCACCTCGGCGTACCAGTTTTTCACGTTCGGATAGTCGTCGAGCGTAAAGCCCTGCGCCTTGTGGGTCATGGTCCAGGGGAAGCAGGCGATGTCCGCGATGGAATAGTCGCCGGCGACGTAGGCGCCGGTCTTGGCCAACTGCCGGTCGAGCACGCCATAGAGCCGCGCGGCCTCGTCGCGGTAGCGCTCAATCGCATAAGGGATTTTTTCAGCAGCATAGAGCGCGAAATGGCCGTGCTGGCCGAGCATCGGCCCGAGGCCCGCCATCTGCCACATCACCCACTGGATGGTCGTCGAGCGGCCGCGCAGATCGCTGGCCAGAAAGCGGCCGGTCTTTTCCGCGAGGTAAATCAGGATCGCACCGGTCTCGAACGCCGAGAACGGCGCACCGCCGTCGGCGGGTGCGTGGTCGACGATCGCGGGAATGCGATTGTTGGGGGAGACCGCCAGAAATTCGGGGCTGAACTGCTCCCCGGCGCGGATATTGACCGGCTTCACGTCATAGGGGAGCCCGAGTTCCTCCAGCATGATCGAGATTTTCCAGCCGTTCGGCGTCGGCGCATAATAGAGGTCGATCATCGCCCTTCCCTGTCGTCGCCAATGGAATAGTGAGCGACTTTTGTTGTTCTGTACCTTGACGTTAAGACATGGCAGGAAGGGGCGCAACACAACCTGCCGGGAGAGCCGCCATGCTGTTTCCAACCACGATCGCCGGCTCCTTGCCGAAACCCGAATGGCTTGCCGAGCCCAACATGCTGTGGGCACCCTGGAAGTCGCAAGGCGACGAGCTTCTCCGCGCCAAGCGCGACGCGACGATGCTTGCCGTCAAGGTCCAGGAGGATGCCGGCATCGACATCGTCACCGAGGGCGAGCAGGCCCGCCAGCATTTCGTGCACGGCTTCCTCGAGAAGATCGACGGCATCGATTTCGCCCACAAGGTCGAGATGGGCATCCGCAAGGACCGCTACAAGGCGATGGTGCCCCAGGTGGTCGCGCCGCTTCAGCTCAAGGGGCGTGTTCATGCCGACGAGGCGCGCGTGGCGCGCACGCACACGAAGAAGAAGCTGAAGTTCACCCTGCCCGGCCCGATGACCATCATCGACACGATTGCGGACCGCTACTACGGTGATCGCGTCAAGATGGCCTTTGCTTTCGCCGATCTCCTCAACGAGGAAGCCAAGGCGTTGCAGGCCGACGGCGTCGATCTCGTGCAGTTCGACGAGCCCGCCTTCAACGTCTACATGGACGAGGTCAACGACTGGGGCATCAAGGCGCTGGAGCGTGCCGCGCAGGGGCTGACCTGCGCCACCGCCGTGCACATCTGCTACGGCTACGGCATCAAGGCCAACACCGACTGGAAGGAGACGCTCGGCGCGCAGTGGCGGCAGTACGAGCAGATCTTTCCGGCGATCGACGCGAGTCCGATCCAGCAGGTCGCAATCGAGTGCCGCAATTCGAAGGTGCCGCTCGATTTGCTGGCGCTGCTGAAAAACAAGATCGTGCAGGCCGGCGTGATCGACGTCGCCAGCGACACGGTGGAGACGGCCGAGGACGTCGTGCAGGTGATCGACGCGGTGTCGAAGTTCGTGCCCAAGAGCAACATCATCGCCACCACCAATTGCGGCATGGCGCCAATGCGGCGGGAGATCGCCGAGGCCAAGCTGATGGCGCTCGGCGCCGGTGCCGCGCTGGCGCGCGAGAAGCTGGGGTGATGGTGCTCCGAACGGCACTCGTCGTCACGGCTCTTGCGGGGATCACATTCGCTGCGCGCGCGGAGGATCGCTCCGTGCTGCTGAATTGCAAGGCCATGGTCGAGCGTGCGTCAAAGGATACGGGTACGGCAACCGAGGCCGAGCTCACCCGCTGCCGCCAGATCATGCGCGAATGGGCGCTGCGCGATGCGCGGACGACTGTGGATGAGCAAGGGCGGCCGCTGAAATAGCCACACGCTCGCTGCGTTCCCCCTTGCGGGGACGGTCAGGCGCGGTGCGCGCTGGGGTGCAATGTGACCTCATAGCCGGCGCTCATCGCGCGCAGCGTCGATGGCGGGGTCAGCAACTGCGCATCGTCAAGCTCTCGCGCGCCTTCAACATAACCCGCCGTCGACCACAGCAGCACCCCGCCCTGCATCAGCAGAAAGCTTTCCTCGCCCTGCTGCAGCATCGCGCCGTCTGGAAGCTGGTCGAGCGGCACCAGCAGCGCATGAAGCCGCTTCTTGCCGTGATCGAGCCGCTCGTGGTGCAGCACCGTGTCGATATCGTGCATGCGGACATCACGTACGCGGTTGCCCTTCTCCCACGCAGCCCGGAAGCGATTGGCATCGTCACGGCGGCAGTAGAAGCAGGGGCGATGGCCGGCGGCGAGCGCGGTGGCCTCGTCGAGGAAGAACAGCTCGGTCCAGCTATGCGTCGTCATCACCTCGCGACGGCGGCCGCGGAATTCGCAAACACAGGTGAGCCAGGCCGGCGACGACCACCGCCTCTTGAGCAGCGTCCTGGTCGCGGGATCATGGATGATGCCGCGATTGCCGGTGAACAGGCCACGGTGCGGCGTGGCGATGATGTCGCCGGTCGGCGTGACACGGTTTTGCAGGGGCATGGCCACCTCCACCTGTCATTGCGAGCGAAGCGAGGCAATCCAGAAATGCGTCTGCGGAAATCGCCTGGCTTGCTTCGTCGCTTCCCTCACGCCGCGCCGTCGCGCAGCGGCGGGTGGTAGGACAGTGCGGTGTCCCAGGGGAAGAAGATCCAGGTGTCCTGCGAGACTTCCGTGATGAAGGTGTCGACCAGCGGGCGCCCCTTCGGCTTGGCGTAGACGGTGGCGAAATGCGCATCGGGCAGCATGTCGCGCACCAGCCTGCCGGTCTTGCCGGTGTCGACGAGGTCGTCGACGATCAGAAGTCCCTTGCCGGTACCGCCGCCGAGCTTCATCGCCGCCTCGGAAATCCCCTTGAGGACCTGGAGCTCGCCCTGCTTGTCGTGGTCGTAGCTGGCGATGCAGACCGTATCGATGATGCGGACGCCGAGCTCGCGCGCCACGATCGCGGCCGGCACCAGCCCGCCGCGGGTGATTGCGATCACCGCATGGAAGGGGCCGACCTCGTTGAGCCGCCAGGTCAGCGCCCGGCAATCCCGGTGGAATTGGTCCCACGAAACCGGGAAGGCCTTGCCGGCCCGCTCCTGCACACTCAGTTCCGGTGCTTCACCAGCCATCGTCGTCTCCTGCTTCGTCTGCCGGCAGCTACCGGGTGATGTTCAATCCCGCCAGCATGTCCTTCACCGCCGCCATCGCGGATGCGAGCTTGTCGGCATCGCGCGAGCGCACCACCAGATTGGTGTTCGGCTTCTGATCTTCGTCCATGAACGGATAGCTGCCGATGATGGTGTCGGGATGGGCGGCAGCGATCGCGCGCAGCGGGCTGCCGATGTCGCCCTCCCGCGCATTGGCGCGGACCGATTCGGACAGCATACGCACGCCCGACTTCAGCTTGGGCGAGACGATGTCCATCATCGCCTGCATGATCGAGGGCACGCCGGCCATCACGATGACGTTGCCGATCTTGAAGCCGGGGGCGAGGATGGTCGCGCTCTGGATCAGCTCGGCGCCGTCGGGGATCCGGGCCATGCGCAGGCGGGCCTCGTTGAGGTCCTGCTCGCTCCAGCGCTCGCGGAAGCGGGCGACGACCTCCGGATGGTGGTCGATGCCGACGCCGAACGCCTTGGCGACGCTGTCGGCGGTGATGTCGTCATGGGTTGGCCCGATGCCGCCGGTGGTGAAGACATAGGTGTAGCGATGCCGCAGTGCATCCAACGCCGCGATGATGTCGTCCTCGTCGTCTGAGACGACCCGGACTTCCTTCAGGTCGATGCCGATATTGGTCAGGTATTCGGCGATGAAGCCGATATTCTTGTCCTTGGTGCGGCCGGACAGGATTTCATCCCCGATGACCAGAATGCCCGCCGTGACGATGTCGCTCATACCTTAAGTCCCTCACCTCTCGGCCCGACTTTGCCGAGGTAACGCGTTGAAGTCACGCGGTTTTGCTGCCGAAATAAGCAGTCCTCAGCCATTTTTTGAGGCACCCTCCCGGCTGTCCCCGGCAAATGCCACAACTCCATGCTTATCGCGCTGGCCCAGCCCTTGCTACCTCCTCAGAGTCATGCACTCTTGCCGCATGGCCAGGACGTTGCGGTCTTCACCAAGGCCTGACGACCTGTCGAATGGCGCAACGCCTTGCGGAGACAAGTCGGGATCTATGGCAGTCGCGTTTGATGAAATGAACATTCCCGGCGGGGACCTTCGCCCCGCCTATCAGGAGCTGGCGCGCTGGCTCAAGGAGACGCCTCCCGAGGCGCTCGAATATCGCCGCCAGGAGGCCGAGCTCCTGTTCCGCCGCATCGGCATCACCTTTGCCGTCTATGGCGATTCCGAATCCACCGAGCGCCTGATC
The DNA here is from genome assembly GCF_040547725.1 of Bradyrhizobium sp. LA2.1. Taxonomy (NCBI): domain Bacteria; kingdom Pseudomonadati; phylum Pseudomonadota; class Alphaproteobacteria; order Hyphomicrobiales; family Nitrobacteraceae; genus Bradyrhizobium; species Bradyrhizobium sp. LA2.1. Next base: position 190,070 of record NZ_JBEPQI010000004.1, read on the forward strand.
CCCTTCGACGTGATCCCGCGAATCATGTCCGGCAAGGAATGGGCGCTGCTGGAGAAGGGCCTGAAGCAGCGCGTGCGCGCACTCAACATGTTCCTGCGCGACATCTATCACGGCCGCGACATCCTGCGCGCCGAGGTCGTGCCCGACGACCTGATCTTCCAGAACCCGGTGTTCCGCCCCGAGATGAACGGCCAGCAGGTGCCGCACGACGTCTACGTGCACATCGCCGGCATCGACATCGTCCGGGTCGATGCCGAGCACTTCATCGTGCTGGAGGACAATGCCCGTACGCCGTCGGGTGTGTCCTACATGCTGGAAAACCGCGAGATCATGATGCGGTTGTTTCCGGACCTGTTCGCCCGCCACAGGGTGGCGCCGGTCGAACGCTATCCGGACGAGCTGCTCTCCGCGCTGCGATCGGTGGCGCCGCAAGGCGCCTCCGGTGAGCCGACCGTCGCCCTGCTCACGCCCGGCGTCTACAACTCTGCCTACTACGAGCACTCCTTCCTTGCCGACAAGCTCGGCATCGAACTGGTCGAAGGCCGCGACCTCATCGTCAAGAACAACGAAGTGTTCATGCGGACGACCGAGGGGGTGAAGCGGATCGACGTGATCTACCGCCGCGTCGACGACGATTTCATCGACCCCCTCACCTTCCGCCCCGACTCCGTGCTCGGCGTGCCCGGGCTGATGTCGGCCTATGCGGCCGGCAACATCACGCTCGCCAACGCGGTCGGCACCGGCATCGCCGACGACAAGGCGATCTACTCCTACATGCCGGACATCGTGAAATTCTATCTCGGCGAGGAGCCGATCCTGAAGAACGTGCCGACCTGGCGCTGCCGCGAGCCGAAGGACCTCGCCTATGTGCTCGACAATCTCGGCGAGCTCGTCGTGAAGGAGGTCCACGGCTCCGGCGGCTACGGCATGCTGATCGGCCCCGCCGCGACGAAAGCGACGATCGAGGCCTTCCGCGAAAAGCTCAAGCGCGAGCCGGAAGGTTTTATCGCGCAGCCGACGCTGGCGCTCTCGACCTGCCCGACCTGTACGGCAAGCGGCCTCGCGCCACGCCACGTTGACCTGCGCCCCTTCGTGCTCACCGGCAGCAAGAGCACCACGATCGTGCCCGGCGGGCTGACACGGGTCGCGCTCAAGGAAGGCTCCCTGGTGGTGAATTCGAGCCAGGGCGGCGGCACCAAAGACACCTGGATCCTGGACGAGTAGTCAGATGCTGTCGCGTACCGCCGAAAACCTCTACTGGCTCGCCCGCTATGTCGAACGGGCCGAATATCTCGCGCGCACCATCGATGCGACGCTGCGCGTCACTGCGCTTCCCGCCGCCTATATCGGCAAGACCAATGAATGGGACTCGGCACTTCTCACCGCCGGCGTCGCCGCGAGCTTCTATCAGCAATACGAAGTCGCCAACGAGCACAACGTCGTCGACTACCTCTCGTTCTCGGCAAGCAATCCATCATCGATCAGGAACTGCATCGAGGCGGCGCGGCTGAACTCGCGCTCGGTGCGCACCGCGCTCACCAGCGAGATGTGGGACACCATCAACTCGGCCTGGATCGAACTCCAGGAGGTCTGGAGCAAGGGCACCTCCACGCGCGAGGATCTCGCCAAATTCCTGCGCTTCGTGCAGGAGACTTCGCTGCGCTTCGACGGCTCGGCCTACCGGACCATGCTGCGCAACGACGCCTACTGGTTCTCGCGGATGGGCGTGCATCTGGAGCGCGCCGACAACACCGCGCGCATCCTCGACGTGAAGTACCACGTACTGCTGCCCGAGGAGGAGCATGTCGGCGGCCCGCTCGACTTCTATCAGTGGAGCTCGATCCTGCGCTCGGTCTCGGCACTGACGGCCTATCACTGGGTCTATCGCGAGACGCTGAAGCCGTGGCTGATTGCGGACCTGCTCATCCTCAACGATACGCTGCCGCGCTCGCTGGCAAGCTGTTACGGCAATCTCGTGCGCAACCTGGACCAGATCGGCGTCGCCTATGGCCGCCAGGGCCCCGCCCAGCGCCATGCCCGCGGCATCCGCAACCGGCTGGAACACAGCAATATGAACGACATTTTCCAGCACGGCGTGCATGAATTCATTCAGGAATTCATCACGGACAATTCCAGGCTGGGCGAAATCATCACGAAGCAGTATTTGATCTGATGTCCCCCGGCTGACGAAAACAGGATATCGTCATGGCCGGGCTTGTCCCGGCCATCCACGTTCTTGCTTTTGCGAGGGAAGATCGTGGATGCCCAGGACAAGCCCGGGCATGACGAGCTTCTTCGCAATAGGCAGCGGGTCTAACCACTAACTTCACGGTCCACCATGCGCCTGCGAATCCTGCACACCACGACCTATCGCTACGAGCCGCCGGCCACCAGCGTGATCCAGATCCTGCGCATGACGCCCGGCAGCCATGACGGGCAATACGTGGCGGAGTGGCAGATCGACGTCTCGACCGACACCAAGCTCGACACCCATGAGGATGCCTTCGGCAACGTCACCCATGTGCTGTCCTGCGGACCCGTCGGCGACATCAAGATCACCGCCGAGGGCCTGATCGAGACCCACGACACCGGCGGCGTGCTGCGCGGCGCCGACGAGCGCTTTCCGGCCGGCATGTTCTTGCGGGCCACCGACCTCACCACCGTCAATCCGGCGATGACGGCGGTCGCGCGGCAGTTGCGCAGCGAGGCCGAGAGCGACACGCTCGGCTTCCTGCACACGCTGATGACGCAAATCAGCGATCACATGACCTTCGACGAGGATCCGACCAACAGCGGCACCTCGGCGGCCGAAGCGTTCACGCTCAAGCGCGGCGTCTGCCAGGACTACGCGCATATCTTCATCGCCTGCGCCCGCAGCGGTGGCGTGCCGGCGCGCTTCGTCTCCGGCCATTTCCTGCGCTCGGACGGCACGGTGCACCAGGATGCCGGCCATGCTTGGGCAGAAGCTTACGTCGACGGTCTCGGCTGGGTCGGCTTCGATCCCGCCAACTGCATCTGCACCACCGACGCGCATGTCCGCGTTGCGATCGGGCTCGACTATCTCGGCGCAGCCCCCGTGCGCGGCACCCGCTATGGCGGCGGTGCGGAGACGCTGACGGTCGCGGTGAAGGTCGAGCAGGCCGGCCGCGGCGGGCAATCGCAGTCGCAGTCACAGCGGCAGAGCTAGGCGCTGCGGTATCTCGTCACGAGGCATCTGCGGCGCAATCACGTCGCAGCGTTACAGCTGTAATCGACGACGGCCCGCGCTGAAACCGTCCCGTAGCGCCATCTCTTCAACCTCCGTTGTGATCCGTTTCCGCAACAGAGGTTGAGACAGATGCGGCTTCACGACAAGAACAAGAAGCATTCCGTGCCCCTGCGCGATCCCCACCAAGACATGCTTGCGGGGATCCGGGAGTTGGCTCCCGAGATCAAGGCCCGCGCCGCCGAGATCGAAGCCGCACGCCGCGTCCCGTCCGACCTCGTGGAACGGCTGCGGTCGATCGGGCTCTTCCGGATGTTCGTTCCGCGCAGCCAAGGCGGGCTGGAGCTGGATTTTCCGGCCGGACTGGAGGTTATCAAGGCACTGACCCAGCTCGACGGCTCGATCGGCTGGATCTCGATTGTCGGCGGAGTCGGCAGCCTTTTCGCCGCCGCAGCACACCCTGAACTGTACCAGCAAATCTATAAGGACGGTCCGGACGTGGCGATCTGCGGCTCATCCCAACCGGGTGGAACGGCAGAGCGCGTGGCCGACGGCTATCGCGTCAAGGGCCGCTGGCCGTTCGCCAGCAGTTGCACCCACGCCGACTGGATCGGCGGGTTCTGCATCGTCACCGAAAATGGCAAGCCGGTCCCCGGCCAGCAAGGCAAGCCGCAGGTTCGCGTCGCTGTGCTGCCGGCGCGTGACTGGGAGATCGAGGACACCTGGCACGCGGCAGGGCTGAAGGGCACCGGCAGCCATCATATCACGCTACGGGAGACGCTGGTTCCCGAGACCCATGTCTTCGATGTCGAAGCTCCCCCTCGCATGTCGGGTCCGCTCTATCAGGCGTTGCGGCAATGGTTGCCATTGGTGCACGGCGCATTCTCGGTGGGTCTCGCCGAAGGCACTGTCGACGACTTGCTTGCGCTGGCCCATACCGGGAGGCAGCAATTGTATGCGGCCGTCCCGATGCGGGAGTCCGAGACCTTCCAGTACGAGCTCGGCCGGATTTCCGCCAACCTGCGGGCTGCGCAGGCCTTGCTCGAGGTGCAGATCGCCAGCCACTGGCGCCGCGCGATGGCCGGCACGCTGAGAGACGAAGACCTCATGATCGAGGGCGCCCGATCCGCGGTCTGGCTCGCCACGACCTGCGTCGGCATCGCGGATGCCTGTTTTGCGCTGGCCGGAAGCAGCGCGGTCTACGACAGCTCGCCGCTGCAGCGGCGCCTGCGCGACGTTCACGTCGGGGCGCAGCACGCCCATGCGCAGCAGCGGCAATATGTCGACGTCGGCAAGCTGGCCTTGCGCCGCTCGGCCGGGCATGCCGGCTGAGCGCTTGAGCCGTGCTACACTCGCGGGATCAGACCTGACCCCGCGAGGTATCCCATGGCGACCGTAAAGCTGCTTTCGGACGATGAACTCTCCGCCGAGGCGCGCGCCGTTTTCGACGATATCCGCAAGGTGCGGAAGTCGGACTTCGTCAACAATTTCTGGCGCGCGCTGGCGCATGATCCGAAGACGCTGCGGCGGACCTGGGAGAGCATCAAGGAGGTGATGGCACCCGGCGCGCTCGATCCCAAGATCAAGGAAATGCTGTATGTCGCAGTCTCGATCGCGCATGGCTGCAGCTACTGCATCCATTCGCACACCGCGGGCGCACGGGCCAAGGGCATGACCGAGGCCGAATATGGCGAGATGCTCGCCATCGTCGGCATGGCCGCGGAGACCAACCGGCTGGTCACGGCGCTCGGCGTCCCCGTCGACGAGGCGTTTCTCGTCGATGCCGCTGACTGAGCGGCAGAGATAGCTGTTTCGCCGGAGAATGACGACCTCCCCCGGGGAATCGGGGGTTTCATGCCTCCCCGAAATTGGCTAGTAATTCCGCGCAAACGCGTTCGGGGACGGGAAATGACCTATTGTTGCGGAATCCTGGTTCGGGACGGTCTGGTGATGATCGCCGACACCCGAACCAATGCCGGGCTCGACAATGTCTCGACCTTCCGCAAGCTCCACATCTTCTCCAAACCCGGCGACCGCATCATGGCGATCGCCAGCGCCGGCAACCTCGCCATCAGCCAGTCGGTGCTGTCGACGCTGACCGAAGGCCTGGAGGACCCCACCACGGGTGAGGTCGAGACGCTGATGAACGCACCGACCATGTTCCAGGCCGCCCAGCGCATCGGCCGGGCGATCCGGGCGGTGCACGCGACCGAAGGACCGGCGCTGAGATCCGAAGACGTCTCCTTCGACGTCTCCTTCCTGTTCGGAGGCCAGATCAAGGGCGCGCGCATGCGCCTGTTCATGGTCTACACCGCCGGCAATTTCATCGAGTGCACCACGGACACGCCCTACCTGCAGATCGGCGAGCACAAATACGGCAAGCCGGTGCTCGACCGCGCCATGCATTACGACGTCGAGCTCTACGAGGCGCTGAAGACCGGCCTGATCTCGATGGACTCGACCATGCGCTCCAATCTCGGCGTCGGCCTGCCGATCGACGTGCTGGTGGTGCGTAGCGATGCCTGCGATGCCGATCTCAACCACCGCATCGAGGCGGGCGAGCCCTATTTCCACGACCTCCGTTCGCGCTGGTCGGCGGCGTTGCGCGCGGCGCATCAGAACATTCCGCGGCCGCCCTACAAGAACGAAAAAGAACCAAAAACCTGACAGCCAACTTGAAGAGAGAAAAGGCAGGAAACGATGAGTGAAGCAAACAAGATCGCAGTGGTGACGGGCGCGGGCACCGGTGTCGGGCGCGCGGCGTCGCTGGCGTTGATGAACATCGGCTTCACCGTGGTGCTGGTCGGGCGCCGGCTCGACATGCTCGAGGAGACCGCGAAGCTCGGCCCCGCAGGCAAGAGCCTGTGCGTCACCGCCGACATGACCAAGCCGGACTCCATTGCCGCGCTGTTCGACAAGGTGAAGGCGACCTACGGCCGGCTCGACGTGCTGTTCAACAATGCCGGCATGGGCGCGCCGGCGGTGAACTTCGAGGATCTCAGCCTCGAGCAGTGGCAGGCGGTGGTGAACACCAACCTCACCGGCCCGTTCCTGTGCACCCAGCACGCCTTCCGCATCATGAAGGACCAGAGCCCGCGCGGCGGCCGCATCATCAACAACGGCTCGATCTCGGCGCACGCGCCGCGGCCGTTCTCGGCGGCCTACACTTCGACCAAGCACGCCATCACGGGCCTCACCAAGGCCTCCAACCTCGACGGCCGCATGTACGACATCGCGGTCGGCCAGGTCGACATCGGCAATGCCGCCACGCCCATGACCGATCGCATGGTCAACGGCCCCGGCGTGCTGCAGCCCGACGGCACCACCAAGCATGAGCCGCGCATGGACGCCAAGGCGGTCGGCGACGCCGTCGCCTACATGGCCGGCCTGCCGCTCGATGCCAACGTGCTGACCATGACAGTCATGGCCACCAAGATGCCGTTCGTCGGACGGGGCTGAAGACCTCTCTTCCCTCTCCTCGCTTGCGGGGAGAGGGCCTGACTCAAAAAACTGAAAAACAACCCCATGCACAGTAGGCGTCAAGGCGCCGCGAAGTCTCCCCGCAAGCGGGGTGAGACGGAGTAAGTCCTGGCCCCGCCTCGACAATCGTCCTTACACGCGCGCAGAGGCGGGAAAGGGCGAGAAAGCATGTCACAATCCCGAACTAAGGTATGAGCCCACCTAGGGTAGAGCCATAATCCCGGCCATTGCCCGGCGGCTTCACAAATCGTTCGGAACGGTACAAATGGGTTTGGACATATATCATCTTCACATCGACGATGACGTCACTGATTTTCCTGTCATCATCGACGTCGAGCAGGCTCAACTTCAGAAGATCGTTCAATTCAGCCGCAAGAAAACAAATCAGTATATCGACTTTGAGCGGCTTCTTTCCGATCACGGATTCTCCGCGCGAGACTACTATCAAGCCCTTCATCAACGGGAGCTGTCAGGGATCGGAAAATTCTCCGACAGCTTTTATTTCTGCCCCACAGGCGAATCGGATCCGATGAACCCGAGCCAGACGGGTCTATACTTTACCGACAAGAGAAGCTTTTTCGCGCCGAAGCCGCAACTGCCGCCAAATGTCTTGAAGCGATTGAAGACGTTCAAGATCAAGCAGTATCCGATGGTCGATCGATTGGAGGATGTCGTCTACACCAAACAGATCGGGTATCAAAGAAACGCCGTGGCTGACGCCTTTTTCAATGAATTCCTCCCGGACGGGATGTTCGTTGAAAAATCGTACGCGCAGAGAATATTCGAACTAACGATCGCTGAGGCACAGCAGGATTTCCGAACCAGCTTTCTCGACAACTGGGACGACCAACGCAGTCTCGTCGTGGTCTCCTGGTGAGAGACCACGCCTCCACGGCAGCAGTCTGGATTGCTTCGCTGCGCTCGCAATGACGGATGATAGAGCGGAGCCCTACTCCAAACTCTCCACCTGCCGCAGCGCCGGAAACAGCTTCATCCACAGCAGCGCGACCGCGACGGTGCAGACGCCGCCGAGCACGGCCGCAGGCATGGCGCCGAGCAGCGCGGCTGCGACACCGCTCTCGAACTGGCCGAGCTGGTTGGAGGCGTTGATGAAAAGGAAGTTCACCGCGCCGACGCGGCCGCGCATTTCGTCGGGGGTTGAGAGTTGCACCAGCGAGAAGCGGATCACGACGCTGATCGTGTCGGCGGCGCCCAGAATGGCGAGCGACAACACCGACAGCCACATCCACGACGACAGCGCGAACACGACCGTGGCGACGCCGAACACGATCACAGCCTGGAACATGCGCAGGCCCACATGCCGCGAGATGGCATGACGCGCCAGCACCATGGTCATCAGCAGCGCACCGACCGCGGGCGCGGCGCGCAAGATCCCGAGCCCCATCGGGCCGGTCTGAAGGATGTCGCGGGCATAGATCGGCAACAGCGCGGTGACGCCGCCGAACAGCACGGCAAACAGATCGAGCGAGATGGTGCCGAGGATCGCCGGGTTGCTGCGGATGAAACGAACGCCGGCGAAGATGTTGTCGGCGTCCGTCCCCTCCTTGGAGACCGCCTGCGGGCGCGGCCGGATGAAGCCGGTCAAAATCATCCCGAGAATCCAGAACAGCAGCATCACGGCATAGGCAAGATGCGGCGCGACCGCGTAGGCAAAGCCGCCGAGCGCCGGACCGGTGATGGTCGCGACCTGCCCCGCGCCGCTCGCGACTGCGGTTGCGCGCTGGAGCGATCCCTGCGGCGCGATCAGCGGCAAGAGAGCCGCGGTGGTCGGGCTCTCGAAGGCGCCGGCAATGCCGAGCACGAAGGTCGCGATGAAGATCTGCACCTCGCTGACCAGGCCGAGATAGGTGATGATCGCGAGATAGAGCGCGGTCGCGGCTTCCACGAGCTGGCAGAGCTGGACCACGCGCTTGCGCTCGAAACGGTCGGCGGCGTGGCCGGCGACGAACACCAGAAGCGCGGTGGGCAGGAACTGCACGAGGCCGACCATGCCGAGATCGAAGGCCGAGCCGGTGAGATCATAGATCTGCCAGCCGATCGCGACCGCCGCGATCTGGCTGGAAAAGCGCGACAGGCTGCGCGAGAGCAGGAAGAACAGGAAAGCGCGGTGGGCGAGGAGCGCGCGGGCACTGACCGGCGGGCTGGCTGATATTGGCTGCTCTGGCATCGCCTCTTGGGTCACCCTGGACCGTCCGCCCCCTGATATCGACGTGCCCCCGCGTGACTGAGGCGCACCTGCTTGTCAACAGCGGGAGGCTCAGGTCATCTCCCGGCATTGCGTTTGCAACGCGGGCGCGGCCATAATCATTGGGGGTTTGGGGACACCATGCTGCGCTTGCAATCGGCACTCGGCATTTTCGCATTGCTGTTGATCGCTTTCGCGTTGGCAGAGAATCGCCGCGCCGTATCGCTGCGGCAGGCTGCGATTGGCCTCGTCGCGACCTTCGTCACCGCGGCTGTCCTCCTGAAAGTGCCCGTCGTCGCGCGCGCCTTCGGCGCCATCAACGACGCGGTCGGCGCGATCTCCGCGGCCTCGCGCGCCGGCTCCTCCTTCGTGTTCGGCTATGTCGGGGGCGGTCCCCTGCCCTTCGATCTGAAGGTGCCGGGCGCCGATTTCATCCTGGCGTTCCAGGCGCTGCCGATCGTGCTGGTCATGAGCGTGCTGACGACGCTCTTGTTCTACTGGCGCGTGCTGCCGCCGGTCGTGCGCGGCATGGCCTGGCTGCTGGAGCGGACGCTGGGCGTCGGCGGCGCGGTCGGGCTCTCGACCGCGGCCAACATCTTCCTCGGCATGGTCGAGGCACCGCTGTTCGTGCGGCCCTATCTGGCGCAGATGACGCGCAGCGAATTGTTCCTGGTGATGACCGGCGGCATGGCCGGCATCGCCGGCACGGTGCTGGTGCTCTATGCGACGCTGCTGGCGCCGCTCATTCCCGATGCCGCCGCCCATTTCGTCATCGCCTCGGTGCTGGGCGCGCCGGCCGCGATCCTCGTCAGCCTGATCATGGTGCCGGAGACTTCAGACAAGCGCACCGGCGGCGCGCTGGAGGATCCTGAGATGGACGTCTCCGGCCCGATGGATGCAATCGTGAAGGGGACGAGCGCGGGGATCGAACTGCTGATCAACATCGTCGCCATGCTGCTGGTGCTGGTGGCGCTGGTCTATCTCGTCAATGCCGTCCTCGGCCTGCTGCCCAATATCGGCGGCGCCGCGCTCTCGCTGCAGCGGCTGCTCGGCCTCGTGATGGCGCCGGTGTGCTGGCTGATGGGATTGCCCTGGGACCAGGCGGTGACCGCCGGTAGCCTGATGGGCACCAAGACCGTGCTCAACGAGCTGATCGCCTATGTCGACTTCTCAAAACTGCCGCCCGATACGCTCGATCCGCGCTCGCGCCTGATCATGCTCTACGCAATGTGCGGCTTCGCCAATTTCGCCAGCCTCGGCATCATGATTGGCGGCTTAGGCGTGATGGCGCCGGAGCGGCGCGAGGAGATCAACGCGCTGGGATTGAAGTCGATCGTGTCCGGAACGCTGACGACGTGCCTGATGGGCGCGGTCGTGGGGGTGTTGAGTTAGGCTCTCTCCACCGTCATTCCGGGGCGCCGCGAAGCGGCGAGCCCGGAATCCATCGGGCGTCAGCACATGCCGAGAAATGGATTCCGGGCTCGCGCTGCGCGCGCCCCGGAATGACATCAGGCCTTCAACTCCACCGTCCTGAACTCCGCCGGCAAGATCACCTCCAGCAGCTCCACGTCATCCGAATAGTCCAGGATCATGTGCTTGATCTTCGGCGGCTGGGTCCAGGCGCTGCCTTCCTTCATCAAGGTCTCGCCCTGGCCGTCCATGTAGGTCTTCACCCAGCCCTTGAGCACGTAGACCATCTGGAATTCGACGTCGTGGAAGTGCAGCTTCGACACCTCGTTCGGATCGCAGGGGCCTTGCAGGCGGATCACGTGGGCTTGCGCGAGGCCGTGGCTGGCTTCGGCGATGCCGAGGTCGCGATACTTTGCGTAGGCGCGCAGGCCGTCGGCCTTGAAGTCTTCCTCGCGGTGATGACTGATGGCGATGCGCTGCTTGGGACGGGCGGCCTTTTTCGGAGCGGCCTTTGCCGGTGTCGTGCGCGCCTTCGCCTTCACCGCCTTGCGCGCTGAGGATCGTGCCACGGCCTTGGCTCCGCTCCGCTTCTTCACCGCGGCCTGGGCTGCACTGCGCGATTTTGTTTTCTTGGCCATGGGCCGCCTCCCTGTTGTTATAGGCGGAGGCTAGCACAGAACGAGATATCGTAGGGTGGGCAAAGCGAAAGCGTGCCCACCATTGCCAGATGCAATCGTGGAGAGATGGTCGGCACGGCGCGAGCGCGCCTTTGCCCACTCTACGATGCCGGCGCGCTGTTCAATGCAGCCGGAACACGCCATCCACGGCGCGCAGCTCGGCCGGCTTGATCAGCTTGGAATGCGCGACGGTCACCGAATGGAGCGGACCGTCGAGCTTCTCCTGCCAGAACGCCAGGAAATCCTTCAGCGCCGGAAATTTCGGAAACATGTCGTAGTTCTGCCAGACGTAGGTCTGGAGAAGCGAGGGATGATCGGGCATCCGATAGAGAATTTGCGCCGTCGTCAGCCCGTAACCCAAAAGCTGTTTCCGGAAATCTTCGGAAACGCCCCCACTCCGCAAGCCCATGCCAACCTCCTTTGCAGGAGCGCATTCAAGGGGCGGCTTGGTCGGTGTGCGCCTTACGAGCCACCCGATACTGATGCGCTCACATGAGAGAAATGTGACGCAAACTGACAATCCATCTCAAGCCTAAAAGTTTAACAAGCTGTTGAAATTCAATGCTTTAGCAGCAGAGGCGGCTCCGTGCTAATACGGTCACCGGGCGGGTTAACGATGGTAAAGAGATTCTGGCACCCGGGCCTTCAGAGTGCCGATTTTTCTGCTAGAAGCCCTTGCCCCCGCAAAATTCCTGTCCTATTTCAGCCTCGCCTGTGCTAGCACTCGTGGGCACAGACTGCTAACGCCAAAAAATTCCCATACCGTGCAACTACTTAGGAGGACTGCATGAAATTCCGTCCGCTTCACGACCGCGTCGTGGTCAAGCGTATCGACGCAGAAGAGAAGACCGCCGGCGGCATCATCATTCCCGACACTGCCAAGGAAAAGCCCTCGCAGGGCGAAGTCGTCGCCGTCGGCCCCGGTGGCCGCGACGAAGCTGGCAAGCTGATCCCGATCGACCTGAAGGTCGGCGACCGCGTGCTGTTCGGCAAGTGGTCCGGCACTGAAGTCAAGATCGACAACGTCGACCTGCTGATCATGAAGGAAAGCGACATCATGGGCGTCCTCGACGTCCCCGCTTCCAAGAAGAAGGCGGCCTAAGAGCCCCCTCTCCCCACCAGCTAAACACCTAAGGAAAAATCCAGATGTCAGCTAAAGAAGTCAAATTCGGCGTCGATGCACGCGACAAGATGCTGCGTGGCGTCGACATCCTCGCCAACGCCGTCAAGGTGACGCTCGGCCCCAAGGGCCGCAACGTCGTCCTCGACAAGTCGTTCGGCGCTCCCCGCATCACCAAGGACGGCGTCACCGTCGCCAAGGAGATCGAGCTCGACGACAAGTTCGAGAACATGGGCGCGCAGATGGTGCGCGAAGTCGCCTCCAAGTCGGCTGACGCGGCCGGCGACGGCACCACCACCGCAACCGTGCTCGCGGCTGCGATCGTTCGTGAAGGCGCAAAGTCGGTTGCCGCCGGCATGAACCCGATGGACCTGAAGCGTGGTATCGACCTGGCCGTAGAAGCCGTGGTCGCCGACCTCGTCAAGAACTCCAAGAAGGTCACCTCGAACGACGAGATCGCCCAGGTCGGCACCATCTCCGCCAACGGCGATGCCGAAATCGGCAAGTTCCTCTCCGACGCCATGAAGAAGGTCGGCAACGAGGGTGTCATCACCGTCGAGGAAGCCAAGTCGCTCGAGACCGAGCTCGACGTCGTCGAGGGCATGCAGTTCGACCGCGGCTACATCTCGCCCTACTTCGTCACCAACGCCGACAAGATGCGCGTTGAGATGGACGACGCCTACATCCTCATCAACGAGAAGAAGCTCTCCTCGCTGAACGAGCTGCTGCCGCTGCTCGAGGCCGTGGTGCAGACCGGCAAGCCGCTGGTCATCGTCGCCGAGGACGTCGAAGGCGAAGCGCTTGCGACCCTCGTCGTGAACCGTCTGCGCGGTGGTCTGAAGGTCGCGGCCGTCAAGGCTCCGGGCTTCGGCGATCGCCGCAAGGCCATGCTGCAGGACATCGCGATCCTGACCGGCGGCCAGGCGATCTCGGAAGATCTCGGCATCAAGCTCGAGAACGTCACGCTCAACATGCTCGGTCGCGCCAAGAAGGTGATGATCGACAAGGAGAACACCACGATCGTCAACGGCGCCGGCAAGAAGGCCGACATCGAGGCGCGCGTGGCCCAGATCAAGGCGCAGATCGAGGAGACCACCTCGGACTACGACCGTGAGAAACTCCAGGAGCGTCTCGCCAAGCTCGCAGGCGGCGTCGCGGTGATCCGCGTCGGCGGCGCGACCGAGGTCGAGGTGAAGGAGCGCAAGGATCGCGTTGATGACGCGATGCATGCGACCCGCGCGGCGGTCGAGGAAGGCATCGTCCCGGGCGGCGGCGTCGCCCTGCTCCGTGCCTCCGAGCAGCTCAAGGGCCTGCGCACCAAGAACGACGACCAGAAGACCGGCGTCGAGATCGTGCGCAAGGCGCTGTCGGCTCCCGCTCGCCAGATCGCGATCAACGCCGGTGAAGACGGTTCGGTGATCGTCGGCAAGATCCTGGAGAACAAGACCTACGCTTACGGCTTCGACTCCCAGACCGGCGAGTACGTCAACCTGGTCACCAAGGGCATCATCGACCCGACCAAGGTGGTCCGTACCGCGATCCAGAACGCAGCCTCGGTTGCCGCGCTCCTGATCACCACGGAAGCCATGGTCGCCGAGCTGCCCAAGAAGGGCGGCGCCGGTCCGGCGATGCCCCCGGGCGGCGGCATGGGCGGCATGGACTTCTGATCCAGCCGTTCAGATACGATACGGAATGCGAAACCCCGGCAGCGATGCCGGGGTTTTTGTTTTGGGGCGGCGCCCCGATGCAACGCCTTGTGGCGACCTGCGAGCGCACCTACAATTCAAAGGTGTATCCTTCGGATCACTAATGCTGCAGGATCCCGTGGAGCCCTGACGAGAATTGCAATGCCGCACCGCAAGATACGTCCGCTGCTGGCAGCCCTTGTCATCATCTCCGCTGCGGGCCTTTCCGCGCCGACGCCCGTAGACGCGGCGGACAACAATGACGCGATTGGGAAGATGGAAGGGACATGGCCGGATTGGCTTCCGCGAGCCGAGCAATGCCCCGCTGACTCCATGCCGGCGAACGCGGGCGCACCTGCTTTTTCGATCGAAGGATGCTCGGCTGCGGCGGAGCAGTGCCTTGATCGCTGTCGGGCGGGCAACGCGAGCGACTGCTACGCAGCCGCACTCGTCGTCCAGCGGATGATCAAGACCGGGCCGCTCTCCGATGCGCTGTTTCTGAGGGCCTGCAAGCTCGGCGTTGCTTCAGGCTGTACGAACGTTGCCGCCAGCATGGAAGACAGCGGCGACTATGCCTGTCCCAATCGGACGTATGAACTGGCATGCGGCCGAGACGATCCCTGGGCATGCACGATGATGGGATTTCACTTGATCAAAGGTATCGGCGTCGAAAAGAACAACGACCGGGCGCGGCGTTTCTTGGCGAAATCCTGCCGCTTTGGCGACACGGACGAAGCCTGCGCAAAAGCGAAGGCCTTTCTGAAAGAGATTGGCGACTGAAGGGCTCAGCCCGACGACCTTCGGGAAACGAACCTTGCGGACGAATGAATTCCGGGCTCGGCGCTACGCGCCGCCCCGGAATGACGGCGGCGCCCCTCACCACACCTTCCCCAGCCGCTCCATGTGCGGCTCGCCGTCTTCGTCGAGCGACCAGATGATCCGCGTCACCTTGCCGATGAGATTGTCCATCGGGATGAAACCCATCACTGACATCAGCCGGCTGTCGGACGAGTTGTCGCGGTTGTCGCCGAGCGCGAAGAAATGGCCGGGGGGCACCGTGAAGACGTCCGTGTTGTCGAGATAACCGTTGTCGACGCAGTCGTAGGTTATGTAGGACGCGCCGCTCGGCAGCGTCTCGCGCCAGCGCTTGACCTTCGCGCCATCATCGGTGCCGCAGGCAGAGCCCGCGGGCACCTCCTTCAGAGGGACGCGCGTCACGGGGCGATCGTTCAGGATGAGTTGCCCCTTCCGCATCTGGATGCGGTCGCCTGGCAACCCGACCACGCGCTTGACATAGTCGGCCGAAGTCCCCTTCGACGAGCGGAATACGACGACGTCGCCGTGTTCCGGATCGGCGGCCCGGAAGCGGCCCGAGATCCATGACGGCGCGAACGGAAAGGAATAGCGGCCGTAGCCATAGGCATATTTTGCGGCGAAGACGTAGTCGCCGACGACCAGCGTCGGGGTCATCGAGCCGGAAGGGATGTTGAACGGCTGATACAGGAAGAAGCGAAACAGGAACGGCGGCGACCACAGCACCGGGATCAACAGGATCAGGACGACGATCGCTTTCCATTCCCGCGGCCGGGCCGTAGAGCGGATCGTTTGCTGAAGAGTGGTCATTCGCTTGCTATGATCGAGATTGTGGTCGTCACCGTGAGATTACGCAACCTTCGCGCGCGTGCAATACCCACTCATAGTTTTGGTCGCACGGGCGCGCGCACGCGTTCATCGCAAGCGTCGACAATGGAGATGTGAAGGGCCGCCCGTGGGCGGCCCTTCTGCTTCATGCGCTCTCGGGCGCCTTCAGGCGCACGAGCCGGGTCAGGAGGGCATCGAGGCCCTCGCCGTTGCCGGCATGGAGGTCGATGCGGCCGACCTTCTCGACCAGCCGCTCCAGCGACTCCAGCTCCTTGAGCCGCAGCAGCAGGGGGTTCTCCTCCATCAGGCGGGCGGTGTTCAGGAGCGAACGCGTCGCCGCGGTCTCCTCCTGCCGGCGGATCAGGTTCGCCTTCGCGACCCGCTCCGCCTCCACCACCTTGTTCACCAGCTCCCGGATCTCGCCGGGCAGGATCACATCCTTGACGCCGAGCTCGGTCACCTCCACGCCGGACTCCGCGACGCGTGCACGCACATAGTCGCGCAGCTCCGCATCCAGCGCCGCCTTCGCAGACAGCACCTCGTCCAGCGTCCGGCCCGCCACCGCCTCGCGGATCGCGAACTGCACCAGCCGGTACAGCCACGCATCCACGTCGGGCACGGTCGCAACCGTGCGCTCGGGATCGACGATCCTGCGGAACGCCGTCAGCGTCACCCGCAGCGCGATGCGATCCTTGGTCAGCATCTCCTGCGCGGTGATCTCGACCGCCTGGGGCCGCAGGTCGAGGCGCTTCACCTCGATCTTGCGGCCGACGGTCCAGAAGGCGTGCCGGCCGGGCGCAAGCCGCTCCACGAGCCGGCCCTCGACATAGAGCAGGCCCGCCTCGTGGTTCTCGACCACCGCTTCCATCACGACGGTCGAGCGGTTGCGCTCGATCATGGTCAGGTGCCGCGCGCCAACCCGAGGATCGGCGGACACATCGATGCGCTCGACATCGATGCGGGTCGCGACCTTCCAGTAGACGCGCGCCTGCCAGGGCGTCATCAGATGCACGGGCCGGCCGTCGAGGCTGACGATGGCGATCTCGTCCGCCTTGGTCTCGATCGCCTCGAACAGCTCAGCGGCCAGATCAGGCCGCGCGGCCTTCAGCACCGCGTAGCGATCCGCAGGGAATTCGCTGCGCACCACGTCGAGCACCTCGGCCTTCAGCTCGTGCAGGGGATCGAACAGCCGGTGCTTGCCGGGCGCGAGCAGGCGCACGAGCTGTCCGTTGCGCGTGAGCAACGCACGCTCGCCATCCTTCACCGTCACGTTCAACATCAGCAAGTGCCAAGTCATGGCACGCCTCCATCATGTTGCCTCCGGCCGAACGCGGCCGGATAGCGGGTTTCGTTTGCAAAGGACGTGAGGACGCGGACGACGCTTCCCGGGAAAGCGGCGGGCCGGGGCTTGAGCTTGCATGACGACGGGCGTACGCGCGCGATCGCTCGACGCGTGCCGAGCGGTCATGCGGAGCCACCCGGCATCAGCGCAAGCGGTATCGACCCGCGGCGCAAAGCCGGTCTCACAGTGTCTAGGTTCGGACGGAAAGCCTTTCGGCAAAACGGCCGGACTGCGACTGAAGCGCGCGTCCGGTCCTCGTCAGAGGTATCAGCTTTTCAGGCTGAAACGGAGCGCTGGAGCGGGATTCGAACCCGCGACAGGATGAGTAACAGTCATCTGCTCTACCAAACTGAGCTATCCTTTGTGCAAGAGACCGGAATCGAACCGATGCCTTCGGGTGTTCAGCCCGACGCTCTCCATGAGCTACGTCCTGCGTTTGCCCTTCATTCGGCGGAACACGAAACCGCAGAGCGGCCCGCGCCAGTCGGGATCTCAGAGAGCCCGAACCCATGGCCTAGCGAAGGAGGGCGCTAATAGACGAAGCACGTTCGGGTTGCAAGGGGGAAAGCCAAGATTTTTCGTCACGCACTCCGCACTGTGACGCGATGATCACAATGCGATGTGACGTCAACCGCGCGACGTTTCCTGAAAACACGCCCTCACCCAGTCGATCGTGACACGCGTCGCGGGATCGCGCTTGAGGTGGTTTTGCACCAGCAGCCAGGCGTCGCGCCGCTTCGGCAGCAGCGTGGCGCGCAGGCGGCGATCGCCGAGCAAGTCCGCGCAAACATACTCCGGCAACACGCCAGCTGCCCGATGCGCGCGGATCAGGTTACGGATGACGCGAACGTTGTCGGTGACGCAGCGCGCGCGGGCTTGCTTCATGCGCAGGAATTGCATCTCGGGAATGGCACCGAGTTCGTCCGGATAGGCGCACAGCACCGGCTCGTCCTCGGTCGCAACAGGCTCGAAATAATAAATGCGGATCTCGCCGAGCCTGGAGATCGCGAAGTCACCCTTGTCGGGTTTGCGCAGCCGGATGGCGAGATCGGCCTCCCAGCGCGAGAACTTGACGTTCTCGCTCGAGGTGAGGAATTGCAGCGTCAGGCCGGGATTGGCGCGCAGGAAGTCGCTCGCGCGCGGCGACAGCACCTCCTCGGCGAACGTGTTGGTGGAGGCGATGCGCAGGCGTCCCACCGGACCTGCCAGGCTCGCGCCAACGCGACCGATCTCGGCGGCATGTGCGGCCATCGCCTCGACATGCGCCAGCACCGCCTCGCAACTCCGCGTCGGCCTGCGGACGCCGTCGGCGGCCTCGAACAGACGCAAACCGAGCGCACGCTCGATGCGTGATAACCTGCGCCCGACCGTCGTCTCGTCGATGCGCAGCCGCGCGCTGGCGCCCGCGTAGGTGCCCTCGTCCCTGACGGCAGCGATGATGCGCAGATCGTCCCAGTTCATTGCGTCAGGTTATACCGGCCGGGAGCAGCCTGCAATATCGCAGCCACCCGCTGCAATATCCCTGCATATCGGCAGGCATTCCCGGGGCTATGTTTGTCGAGCCTTTTGCCCCGGAGATTTCCAAACCATGACGACCGCAAAGACCCTGCTGCAGCTCGCCGGTGCCGATCTCAACCCGCCGCGTCTTGGCGACGCCGCGCTGGTGCTGATCGATATCCAGAACGAATATCTCGCAGGTCCCCTCGCTTTGCCCGACGCCCGGCCTGCGATCGCGCGGGCGGCTGCGCTCCTGGCACGAGCACGCGAGAGCGGAGCCGCGATCATCCATATCGCCCATCGCGGCAAGGCCGGCAGCCTGTTCGATCGCGGCGCCGACCGCGGCGCCATCGTCGCCGAGCTGAGCCCCCGTGCCGGCGAGCTGGTGATCGAGAAGGAGTTGCCCAATGCATTTGCCGGCACTGATTTGCAGGCGCGCCTTGCCGCAACCGACAGGAAGAACATCGTACTGGCCGGCTTCATGACGCATATGTGCGTCAGCTCCACCGCCCGTGCCGCGCTCGACCTCGGCTTTCGCACGACTGTTGACGCCGATGCCTGCGCCACGCGCGACCTGCCCGACGGCCGCGGCGGCACGCTGGACGCCCGGACCATCCACGAGGTTGCGCTCGCCGAGCTATCCGACCGCTTCGCGATCATCGCGCGCGGCGATGTGCTGAAATAGCGGAGCAACGCGATGCTGCAGCTCTATTTCTCGCCGATGGCCTGCTCGCTTGCGAGCCGCATCGCGCTGATGGAAGCCGGCCTCGATGCGCGCTATCATCTGGTGCATCTCAGGACCAAGACGATCGCAGACGACGACAGCGATTTCCGCGGCGTGTCGCCGAAGGCCGCGGTGCCGGTCCTGGTGCTGGAGAACGGCGACCGGCTGACCGAAAGCGCGGCGGTGCTGCAATACATCGCCGATGCGAAGCCGGAGGCGGGCCTCGCGCCGCGGTTCGGCGATCCCGATCGCTACCGCCTGCAGGAATGGCTGAGCTTCATCGGCGCCGAGATCCACAAGGCATTCCTGTTTCCGACCTTCTGGTACAAGGACGACGGCTCGCTCGCCAAGCCGCGTGCAAGGATCACGCAGACATTGGCGGTACCATCCGCACATCTCGCGGACCGCGAATTCCTCGTCGGTGACCGTTTCACCGTCGCGGATGCCCATCTCGCCTGGGCCCTACTGCTGCTCCGTCCCGCGGGCGTCGACATCGCGCAATGGCCAAGCCTGTCGGCCTATCTCGCGCGCATGCAGGGGCGGCCCAGCGTGCGGGATGCGATTGCGACCGAGATGGAGCTGCGCAAGACGGTGGTGGCAAACCCGGCGTGACAGGATGTCACGGTCGCCAAATCTGACGGGTCCACAGCGAGGGCATTGATACCGACGCGGCATGCGCTAATCTGGGGGATATTTTTCGATATTTCCCTGGAAGGCATTCATGCGTGCTCCTTCTGGAATTTTGCGTCAGTTTTTCCTGACCCTCCTCGCCCTCTGGCTGAGCCTTGGACTGAGCCTTGCCCCCGCATCGGCGGACACGCGGGTCGCGCTGGTGATCGGCAACGGCGCTTATGTCTCTACGGCGCAGCTACCCAACCCGTCGCACGATGCCGAAGACGTCGCAGCCTCGCTCAAGCGCAGCGGTTTCGAGGTGTTCCAGGGTATCGACCTGCGCCAGGCCGACATGCAGGACCTGACCATCCGCTTCGCGCGCGCCGCGAGCCGCGCCGATGTCGCGATGTTCTATTACAGCGGCCATGCGATGCAGTACAACGGCGTGAACTATCTGATGCCTGTCGATGCTGTGCTGACGGATGAGGCGGACCTGAAACGCTTCGTACGTGTCGACGACATCGTGAACGATTTGCAGCAGGCCAAGAATTTGCGCATCCTCGTGCTTGATTCCTGCCGCGACAATCCGCTGGCCGAAACCTTGAAGCGCTCTGCCGGCTCGACCCGCGCCGCCTCGATCGGACGAGGCCTGTCGAAAGTCGAGGCGCCGCGCGGCACGATCGTGTCGTTCTCGACGCAATCAGGCCAGGTCGCCGCCGACGGCGCCGGCCGCAACAGCCCCTACACGACCGCGTTCCTCAAGCACATCGAGGAGCCGCAGGAAATCGGCGACGTCTTTCGCGACATCAGCAGCGACGTCTATGACTCCAGCGGCAAGACCCAGCTGCCGGAGCTCTCGCTGTCGATCATCGGCAAGTTCTACCTGAACGGGCCTGTAACGGTCACGGTCGCGCCGGCGGCCCCCCAAGCTGCACCGAAGGCCGATCCCTGCGCGGCCGCCGAGGCGCATTGGAAGGCTGCTGAGGGCATCGGCACGCTGGGTGCCTTTGAGGATCATCTCGCGAGATTCCCAAACTGCATCTTCGCCACCCTCGCCAAGGCACGCATTGAAGGCCTGAAGCAAAAAGTGGCGGTGGCGCCTTCCGGCAACGCCAGAACCACGGGAAGCAAGGATTTCGACGGCAGCTGGGACGTGACGTTGAACTGCCCGGCTTCCGGCAAGGCGCAGGGCTTCACCAGGCCCCTGGTCGCCACCGTGACCAATGGCGTGTTTCACGCCGAGGTGCAGGGTCCGGGTGGTGTCAATCGGCTGGAGATCGACGGCCAGATCCCGCAGGACGGCAAGACGACCTTGAGCGCACGTGGCACGACGGGGGCGAGCACCTACACACTCAACAACCTCGCGCCCGGCTCTCCTTACGCCTTTACGGTCGATGCGCAGTTCGATCGCACCCGCGGCAGCGGCAAGCGCAACGAGGCGCGTGCCTGCAATTTGGTTTTCGTCAAGCGCTAAGCCGCGCGATGATCGCGCGGCCTCGCGTGCAACGCCCTCTCACACGCCCGTCTGGCTGATGAACTTGGTGTTGAAGTAGCCTTCCATCGCCTCGGTGCCGCCTTCCGAACCATAGCCGGAATCCTTGATGCCGCCGAACGGTACTTCGGGCAGTGCCAATCCAAAGCTGTTGATCGACATCATGCCGGCCTCGACCGCCGAGCCGATCGCGGCCGCCGTCTTGGCCGAGCTGGTGAAGGCGTAGGAGGCAAGGCCAAAGGGCAGCCGGTTCGCCTCCTCGACCACGTCGTCGAATGACGAGAAGCGGGAGATCAGGGCGAGCGGGCCGAACGGCTCCTCGTTCATCGCGCGCGCATCCTTCGGCACATCGCTCACCACGGTCGGCTCGAAGAAATGGCCCTTGTTGCCGACGCGCTTGCCCCCGGTCTCGAGCCTGGCGCCCTTGCCGACGGCATCCTGCACCATGCCTTCGATGGCGGTGACGCGGCGCGGATTGGCGAGCGAGCCCATTTTGGACTCGGGATCGAGGCCATTTCCGACTTTGAACGCCTTGGCGCTGTCGACGAATGTGTCGACGAATTCGCGGAACACGTCGTCCTGCACCAGCATCCGCGTCGGCGAGATGCAGACCTGGCCGGCGTTACGATATTTCGCCGCCGCCAGAATCTTCGCGGCCGACGCGACGTCGGCATCCCCAAAGACGATCGCCGGAGCATGGCCGCCGAGCTCCATGGTGGCACGCTTCATGTGCAGGCCCGCAAGCGCATTGAGCTGCTTGCCGACATGGGTCGAGCCGGTGAAGGAGATTTTTCGGATCACCGGATGCGGGATCAGATATTCGGAGATCTCCGACGGCACGCCGTAGACGAGGTTGATGACGCCATCGGGCACGCCCGCATCGGCAAACGCGCGGATGAGCTGCGCGGGCGAAGCTGGTGTCTCCTCCGGCGCCTTGACGATGATCGAGCAGCCGGCGGCGAGCGCCGCTGAGAGCTTGCGCACGACCTGGTTGATCGGGAAATTCCACGGCGTGAACGCGGCGACCGGGCCGACCGGCTCCTTCATCGCGATCTGGTAGATGCCGGGGCCGCGCGCGGGGATCAGACGGCCATAGGCGCGCTTGGCCTCCTCCGCGAACCACTCGATCACGTCAGCGGCGGCCATTGCCTCCATCCTGGCCTCGCCCAGCGTCTTGCCCTGCTCCATCGTCAGCAGCGGCGCGATCTCGTCATTGCGGTCGCGCATGATCGCGGCGGCCTTGCGCATGATCCGGCAGCGCTCGAAGGGGACAACGTTACGCCAGACCTTGAAGCCGGCGGAAGCGGCGGCCAGCGCCTCGTCGAGATCGGACTGGCCGGCATGCGCGACGGTGCCGATCACCTCCTCGGTCGCGGGATTGCGCACCTCGATCACTTTGCCCGAATGGGCCGGTCGCCATTTGCCGGCAATGAAAAGCTGCGTGTTCGAATAGGCCAACGGAGTCTCCTTTTAGGTCGAGCTGTGACAGATGGCGTCCGCGGCGCGCGTCATCTCCGGTCCGAGATAGAGGCGGAAGCGCGGTTCGGCGGCGAGCGTGCGGAAGTCCGCCATCCGCGTCACACCGCCACCGGCGACGAACAGGAATTGCCCAGCGATCTCGGCGAGGATGTCGAGGTGCCAGCTAGCCGTCGGATGCATGCAGAGAATGACCAGCCTGCCCTCGTCGCGCAGCTTGCGGAAGAAATCGAGCATGAAGCCGATATAGCCGTCCTGCAGGTTGAACTGCGGTTCGTCGAACAAGTGAACCAGCGGCGTTTTTGTCGGCGACGGCGCCAGCAAGGCGGACGGAATGCGCTTGCGGAACCGCCTGACCTGATAGGACTGGTGATAGTGGATCGCGAGCCGGTCGCGCTCGCGATATTTGACGCCATGGATATCGGTGCCCGCGACCAGCACGCGCCCCGAAGTCGGCGCGTTGGAACCGGTCATCATCTCGAACAAGGTCGTCTTGCCGGCGCCGTTCGGCCCGACCACGCCGACGATACCCGGCTCCTCCAGCGACAGGTTTGCCTGAAGCGTGAACGTCGGACGGCGGATGACGCGGCCCCGTGTATAGACCTTGCGGATATCATCGAGAACGAGCAGCGGTGCGGCCACTTATTGTACTCCCAGCAAGCGCTGACGAAGCGCGCGATCATCGCGCAAGGCGGCGGCCTCGCCGGTCCAGACGATCCTGCCACGGTCGATCACCGCGGCATGGTCCGCGACCGACAGCGCGATCTCGGCATTCTGCTCGACAACCAGCGAGGCGATGCCCTCGTCCTTCATGCGCAATATCGTCGCGAGCACATCGCCGACGATCTTTGGCGCAAGACCCTGGCTCGGCTCGTCGAACAGGACCAGTCCCGGCGAGCCGACCAGCGCGCGCGCAATCGCGACCATCTGCATCTCGCCGCCCGACAGGTTCTCGCAGTCGCGCTCCATGAGATATTCGAGCGGGGAGAAGATCGCGGCAGCCTCCTTGACGCTCCAGTTGCGAAAGCGCGTGCGCTTCTGCGCGATGGTGAGGTTGCGCGCCACCGACAAGGTCGGGCACAGCCGCCGGTCGTCGGGCACCCAGCCGATGCCGGCGCGCGCGATCTCGTGGGTCGGATCGCGCGTCACGTCATGCCCGTCGAAACGAACGGCGCCGCGGCGCGGACGGGTCAGCCCGAGAATTGAACGGAGCATGGTGGTCTTGCCGGCGCCGTTGGGCCCGAGCAGTGCAAACACCTTGGCGCGCTCGATGGCGAGCGAGGCGCCGAACAGCGCCTGGGTTTCGCCGTAGAAGGTATCGACCCCATCCACTTCGAGGATCATGCGAACTTCCCGAGATTGGAACGACGCACCCATTCGTTCTGCTGCAGCTCGTGCGGCGTGCCGCGCGCCACCACCTGGCCCCAATGGATGACCGAGATGCGATCGGCGAGCGAGAACAGGAACTCCATGTCGTGCTCGATGGCGACGATGGTCAGCCGGCCTTTCAGGCGCGCCACCAGAGCGGCCAGCCGCTGCACGCCGTCGGAGCCGAGGCCGGAGGTCGGCTCGTCCAGGCACAGCACGCGCGGGGCCTGCGCCAGCGCGACCGCGATCTCGACTGCGCGGCGGTCGCCATAGGACAGATCCTTGGCGCGGATGTCCCCCTTGTCCGCAAGCCCGACCGCGGCGAGCGCTTCGGATGCCTGCTCGGCAAACCTGCGGTCACCGGCTGCGGCACGGGCGATATCGAGGCCACGAGCGCGAAACGCGGGCAAGCCCATCATGACGTTGTCGCGGGCTGAGAACTCGTCGAACAGGGTCATGATCTGAAACGAGCGGGCGATGCCCTTGGCGGCGATGCGGTGCGGGCTCAATCCCGTGACATCCTCGCCGCCGAGCAGGACTCGGCCGCGACTCGGTTTCACCCTGCCGGTGAGGACGTTGAAGAAGGTGGTCTTGCCCGCGCCGTTCGGGCCCATCACGCCGTGAAACTCGCCCTCGGCAACCGCGAGATCGACGCTTTCCAGCACTACGCGATCGCCGAAGCGAACGTGCACGCCTGCGGCCTCGATCATGCTCATCGCCCGCCCCCGACCAGCAGACGCATCGCGGACGTGCCACGCCGCCTTAGCGCGTTCAACGAATGTTGCTGCACGGCGGCCGAGAGCGCGCCGGCAATGCCTTCCGGGCGGAACAGCACGATCGCAATGAACAGCAGTCCGAAATAGAGCATCCAGGCATTGGTCAGCGCGCCGATCACGTCGCGCGCGGTGAGGAAGAGAAACACGCCGATCACCGGCCCCCAAAAGCTGACGAGCCCGCCACCGACCAGCGTCATCATCACAACGTAGCCGGATTGATGCAGGCTCATGACGTCAGGGAATGCGGCGAGCTGCGCCATCGCGAACAGTCCGCCGGCAAAACCGGACACGGCCGCCGACAGCGCAAACACCGACGCCTTGTAGAGCCACACGTTATAGCCGAGATGGGCGGCGCGAACCTCGCTCTGCCTGATCGCAGCGACAACGCGGCCATAGGGCGAGTGCACCAGCCGCCACAAGACGGCGGTACCGACCGCGAAGACCGCGAGCACGAAATAGTAGAACGCGACATTGTCGGTGAGATCGAACGACACCAGCCCGAAATCGGCCGGCAGCCGTTTAATCTTGAGAAGCCCATCCTCACCGCCGGTGATCCGGTGCGACTTGATCGCCAGCGTCCAGAAGATCTGGCCGAAGGCGATGGTCATGAAGGCATAATAGATGCCGCGCCGATGCGAGATGAACAGCGCCACCAGCACGCCGGCAAGCCCCGCGACCACGGCCGCGGCAGCGAGACAGATCCAGAGATTGGCGACAATGTCGAGCTGGCACAGCCCGAACGCATAGGCGCCGATGCCGAAATAGGCGCCATGTCCGAACGACGGCAGTCCGGCCGTGCCCAGCACCAGATTGAACGCGAGCGCATAGAGCGACCAGATCAGGATCTCGATCCCGAGATAAGGATAGAGCCCGATCCGCGTGATCCAGAGCGGCACCGTTGCAAGTACGAGCCAGAGCACCAGCATCGTCGGCGTGACGAGGCGCGCGGCGTCGGATGAAGAACTTGATCCCACAATCATTCCCTAGGCCTCGAGCACGCTTTTCTTGCCCCACAGGCCGCGTGCACGGAACGTCACGACGGCGACGAGCAGGATGTACATCGACAACAGCGACCATTCGGACGCGTAGGCGCCGGCAAGACCGACACATAATCCAACCAGCAGCCCCGCCACGACGGCGCCCCAAAAGCTGCCGACGCCGCCGAGCACGATCACCAGGAACGCGGGGATGACGGCATCGACGCCCATATGCGGACGAATGCCCCAAATCGGCGCAACGATAATGCCCGCGATCGCGGCCAGCATCGTGCCGAACACGAAGACCAGCAGCCGCAAGCGCGACAGGTTGATGCCGAGCGCGCGGACGATCTCGCTGTCATGCGCACCGGCCTTGACGGTCGCGCCGAACGACGTCTTTTCGATCAACAGCCAGACCAGGCCGATGATCCCGGCCGCGATGCCCGCCGCGTAGAAGCGATAGGTCGACCAGATCAGATCGCCGAACAGGAAGCCGCCATTGATGGCGGACGGCACCTGCAGCACATAGTCGCGCGTGCCCCACGCCAGGCGGATCAGCTCCTCGATCACCATCGCCGCGCCGAAGGTCAGGAGCAGTCCGTACAGCGGATCCTTGCCATAGGTACGCCGCATGCAGAGCTCGATCAGCATGCCGACGAGGCTCACGATCACGGGCGCGATCACCAGCGTCGCGGCATAGCGCCAGCCTAGCGGCAGCGCGAGCCACACTTTCGCAAGATCGGCCGGCAATGGCGGGCGCGGTCCGGTGAGCTGCATGGCGACATAGGCGCCGAGCGCGAACAGGGACCCATGCGCAAGGTTGATCTGCTCCATCAGCCCGACAATGAGCATGAAGCCGAGCGCGATCAGCGCGAACAACAGGCCGAGCGTCAGGCCGTTGAGGAGATGCGGAAGAAGGTCGAACAAGGTTTTGGCTCTCGCAACTGGCATTGCTCACCCAGGCGTCGATGGCCCGGGCCTGCGGCGCGCGACATGCGCGCCGCTCGTTCCATGACGCGACGCACCGTCTCTAGGAGTCGACGGTCGGCACCTGTTCGTAGGGCGTGAGCTTGCACTTGCCGGGAGCAGCGTCATCGGCTGCCGATTTCGGCTCGGTCCAGCTGATGATCTCGAACAGATCTGTGTTGTCGGCCGGCTTGGCGTTGCGCCGCGCCAGATAGATCGTCTGCTGCATCTGATGCGTCACGGGATCCATGTACGCGTCGAAATGCTGCATGCGGTCGGTCGCCGAGACCTTGAGGTTCTCGATCTCCTTGATGATCTTGACGTTGTTGGTCGACCCTGCCCGCTCGATCGCACGGAGCAATTCGCGCGTCGACATGTAGCCGTTGTAGGAGACGTTGCCCGGCACCGGGATCGGGCCGTCCTTGTTGGCCGCCTGCCATTTCTTGACGAATTCGGCAACGCCGGGCAGTTGCAGCTTGTGATACCAGGTGGTGCCGAACACGCCGAACAGGCTGTCGGGCGCGCCCCACACGTCGGGCCAGTCCTGCTGGTTGTTGATCCAGGCCGGCTTGCCGTCGAGCTTGAGCTGCGCGACCTGCTCGCGCAGTGCCTTGATGTCGTCGCCGCCGATCGCAGTCGCCACCACGTCGGGTTTTGCCTGCTGGATCTTGAGGAGGTAGGCGGTGAAGTCGCGGGTGTTCTGCGGCACCAGCAGATTGTCGATGATCTTGCCGCCGGCAGCCTCGACCTGCGTCTTGGTTGCGGCAGACGTCGTGTGGCCCCAGACGTAGTCGTTGGTCAGCAGCATCCAGTTCTTGCCGATGGAATCGACCGCGTTCTTGACCGATGCCTTGGAAAAATTGGTGCCGTTGCCGTCCCAAACGAATTTCACACGCGAGCAATTCTCCCCGGCCTCGCTCGGCGCGGAGGAATTGGTGTTCATGTAGATCACGCCGTATTTGCTGGCGACCTGCGTGATGGCGTTGGCGACGCCGGAATGCAGCGCGCCGATCAGGATGGTGCAGTCCTCGCGGGTGATGAACCGCTCGGCGACGCGGCTGCCGGTGGCCGGCGTCGTCTCGGTATCCGCGGTGATGAACGAGATCTGGCGCCCGAGCACGCCGCCTTTGGCGTTGAACTCGTCGACCGCCATCTTGATGCCGCGGAAATCATCCTGGCCGCTGTTGCCGTATTGGCCGCTGGCGTCGCAGGTCAGGCCGAGCTTGATCGGCTTCGCGCCTTGCGCCCACGCGTGATTCTCTTTCCACGGCCCGAAGAAGCTGCCGGTGCCGCCGATGACGCTCGCCATCAAGCTGCCCTTCAGAACGCTTCGCCGTGAGATCTGACGCCCTCTCATCGTTTCCTCCCGTTTTCGAAGTCTTTTGCTTTTTTGTGCAATTAGAATATTCATTCCATTTATTATGTAAAGTGGAATATTTGGTCCAAACGGTGAAATGCCGTTAAACAGGCGACCGATCTGGAGACCCGAGACGATGAACAAGGCACAAGGCGCGATGAGCTACGACGAGCTGCGCGGCGCCATTGCGCAGCGGCACCGGGCGCTGTCCGGCCGGCTGCAGCAGATCGCGGAGTTCGTGCTCGATCACCCGACCGATGTCGCGCTCGGCACCGTCGCGGAGGTGGCGCAGCGCTCGGGCGTGCCGCCCTCGGCGATCGTTCGCTTCGCCCATGCGCTCGGCTTCGGCGGCTTCACCGAGATGCAGCAGGTATTCCGCTCACGCCTCGTTGCCGGCGTAGCACCAAGCTACAAGGCGCGGCTCGCCCGCATGAAGAGCGAGGAGAAATCGGTACTCGGCCGCCAGCCGGCCGCGGTGCTGTCCCGCTTCGTCTCGGAGGCGCAATCGTCGCTGGTGACGCTGAGCCAGTCCGTGCATGCGCGCGAGCTCGACGCGGCAACTGCGATCCTTGCGAAAGCGCGCGACATCTATCTGCTCGGCCTCGGCGGCTCGTTTCCGGTTGCGACCCACCTCGCCTACGTGCTGCGCAAGCTCGGACGCCGCGTCGTCCTGCTCGACGGCACGGGCGGCAGCATCCACGAGCAGTCGCATGCCGCAACCACGGAGGACGCGCTGGTCGCGATCAGCTTCCGGAACTACTATCCGGATACGGCGCGGCTGTTTCCCGAACTCGTTGCGCGAGGCGTGCCTACGATTTCCATCACCGACAGCCTCTTGAGCCCGATCGTCGAAGGCGCGAGCGTCGTGTTCGAGATCCAGGACATGCCCGAGCCGGCGCTGCGCACGCTGGTCGCACCGATGTGCCTCGTGCAGGCGATGGCGATCGGGCTCGATCTCGCGGCGGACTAACGTTTCATAACAGGAGAAGATCATGGCTGCACATGACGGGAAAGTATTGTCAGGACAGGTGGCGCTGGTGACCGGCGCGGGACGCGGGCTCGGACGCGCCTTTGCAGAGAAGCTCGCCGCGCTCGGCGCCGATGTCGCCATCCACGGCATGCGCGAGAACGGGCCGGCGGAATATGGCGAGGGCACCACCCTCACCGCGGTCGCCGCAGAGATCGGCCAGCAATTCGGCGTCCGCAGCCAGCGCGTGCTCGGCGATCTCACCAGGGGCGATCACATCGCGCGCGTGATTGCCGAGACGGAAGCAGCCCTCGGCCCGATCGGCATTCTCGTGCACAATGCCGGCGGCGACATCGCAGCCGCCGGCGGAAAGCCGGACCCGAACGACGCGGTGAACATCAAGGAGGCCGATGTGCGCGCGGTGCTGGAGCGCAATCTGCTCTCGACCATTCTGA
The DNA here is from genome assembly GCF_040547725.1 of Bradyrhizobium sp. LA2.1. Taxonomy (NCBI): domain Bacteria; kingdom Pseudomonadati; phylum Pseudomonadota; class Alphaproteobacteria; order Hyphomicrobiales; family Nitrobacteraceae; genus Bradyrhizobium; species Bradyrhizobium sp. LA2.1. The sequence goes on from NZ_JBEPQI010000004.1 coordinate 219,503, forward strand.
CCTGCCAGGCGGTCGCGAAGGGAATGATGGAGCGGCGCCGCGGCCGCATCGTCACGCTCGGTTCGGTCGCCGCGTTCAAGGGCCGCACCCAGGGCTCGATCTATGCGGTGTCGAAGGCCGGCGTGACCCACTACACGCGATGCCTGGCCGACCAGCTCCGCGCCTACGACATCGCCGTCAACTGCATCGCGCCCGGCGATACCCGCACCGGCCGTTTCCTCGGCACGCGCGCGGTGGATCCCGACAGGATGGTCGAGACCGGCACGCTCGACCGCATCGCGACCGTCGACGAGGTCGCGCGCGTCGTCGAGTTCTTTGCAGGTCCCATGGGCGCCTTCGTCTCCGGCCAGGTGCTCAGGATCGACGGCGGCGGACAATGCTGGCCGGGCTAAATCAGAAAAGAAAAAGGGCCGCTGCAAGCGGCCCTTTGAGATCATCGCGAATTGACTGAGATCACTCGACCCGCGCCAGCACCGCGAGCTTGCGGATGCCCTTGTTACGGTAGGCGTCGAGGAACGCGTAATAGTCCTTGAACGACACGCAGCCGTTGGAATCGCCGTTCGGCCCGAGCATGAAGGTGTGGGCGAGCAGGCCGTCGCGGCCGTAGATCGCGCTCTCGCCGCCGATCGGGGTCAGGCGCAGCGCCGGCACGCCATGGAACAGCGCTTCGCGCGGCTTCAGCGTGTAGATGTGCGGTGGCGTCACGCCGCGCATGCGGACGCGCGAGGAGCGCGGATCGTCGAGATTGGAGCCGAGGCCGGAATGCGCCTCGAGCTTGGTGCCGTCGGGCAGGTAAACCATCTTGGCGGTGATGTCGTAGACCGCCGTGTCGCGCTCATAGGGCGCCGAACCGCCGAGCATGGGGTTCTGCTCCCTCGGCGCGATGGACGCGGTCACGCTGGCATCAGCCGAGGCATAGGCCAGCAGCCCGCCGGACGGCTCGCGCTTGCCCCAGAGCTTCTCGACCATCGACTGGCGCGGACCGGTGATCGACATCACCGCGGCCTTGGCGCGATCGGCAAACGATTTCGGCTTCGCCTCAGGCGCCGGCACGATCTCGGCCGGATCGGCCGAAGCCAGTTGCATCTGCGCATCCGGCGCGCGCTTGGCCTTGTCCGCAGACTTGTCGGCAATCTTGGCCGGTGCCGCCGGCTTCAGCGCGTCCGCGACCTTCGCGATCACGCTCTGCTTGGGTGCGTCTTTGACGACGGCGACCTGGGTTGCGGGCGCGGCGCTCGCCACATTCGACGCCACGCCCTGGGTCGCGGCCGCGGCAAAGCGCTCGTTGAACATCTCGCGCGAGATCGGGGCTGCGACCTGGAGCCGGTCGGGCAGCAGCGCAAAGGTGTCCCTGATGGCCTCGCCGGCCTCACGCAGCGCCACCCTGGGCGCGCGCTTGATCACGGGCTCGTCGTAGCCAATGCTGCCGACGGTCGGATAGACGCTGGCGCCGAGGACGTTGCTGTAGATGGTCCAGCCGGCGCCCATCACGACGCAGCCGATCGCCGCGGCGCCCAGCCAATTGGTGGTGGTCATTTTCCGGGAAGGCTTCCGAAGAGAATTCTTGGACTTCCGTGCCGCGTTACTCTGCGCAGCGATACTCGTACTCATTCGCCTTGCGTCCAGGACGGTGTCACTCAGTCCCCCTTCGAAGTGCCGCTGGTCACGATCCGGGAACAGCATCTCGCAGGAGGTCGGAGCGTCATTAAGGCGACTTTTAGTTAAATGCAGATTAAGTTCGGGCAGATGTGAGGCACCGCGTTAACGCTGTCCCATTTCGAGAAAAAAGTCCGCAGAACTACGGACTTAGCAGCATCTGTTAACTATAATTCTCGGCCGGTTCGGCGCGTTCGACGGACGTCACAGGCCGCCCCTCTAAGGCCATCCAACCAAGTCGTTTTCGTGGTCTTCAATACCCGGACAATAGCGGGGAAGCGTTGCGCGAGGCTGGTGCGCGCTGCCCTCTCCAGCGGGTGTCAGCAGGGTGGCGGCAGAGCCCGTCCCACATCACACATCGCGCACAGAGTGCTCACGCGGCACGGCGCCCTGACTGAAAGTTGATCGCGTCGGACTGGAAAAGACCGCACCGAGGAAATAGGTGCGAGAGCGGCACTTTTCAGCAGCCTCTGCGTGTGATACGGTACCGTATCAACATCGCTTTGAACTGTGCCAAGCACGCAAACGGAGGCTGGCATGAGAGGGATCGCGGGCGCCGGTATTTTCGCTCTGGCGTGGTTGTTTCAGTTGATCGGGTCTGCGAATGCACAGCCGGCTGCCAATGTCGGCTGCACGGCATCGCCATCGGCTGCGGGCACGCAGGTCTGGCGCTGCGACAACGGCATCACCATCGTTGCGGAAAACGGCGCCAGATTTGAACTTAAGGACGCCAACCGCGACGGACATATTGACTCCGTGGAGTTGAGCAGCAAGGCGCTGCTGATCGAGGTGCCCAAGAAGCCCGGCGGCAATCCCTTCAAGGTGCTGACGCCGCAGGCGATCGCCGCAGTGCGCGGGACCAAATGGGCCGTCGATGTCGCTGAGGCCAAGACCGCGGTCTTCGTTGCTGACGGCCGTGTCGGTGTGAGCCGCAGGGCTCGTGGACGCGGCGTTGTGCTCGGACCGGGCCAAGGCGTCGATGTCGAGGCAACGGGCCCGTTGACCGTCAAGACCTGGGGCCAGCCGCGCGTCGACGCGCTGATGGCAAGACTGGGTCAATAAGGCCTGGACAATTAAGGCCCGCGCAGCAACGCCCGGGCGACAAAGAAGATTGCAGTACGTAATGACTAGACGCGTTCAGATCCTGGTGGCACTCGTCCTCACCGCGCTGTGGGGTGCCGGCATCTATGCCGGCCACGCCAACGGTCATCTGCGCTTTCTTGATCGGCTCGAGGCGACGCTGACGGATTGGCGGACCCAGGTCCGCGGCGTGCAGGCTCCGCCCGATCTCGTCACTATCGTTGCGATCGACGACACCGTCGTGAAGCGCGGCGGCAGCTATCCGCTGCCGCGCGCCGATCTCGCGCGCGTCGTCGACACCATCGTGCAGTTCAAGCCGAAGGTCGTCGCGATCGACCTGCTGCTGGTCGACCGCAGCGCTGCGATCGGCGACGCGACGCTGGCCAACACGCTCGCCACCGGTCCCATGGTGCTCGCCGCCGCGGCGATCTTCCCGACCGCCAGCGAGACTGTGGAGCCGGGCACTCAAGGTCCCCTCGCCGCGCTGCCACAGGCCGAGCGGTTCCTGCTGCCGCTGCCCGCCTTCGCCGATCACGCCGAGGTCGGAGTCGTCAACGTCGCGACGGGGCAGTCGGGCTCGCCGCTTTCGGTGCCGATGCTGTTCCGGACCCGCGACAAGGTCGAGCTGTCGTTTCCCTTGCGCGTCGCGACGCGCGCGCTCGACAAGCCGCTGACGATCGCGCCGGATCATCTCATGCTCGGCGATCGCGCGGTGTCGACTGACAGCGATTTCGCGCTGCCGATCACCTATTACGGCCCGCGCCGCACCATCCGCACCGTCAGCGCGCAGAGCATCTTCGACGGTACGCTCAATCGCGCGGCGATCGAGAACCGCATCGTCGTGATCGGCGCCGCGGTCGCCGGCGGCGGCGACTTCTATCCGACACCGTTCGATTCCCTGATGCCCGGCGTCGAGGTGATCTCGACCGCGATCACCCATCTCGTCGCCGGTGACGGCATCGTGCGCGACCGCAAGGTCCACATCGCCGACGCGCTTTTCGCGATCCTTTTGCCGATGCTGCTGGTCGGCCTGCTCGCCTGGCGGCGTAGCGCGCCCGGCATCGTCGCGGCCGCCGCGGTGATGATCGCCTGGGCCGGGCTCAATCTGTTCGCCTTCACGCACGGCGTTTGGCTGAACGCCGCGACGACACTTGCCGCCGCGGTGCCGCCGGTCGCGGTCTTTGCCGGCGTGCAGCTGTGGGCCGGCGGCCGCCGCACGCAATATTTTGCCGCCAAGAGCAGGTCGCTGGCGCAATTCCAGGCGCCCGCCGTGCAGGAATGGCTGACGCGCGATCCGAATTTCCTGTCCAGGCCGGTCCGGCAGGATGCGGCCGTCGTCTTCATCGATCTCTCCGGTTTCACGACGCTCAGCGAACGGATCGATCCGGACGAGCTGCAGCATCTGCTGAGGGCATTTCACGCGCTGATCGACAAGGCCGCGGTCGATTGCGGCGGCCTGATCACCGGCTTTCTCGGCGACGGCGCCATGATCCTGTTCGGACTGCCACACGCGATGCCCGACGACGCGGCGCGCGCGCTGCAATGCTCGATCGACCTGTATCGCAGCGTCGATCGCTGGATCGCTTCGCTGCCGCCTGCCCTTCGCGGCCAGCTCGGTTTCAAGATCGGCGCGCATTTCGGCCCGATCGTCGCCTCCCGCCTCGGCGAAAGCCACCAGCACATCACGGCGACGGGCGACACGGTCAACGTCGCGAACCGCTTGATGGAGGTTGCCGCCCAGAACTGTGCGCGGCTCGCGCTGACCGATACGCTGCTGGATGCGGCCGACTTCCACGGCGCTCCCGACGGCATTCTGTCAGGTCCCCTGCTCACGCAGGTCCGCGGCCGCTCCGGCGTCGTGACCGTCTGGTTCTGGCGCGACCAGAACGGGCCCAGCCAAGCTGCCGCCAGGGCCGAGATGATCGACTGATTTTGGGGCCGCCTACCGCGCTTCCGGCGGCGGCGAGCGGTCGAGCACGTCGCCCTTGGCGCCTTCGAGCAGATCAATGCCGTAGGTCTCGACCACGAGCGGCCCGCGCTTGCGCTGCAATTGCGCAATTTGCGTCACCTTCGCGAAGAGCTCGTCGAGGGTGGGATGGCCGTCCGGGCGCAGCTCGTCGACAGAGATCAGCTTGCCGGCAAGCAGCTTTGGATCGGGCTCGGGCATGTTGACCCAGCGGATGCGCTGGTTCTGCTGCAGCACGCAGGTGCCGCGCGGCAGATAGAAGGCGAGCCAGCCCGTGGTGCCGTAGTCCTGCGCGAGCACGCAGGTCGCGCCACTGCGCGCGCGCACCGCTTCGATCTCGGCGGCGAGCTCGCGCCAGCCGACGCCGACGCTGCGCACCGTCGCGTCGCGGCGATAGCCCGACAGCCAGCCGGTGTTGGCCTGCACGATCAGCGCCGCAAACATCACGATGCCCACGGGCGCGGCCCAGCGCAGGCAGAAATCCACCAAGCGGCGCGCGCGTGGTTGCCACGGCACGAGATTGGCGGCGGCGGCCGCGGCAACGATGAAGGGCGGATAGACCGGCGCGAACCAGTTGGCCTCGACGCGGGCATGCAGCGAATGCCAGACGAAATAGACGACGATGGTCCAGAACAGCGTCTCGATCAGCAAACGCGAGGCCAGCGCGCCGGCCCGACGCCAGGTCAGCGCGTGCAGGCCCATCGCGCCGAGGATGAAGACCAGCGGCGTCGCGAAGGCGATCTGGGTCGGGATCAGCTCGGCGATGAAGACGGGACGGAAGTCCTCGATTTTCGCGCGGCCGAGCTGCTTTACGAACGAGACCCATTGATGATCCGCATTCCACAGGATCACCGGTGAGAACAGCGCGAACGCAACGAGACCGCCGAGATAGGGCCAGGGCGAGAGGAACCAGCGCCGCAGTTTCGGCACGGCCGCAAGCCAGATCAGGATCGCGGCGCCAAAGAACATCGCGGTGTATTTCGACAGCAGCGCCGCGCCGACCGCCGCGCCGACGGCGAGCCACCAGACGCCGCGGCCGGTCTCCAGCACCTTGGCGAGGAAGAACAGCACGAAGCTGGAGGCAACCAGCAGCGGCGCATCCGGCGTGACGATCAGCGTGCCGACCGAGGCCATCATCGTCACGTTGAGCAGGATGGCGCTGGTCGCTGCCACCCGCACGCCGCCGAACAGGATGGCGGCGGAGCGGTAGATCGCATAGCTCATCGGCAGTGCGAGCAGGATCGAGAACACGCGGACGCCGAGCTCGGTGTCGCCGGCGATCATGGTGCCGGCGCGGATCACATAGGCGACCATCGGCGGGTGGTCGTAATACCCCCCGGCGAGGTTCTTCGACCACATCCAGTAATAGGCTTCGTCGAAGGTGATCGGCGTGAACGCGGCCGCAACCAGCCGCAAGCCGACCAGCGCAACGATCACCAGCGCGGTATTGCGGACAATCCGCGCGTCAGCCCCGCCCATGTCGAGCTATTTCTTGCGCCAGACGAACAGTCCGGACATCGCGTAGTTCCACACCACGCCCATCAGCGCGCCGGCCATGCCGGCCAGCCACCAGATCGGCTCCTGGTCGTAGACCGAGAAGGCGACGCCGACATTGGCGAGCAGGCCCACGCTGCACACGATGTAGAAGGCGATCAGGCCGCGCAGCAGCGCAAAGCCCTTCAGCCGCTGGTCGCGGTAGGTGAGGAAGTTGTTGAGGACGAAGTTGCTGGTCATGGCGACGACGGCGCCCGCGGCCTGCGCCTCCGCGAACGGCGCCTTGAATAGCTGAAGGGCGATGAACAGCGTGGTCAGATGCACCACGAGGCCGATGCCGCCGACCATCGCGAACAGGATGAAGCGCAGCGAGACAGCATCGTTGGTGAATTTGGCCAGCACCAGGCCGAGAAAATCCAGCGCGACCATGGAATCGAGCTTGCTCTCGCCGTGCTGGCGCTCGCCGAACGTGTAGGGAATTTCAACGGCTCGCAAGCTACCGTTCGCGCTCGCGACGAGGTCGAGCAGGATCTTGAAGCCGTGCACCGACAGCTTCGGCGCCAACTCCTCGAAACGGTCGCGCCGAACCATGAAGAAGCCGCTCATGGGATCGGCGATCTCGACCCGCAACGCCTTCCTGGCGAGTTCGGTCGCAAGCGCGCTGGCGCCGGCGCGCTGCTTGTTGAAGCCTTCGCTCTTGTAGCCCTCGATGTACCGGCTGCCGACGACGAGATCGGCCTGGTCGCTTGCGAGCAGCAACAGCATCTTCGGCAGTTGCGTCTCGTCGTGCTGGAGGTCGGCATCGATCACGGCCACATAGGGCGCGCTGGAGGCCAGGATGCCCTCGATGCAAGCGCCCGACAGGCCACGGCGGCCGATGCGGCGAACGCAGCGCACGCGGTTGTCGCGCTGCGCCAGCGCGCGCACGACGTCCCAAGTGCCGTCGGGCGAATTATCGTCGACGAACACGACTTCCCAGGCGACGTTGGCGAGCGTCGCCTCCAGCCGCCGGTACAGCACCGTGACGTTGTCGCGCTCGTTGAACGTCGGGACGATGACCGACAGTTCCGGCGCCTCTTGAGCCTGCGGGGGAGTGCCGGAGCCCGGTCTGATCGCTTCATTCATGACGGCAGCGTATATCCGCCGCGTCCTGCGCTGCCAAGACGTTGCGCTGCCAAGATCTACCGAGCTGGGGTCTGTGGGGAAAGGCCCAAAAAGGGCCCAAAAATGCCAACGACCCCGGAACGGCGGACCGCGCGTACATCCGGCGCAAGCCCAAGCTATTCCAAGGTCGTTCCAGCGCCGGAGGTTTCGCTCAACGTCGCCGTTACAGACTAGATAGGAACGGTAAAACCGCTTTGCAAGGGGGCATAGCGGCCCTTTTTCAGACCCTTGCTAGTTCGGGACTTCCTTGATCACCGGCCCACGCGGCACGGGGGCGGCCGGGACAGCGGGTGCTGCGGCCGAAGCCGGCTCGGCCTTTGCCGGCCTGGGCGGCTTGCCGTACTGGCCGATCGGCCCCAATACGACGGCGACCGCAAGCACGACCGCGGCGACGATCGCGCCCAGAATGCCACCCACCGACTCAGACGACATGGAAGCCCATCCCTGTTCCAGATGCCTCCAGTGATACCATGGATGCGCGCGGAGCTGGAAGAGCCCCCCGCGGAGGGGCGAGTAGCGAATGGCTCGTCGCGAATGAAGAGCGCCGGCTTACGTGCCCTCTTCGCGATTGGCCATTCGCCACTGCCCTACTTTGCGGGCGGCCTGTGCTTGACGAAGGCCGTCACGATGTCCTTCTGCGCCGACTCGACCGCCCTGTTCGCGGTGGCGAGATGGGCGCCGGCATCGATGTTCGGATATTGCGCGGTGAGATAGTCGAGCAACGCCACCCGGTAATATTGCCGCTCCGACGGACAGGCGCCCGCGACCGAGCGGCCGAAATCCTGTTCCGACATTCCCTGATTGGAGTCGCGCGAATATTCCCGCGCCAGGCAATGCCAGTAATCGTCTCGGCCCTGCATGGCGAGCTTCTGCGCACCCTTGGCATCGTCGTCATCGTCGGCCATGGCACCAAACGTCATGGCAGCAGATGTCATCATGACGAGCGCCGCTCCCACCATCAGCATCCGCATTCTTGTTCTCCTTTTGCGCGGGTCCCGTTGCGACCTTAGACGGGACGGCGCAACTGGCCAATCACATCTGGTTTGATTAGGATGAGGTCCCTCCCCGTCGATGCGAGACCCTCCCGTGGCCAAAGCAAAAACCGCGTCCAAAAAATCCGGCAACATCTTCATCGGCGTCGGCGGCTGGACCTTCGAGCCCTGGCGCGGCGTGTTCTACCCGGAGAAGCTCACGCAGGCCAAGGAGCTGTCCTATGCCGCCTCGAAGCTGACCTCGATCGAGATCAACGGCACCTATTACGGCTCGCAGAAGCCGGAGAGCTTTCGCAAATGGGCCAGCGAAGTGCCCGATGGTTTCGTGTTCTCGGTGAAGGGACCCCGCTTCGCCACCAACCGCCGCGTGCTCGCCGAGGCCGGCGATTCCATCAAGCGGTTCTATGATTCCGGCGTGCTGGAACTCGGCGACCATCTCGGACCGGTGCTGTGGCAGTTCGCGCCGACGAAAAAGTTCGACGGCGCCGATTTCGGCAAGTTCCTGGAGCTGCTGCCGCGCAAGCTCGATGGGCGCGCGCTGCGCCATGTCGTCGAGGTCCGCCACGACAGTTTTTGCGCGCCGGACTTCGTCGCGCTGATCCGCGAGTTCGAGACGCCTGTCGTGTTCGCCGAGCACGGCAAATATCCGGCGATCGCCGACGTCGCCGGCGACTTCGTCTATGCACGGCTCCAGAAGGGCAATGACGAGATCAAGACCTGCTATCCGCCGAAGCAGCTCGATGCCTGGGCCAAGCGCTTTCAGGACTGGGCCGAGGGGAGTGAACCCGACGATCTACCGAAGGTCGACAAGGCCAAGCCGAAGAAAGAGCCGCGCGACGTGTTCGCCTATGTCATCCACGAGGGCAAGGTGCGCGCACCGGCCGGCGCCATGGAACTGATCGCGCGGGTCAGCTGAGGATGGTTCATGGCAAAGGCGAAAAAGCTCTTCACCATCGGTTATGAACAGACGCCGCCCAAGGCGGTGCTCGACGAGCTGGAAGGGGCCGGCGTCAAGCTCGTGGTCGACGTGCGCGCGGTGACCTCATCGCGCCGGCCCGGCTTTTCGAAGAAGCAGCTTGCCGCGGGCCTCGACGAGCGCGGCATCGCCTATGTCCATCTCGCCGCGCTCGGCACGCCGAAGGAAGGCCGCCTCGCCGCGCGCAGCGGCCAATACGATGTGCTGGAGAGGATCTATTCAAAGCACCTGAAGACGCCGCAGGCCAGGGAAGAGATGGACGAGCTCTCGGCGCTGGTGATGAAGGCCGGCCCGGTCTGCCTGCTCTGCTACGAGCGCGATCACACCCATTGCCACCGCCAGATGATCGCGGAGATCATCGAGGAGCGCGATGGCGTGGCGGTGAGGAATTTGGCCGGACGACAGGTGTAGCCAGCTCCATCCGGGCTACAGATCCCCCGCCAGCCTAAGCGTCCCCTCCATCATCTGCACACAGCTGCCGCCGACATGAGCGGACGTGATCTTACCATCCTGCTTGCGCACGCGCGTCCGGAGGATGCTTGGCCGGCCCATGTCAAAGCCCTGGCCGACGGTGAGCTTCAACTCGCCATCACGCATGGGATCGAGATCGGCAAACAGCGCGGCCGCGGCGACCGTCGCGCTGCCGGTGGCGGGATCCTCGACGAGGCCGCTGGCGCCGCGCATGAACATCCGCGCCTGCCGATCGCAAGGCGCCTCCGCTGGCGGCACGTCGCGCGTGTAGAACCATACCGAGCGGGCGCCGTCCCGCGGCAAGACCTTGCCGTAGGCGGCCGCATCGGGCCGGGCGCGCTTGAGCGCCTCGCGCGAATGCAGCTCCATCACCAGAAACGCGTTTCCAACGCTGACGATCTGCGGCGCGTGGCTGTCGACCTTGATGTCATCCGCACCGAGCGAGACGCAGCTTGCAGCTTCAGCGGCAGACAATTGCGACAGCCGCGCCAAAGGCTGGGGCGCGGTGAGCTCGGTTCTGACCACCCGGCCCTGTTCTCTCACGATCTCGACCGGCACGAGCCCGGCCTTCTCCTCAAACAGCAGGCGCGGTTTCAGCTCTTTTGCCATCGAGGCCAGCACGAAGGCGGTGCCGACATTGGGATGGCCGGCAAAGGCAATCTCCAGCACCGGCGTGAAGATGCGCACCTCGGCGTCATTGGCCCTGTCGCGCGGTGGCAGCACGAAGGTCGTCTCGGAATAGTTGAACTCGGTCGCGATCGCCTGCATCTGCTGCGTCGTGAGCCCGCCGGCATCGAGCACCACGGCGAGCTGGTTGCCGCCGAAGGCGCGGTCGGTGAACACGTCGACGGTGATGTAGCGGCGCTGCATCTTCACTTCCTCATGAAAATCGCGGCCTCAACCGGCCGCATCGCCGGCAGTCTACAGGCCGGCGACATCGCTCGTCATGCCCCAAAATTCGGAGCATTCGGAGCAATCGCGCGAGGAGATCAGGAGGGAGAATCAGAAGCGGAACAGCTGATGCGGCGATGCGAGCACCCGCGCGCGCTCGCTGTCGTCGACGATCAGCGCATCGAGAAACTGCCGGTTTTTCGCGTAAGCCTGCGACGCCTCGAACTGCGTGTGCGGCCAGTCGCTGCCCCACAGCAGGCGGTCGAGGCCGTAAGCCTTGCGCAGCAGCGGATAGGCCTCCTTCGCAAAACTCTCGCCGCTCGCGCCGTTGCGGTACGGCGCCGAGATCTTGACCCAGACATTTCGCGTCGCGCCGAGCTTCAGCACCGACTGGAAGCCGGGATCGGCGACGCCGAGTTTCGGATCCGGCAACGCATAGTGATCGAGCACGACGGTGACACCATGGTCGAGCAGCTGCGGCGCCAGCAGTGCGAGGTCGGACGCGTTGCGCTGGAGCTCGACTTGCCAGCCCATCGATTTCACGTTTCCGAGCAGCGCCTTCCATTCGCCGGCAGCGAGATCGGGCAAGGGCTGACCGACCAGATTGAGGCGGATGCCGACGACGCCGGCGCGATCGAGCGCGCGCAGTTCGTCCGCGGTCACGGAAGGATCGACCACCGCGATACCACGCAGGCGTCCGCCGGAAGTCTTCAGGCTCTCGACCAGATAGGAATTGTCGGCGCCGAGAAAGCTCGGCTGCACCAGCACGCCGTTGCTCATGCCATTGCGGTCGAGCTGCTCCAGATAGAGCGCCAGCGGCGCATCGTAATCTGGGGCATAGCGCCGGCCGGGCGCGAGCTTGAGGCCGCGGTGGAAGACATGGGCATGGGTATCGATTGTCGGCAAGCTCGTCTCACTCTTCGCTCGGCTCGCGACGGCCGTGGCCGACACGAGGGATACAAGGCCTGTGCCGAATTGGCGGCGCGTCAGGCCACGCTCGCGGGATATCATGGTGACTGCTCCCCATCCGGCGTCAGGCGCGCGTCGCCGCGGCTTGTTCGAAAACCTTGCCGCGGGTTTCGGGCAGCAGCACCACCGCGATCAGCACCAGCGAATAGGCGAAGGCCGCATCGATGCCGATCGCCGGTCCGAGCCCGATATGGTCGCTGAGATAGCCCACGAGGAAGGGGAACGCGGCGGAGACGATGCGGCCGAAATTGTAGCAGAAGCCGACACCGGTGCCGCGCACGCCGGCCGGATAGAGCTCGCTGAACAGCGCCGCCATGCTGGCGGGAATGCCGGCCGAGAAGAAGCCGAGCGGAAAGCCGAGCACCAGCATCTCGCCGTTGGTCAGCGGCGCGAAGATGTAGATCAGCACGGTGACGATGCAGGCGCTGGCGAAGAAGGTGACATTGGCCCTGCGGCCGATGCGGTCGCTGATGATGCCGCTCGCGATGCAGCCGCAGAAGAAGGCAACGATGATGACTGCGAGATAGCCGCTGGAGCCCAGCACCGACAGATGCCGCACTTCGCGCAAGTATGTCGGCAGGAACGTAGTCAGGGCCGCGTAACCGCCATGGGCGCCGATGCCAAACAGACCTCCGATCAGCGTCGAGCGCAGCACGTCACGATGGAAGATGCCCGAGAGCGTGGCGAAGAATGGCGTCTTGTCGGCTGCGACCGCGCGCGGCGGCTCCTTCAAGCCGCGGCGGATGAAGATGATGAGGAGCGCGGGCAACAGCCCCAGCGCAAACAGCAGCCGCCAGGCGATGTCGGCGGGTGCATAAGTGAACACGAGGGCCGAGAGCAGCACAGCTGCGCCCCACCCCACGGCCCAGGCGCTCTGCACCGAGCCCAGCGCCTTGCCGCGATGCTCGGGGCGAATGATCTCGGCCATCAGCACCGCGCCGCAAGCCCATTCGGCGCCGAAGCCGAGGCCCTGAATCGCCTTCAGGATCAGGAGCTGGTTGTAAGTCATCGCGAACGCGCAGGCGAAGGTCGCGAGCGCAAAGGTCGCAACGGTAATCTGAAGCGCCTTGACGCGGCCAAAACGGTCGCCGAGCGCGCCGCCGAGCCAGCCGCCGAACGCGCCGAAGAACAGCGTGACCGAGCCGAGCAGGCCCGCATCGGCCTTGCTGATGCCGAAGGCGGCGATCAGCGCGGGAATGGCAAGGCCGAACATCTGGACGTCGAGCGCATCCAGCGCCCAGCCGCCAAAGCTTGCCCAGAACGTGCGCCGCTCCAGCGGCGAGCTTTCGCTGTACCAGTTTGACATTGTTTCTCCCTTGAATTCGTTATTGCTTGATGTCGTTGAAAGGTCGCTCTCACCTGATCTCGGCGTGGTAGCGGAACCGGTCGGCCGGCCCCCTCGACCTGCGCCATTCGATCGGCTGCCGCTCCAGATCGAGCGCGAGGCGCTCGATCACGATCAATGGTGCGTGCGCTTCGAGGCGCAGCAGCCGCGCCTGCATCTCGTTGGCCATTTCGACCGTCAGAATTTCCTCGGCCGACACCACCACCTCCCCGCAACGCTCCTCGTAGAGCGGATAAAGCAGGTCGCCGAATTCGGCGGTGTCGATCTCCAGGATCGGCGCGAAGCGCGATTGCTGGAGCCAGATCTCCTCGGCGAGCAGCGGTACATCGTCGATCAGGCGCAGACGCGACAGGCTGATCACGGGCTCGCCGACAGGGATGCGCAGCGCCGACGCAACCGCCGAATTCGCCAAAACGCTCTTGCGCCGGATGATGCGGCTCTTCGGCACGCGCCGCTCGCCGCTCTCGGACTGGAATCGGAAGAAGCGGAATAGCGAGGAGTTGAAGCGCGCCCGGCGCACGAAGGTGCCGCGGCCCTGCTGGCGCTCCAGCACGGTATCGGCAACGAGCTGATCGATCGCTTTGCGCACGGTGCCGATGGCGACGCCGTAATGCGCCGCGAGCTCGGCCTCCGACGGGATCGGCTCGCCCGGCCGCCATTCATTGCGGTTGATCCGCGCGGCGAGGTCGTCGCGCAGGCGCTGGTAGCGTGGCAGGCGGTCGTCGTGCGGAGCTGCATTCATATAGTCATATAGATGACTAGATGAGATAGGAGTCAAGAACTACCAAGGTACCGCAATTGCGAGGCCGGCGACGCGAGGTCGGGCCGGCGGACGTTGCCAACCCGACCTCGCCTTGCGCGTTAGTTCGCTGCCCTCGGCGTGCAGGGAGGCTGCTTGTAGGGCGCAGAGGCAAACGCGCCCTGTGCCGGAGCCCTTACGCAATCCGCGGCCGCCTGAGGCGAGGCGCGCCGCGGGGCGACGTCGCGGGCGGCTGCGGCCTGGGTTTGATAGACGGCGGCGGCGATCAGGGCGGCCGAGACAAGGGTCAATCGGGTCATGGGTTCTCTCCGCGTGGCAAACGGAAGCCGAGAGGTTTCGGCGTCCTGACAACATGAGCGGAAATCGCCGCGAGATATTTCATCACGCGCCTTCAACGAAACGCGAGCCCCCTCACCCCAGTTGAAACACCGCCACCTTGTGCTCGTAGCCGCGAATCGTGACCTCGCCGAGCGCGACGGCGTCCTCACCGTCGTCGCCGAGCGCCTCGCGGACGGACGCGGAGATCAGCAGGTGCGAGCCGAACTCCTTGTTGAGTGCCTCCAGCCGCGAAGCGAAGTTCACGGTGTCGCCGATCACCGTGTACTCCTTGCGCCGGGGCGAGCCGATATTGCCGGCAACGACCTCGCCGAAATGGATGCCGATGCCGATCCGCAGCGGCCAGCTCGTTTGCGCGTTGATGCGGTCCATCGCGGCCAGCATCTCGCGGCCTGCGGCAACTGCGCGGTGCGCGGCGTCGGAGGCCTCCAGCGGCGCGCCGAACAGGGCGAGGAAGCCATCGCCCAAAAACTTGTTCACGATGCCGCCCTGACGATCGAGGATGTCGACCAGCACGGCGAACGCACCGTCGAGCCGGTCAACCACCTCCTGCGGGGTGCGCAACCGCGCGCTGGCGGTGAAGCCGCGGAAATCGACGAACATCACCGCGACGCGGCGAAGGTCGCCGCCCGCGCTGGGCCCCGCCGCCATCAGCCGTTCCACCACCTGCGGCGAGACGTGCTGGCCGAACAGGTTGGTGACGCGATCACGCGCGGTGGCGGCCGCGATGCTCGCGGCAAATTGCCGCCGCAGCCGCGCGCCGACGGAGCCGGCGAGCACGCCGCAGATCAGGATGATGGTGCTGCGCACAGCGTGAAAGTAGATCAGCGGTTCGCCAGCGTCGCTGGCCGAATTGTAGTACAGCGCGACGGCCAGGAGTTCGGCAGCGGCCACAAATCCCGTGAAGGTGGACAGCCAGAAATCGAGCCGCAGCGTCGAAAGAATGATGAAGATGAAATAGGCCAGTGGCAGCACGAAACCGAGCGCGGGCCCAGCGCCCATGCTGCGAATCTGCAGAATCAGGATGATCGTCGGCAGCGACGTTTCGATGAGAGCGCCGATATAGCGCCTGATCACCGGCAGGTCGCGATCGAGCTTGAGGTTTCGCCTGATCTGGCTGTGGACCCAGACCTCGAAGAGGATGAAGCCCCCCAAGAGCATGTATTCGCGGACCAAGCCCTCCGTCCCGCGCCAGACCCGGTTCACGATGGCAGGGTCGATCAGGTAGGTTGCGGTGAGGAACAGGATCATGACGCAGCCCGTCGTGATCAGCGCCCTCACCCGCAACAGCTCGGTCCGCAGCACTTCTCGCGTCAGCTCGCGCTCGAACTCCTCCGACATCACGGCATGTTGCCGGGTCTTCCTGCTGGCAAACCTGACCATTCCACCCCTCGATTCCGGGGCATTGTGCCTCAATCCAGCGTGCGGCGGAAGCGCGTCACCGCGATGGTCATGGCGACCAGCATCAGGATCGCCAGCGCCAGCGCGTCGAAGTGCAAATTCTGCATGGTCGCGCCCTTCAGCATGATGGCGCGGACGATCCGCAAGTAGTGGGTCAGCGGCAGGCATTCACCGAGATATTGCGCCCAGACCGGCATGCCGGCGAACGGGAACATGAATCCGGAGAGCAGAATGCTCGGCAGGAAGAACATCATCGCCATCTGCATGGCCTGGAGCTGGTTCTGCACCACGGTCGAGATGGTGTAGCCAATCGACAGATTTGTAGCGATGAACAAGGTCGACAGCAGCGCGAGCAGGAACAGATTGCCGAGCAAGGGCACGCCGAACAAGCCGACACCGATGCCGATGATGAGGAAGGCCTGAAGGAAGCCAACCAGCACATAAGGAACGATCTTGCCGAACATCACCTCGACCGGCTTGATCGGCATCGACAGCAGGCTCTCCATGGTACCGCGCTCGACCTCGCGGGTGACCGAGAGCGCGGTGAAGATCAGCATGGTCATGGTGAGGATGGTGCCGACGAGGCCCGGCACGATATTGAGGCTGGACGACGCGGCCGGATTGTAGCGCGCATGCGCGCGGATCTCGAACGGCATCTCGGGCGGATTGCCGATATAGAGATCGTGCGCAAGCGCGGTCTGCACGACCATGCCGAGCGAGCCGAGCGCGGCGCTGGCCGCAACGGGATCGGTGGCGTCGGCCGCAACCAGCAGCGCCGGCCTGTCGCCGCGCCGCACCGCCCGCTCGAAGCCGCGCGGAATCTCGACGCCGAACAGCACCTTGCCCGATTTCAGCAGGTTGTCGAAATCGTCGACGTCGTGGACCTCGTAGATGAAGCGGAAATAGGCGGTGTTCTCCAGCGCCTTCAACACCGAGCGGGCAAGATCCGAATCCTCCTGGAGCAGCACCGCACTCGGCAGATGGTGCGGTGTGGTGTTGATGGCATAGCCGAACAGCAGAAGCTGCATCACCGGCAGCATCACGATCATCGCGAACGACACGCGGTCGCGCTTGAGCTGGATGAACTCCTTGACCAGCATCGCATAGGAGCGCTTCCAGAAGCCGAAGCGCTCGCGGATCTCGTGCGCGGGTGCGGGGTGATCGGCGGCGCTCATTGGAAATTGTCCTTGGAACGGCTCATCAATTCGATGAACACGTCTTCGAGCGAGGGCGATGATTTGTGCCAGTGCAGGCCGCCCTTCTCGCGCCACGGCGCGATGCTGGCCTCGAGCGCGGCGACGTCGCGCCCGGAAACGTGGAGCGAAGTACCGAACGGCGCCACCATGTCCACGCCGGGCTTGCCGGTGAGCGCGGCCGTGAGCCCGTTGAGGTCCTCGCCCGTCACGGTGTAGGTCGTCAGGGCGGACTTCGCGATCACCTCCTCGACCGTGCCGTGCGCCAGCAGATGGCCGTAGGCGATATAGGCGATCTCGTGGCAGCGCTCGGCCTCGTCCATGTAGTGGGTCGAGACCAGGACGGTGAGGCCGTCGGCCGCGAGCGCATGGATCTCGTTCCAGAAATCGCGCCGCGCCTTGGGATCGACGCCGGCGGTGGGCTCGTCCAGCAGCAGCAGTTTCGGACTGGGCAGCGTGCAGGCCCCAAGCGCGAGCCGCTGCTTCCAGCCGCCGGAGAGCTCGCCCGCAAGCTGCTCCTCGCGCCCCGACAGCCCGAGCCGCTTGATCATGTCGCGCGCGGCGCCGCGAGCATCGGCGAGGCCATAGAGCCGCGCGACGAATTCGAGGTTCTCGCGCACCGAGAGGTCCTGGTACAGGCTGAAGCGCTGGGTCATGTAGCCGACCTGGCGCTTGATCTTTTCGGCATCGCGCCGGATGTCGTAGCCGAGGCAGGTGCCCTCGCCGCTGTCGGGCGTGAGCAGGCCGCAGAGGATGCGGATGGTGGTGGTCTTGCCCGAGCCGTTCGGCCCGAGGAAGCCGTAGATCGAGCCGCGCTTCACCTGCATCGACAGATCGTGCACGACCTCGCGGCCGCCAAACGACTTGGTCAGGCCCTTGACGTCGATCGCGATGCCGTTGCCGCCGTTCATCGCTTGTCCGCCACCGGCGTTTTTGGATGGAGATAGACGTCGATCGGCTGTCCGACCCGCAGGGCATCGGGCCGCGAGGGGCGCGCCTGGATCAAATAGACCAGCTTGTTGCGCTCATCGAGGCTGTAGATGACAGGCGGAGTGTATTCGGCCGAGGTCGCGATGAAATAGATCTTTGCAGTGAGATCCGCCGCGCAATTGTCGCAAGAGATGCGCACCGTGTCGCCGATCGCAAGCTTCGGCAACTCGGTCTCGGGCACGAAGAAGCGCAGCTTCATGTTGCCGGGCGGCATGATCGAGAGCACCGGCCGCTGCGCCGCCACCATCTCGCCCTCGCGGAAATAGATCTGCTGGATGGTGCCGGCAACGGGGGCAAAGCCCCTGCGCCGCGCCATTCGCGTCTCCGACGTCGCGACCCGCGCTTCGGCGACACGCAAGGACGACACCGCGGAATCGAGATTGGCCTGCGTACCGGAGCCGGTCTTGTTCAGCGAGGCCGCGCGATCATAGGTCTGCTGCGCATTAGCTAATGTCGCCTTGTTCTGGTTGAGGTCGGCAAGCTGGAGATCGTCGTCGACGGAATAGAGGGCATCGCCGACCTTCACCTCGTCGCCCTCGCGGACATTGAGCTTCGTCACCCGGCCCGCTTCGTCCGGGCTGACGAAGATCATGTCGGCCTCGACCCAACCCTGAAATCCGGGATCGCGCTTGTCCTTGCAGCCGGCAAGGCCGGTTGCAAGCACCAGAACCGCGATCGAACAAAGCCGCGACAGACGCACCGAAAACAGGGTCGTTTGCCGCGGCAGATGCTGCTGTCGACCCCTCACCCTGAGGAGCCGCGAAGCGGCGTCTCGAAGGGCGAGGAGCCACAGCGGAGCCTGCATCCTTCGAGACGCGCGTTCCGCGCTCCTCAGGATGAGGTGAGAGATGCTTCGTGACGACCTCATGTCGTCCTCCGTTCGCCAAAAATCAGATCGAGATGGACGCGCAGCATGTCCTGGGCGTCGAGCGGCGCGTGCCGTGCAAACAGGCTCTGCCAGATCACCGCGATCATCGCGGGTGCGACCAGGATCTGCGGATAGCGCGCGAGGTTCTTCTCGCGGATCTCGCCGCGGGCAATGCCGAGCTCGATCAGCGCGCGCATGCCGGCGATCCCGCGCGAGACGACCTCGCGATAGTAGAAATCGGCGACGGACGGAAAGCGCGGCCCTTCCGCCACGATCAATCGCACGAGATCGCCGCGCCTCGTGCCGATGACCTCCTTGAGGAAGTTACCGGCAAAGGCCTCGACGAGATCGCGCACCGAGCCCGTCGGCGGCGGCAGCGCATTCAGCTTGGCCACCACAGGCACGATCACAGTGCGCACCAGCTCCTCGAACATCGATTCCTTGTCCTTGAAGTGCAGGTAGATCGTGCCCTTGGCCACGCCCGCCCGCTTGGCGATGTCGTCGAGCCGCGTCGCGGCAAAGCCGCGCGCAATGAACTCCTCCATCGCCGCTTCCACGATGGCCGACCGACGCTCGGCCGCACGCGTGGCACGGTTCGAAGTGGGCGCAGCGTCGGCGGGCGCACGGCCCTTCGCATCGGCGCGAGCTGCGGTTGGCGTGGCTGCTTTGGTTGGCTTCTTGGTCATTCCTCATTTATGACTGACCGGTCAGTCATAGTCAAGACAGCGATCCAGCCTTACGCAAACAAACAAATTAGCATTGACTAATGCATTAGCGTTTGCTAATTGAATGCTCATGATCGAAGCCGCTCCAAATCCCGTCACATCCGTGATGCGCGCCCTCGCCGATCCGACCCGTCGTGCCGTGTTCGAGCGCGTGTTCGAGAGCAAGGAGATCAGCGTCGCCGAACTCACCCGCGGCAGCGGCGTGACGCAGGGCGCGATCTCGCAGCATTTGAAGTCGCTGAAGCAGGCCGGCCTCGTCGCCGAGCGCGCCGAGGGCCGCAACGTCTATTACCGAGCCGCGCCGCAAGGACTCGAGCCGCTGGTCACCTGGATGGACCATTACGGCGTGTTCTGGCGCGAGCGCTTCCAGAATCTGCGTGACCTCTTGAAGGAGATCGATTCGTGAGTGCAGCCGAGTTCAGAGCCGAAACAAAAGACATCGTCCAAGACATTGTTTTGGAGGAGGTCTTCCCTCACGCGCCCGAGACGATCTGGAAGACGCTGACCAGCGCCCAGTTGATCGCGCGCTGGCTGATGCAGCCGACCGGCTTCGAAGCCGTCGAAGGCAAGGCCTTCACCTTCCAGACAACGCCGGGCGGCAACTGGGACGGCGTTATCCATTGCCGGGTTCTGGAAGTCGTACCGAACCGGAGCCTCGTCTACGCCTGGAAGGGCGGCGACGAACGCAACACCGGCTACGGCGCGCCGCTCGATACCGTCGTGACGTGGTCCCTCACCCCGGTCGAAGCCGGCACGCGGATCCGCCTGGTGCATGCGGGCTTCGTCATGCCGAGGAACGAGTCCGCCTACACGGTCATGAGCGGCGGCTGGAAGAAGGTCGTGCGTCAGCTCGACGAGATCAGTGGCGAGAAGTGAGTGGGAGATCTTTCGATGACCAGGCCTTTTACCGGCGGCTGCGCCTGCGGCGCGATCCGCTATTCGATTCTGGGTGAGCCGCTGTTCAGCAATCACTGCCAGTGCCGGGACTGCCAGCGCGAAAGCGGCGGCGGCCACGGCTCGTACATGACCTTCGCGCGTGCCGGCGTCACGGTGACGGGCGAGGCGAAGCACTGGGACATGGTCGGCGACAGCGGCAACGTGAAGACGCGCGGTTTCTGCACGCAGTGCGGCTTGCCGGTCTACATGACCTTCGCCGCAATGCCCGACATCTTCACCATCCGCGCCGCAAGCCTCGACGAGCCCGCCCGCTACAAGCCGCAGGTGGTCACTTACGCGGCGCGCGGGTACGATTGGGATCGTCTCGATCCCGACCTGCCGAAATTCGCAGGCATGCCGCCAGCGTGAGGCACTAGAGCCACTTCCGTTCCGATGGAAGTTCCGATGGAATCGGAACGGGGCTCTAGATTCTTGTCTTGACGCGTTTTCCTTACGCGAACCGGTATCCACTTCGCTCGAAAACGCTCTAGCCAAAGTCGAGCACCATGCGGCCGTCGATCTTGCCGGCCTTCATCCGGTCGAAGACGTTATTGATCTCCGCGAGCGGCACCTTGGCTACTTCGGCCTTGACCTTGCCGTCCGCGGCGAATGCGATGGCCTCGTCGAGATCCCTGCGGGTGCCGACGATGGAGCCACGCACGGTGATACGCTTGAGCACGACATCGAAGATCGGCGTCGGGAATTCGCCCGGCGGCAGGCCGACCAAGCTGACGGTGCCCTTGCGACGCACCATCTTCAGCGCCTGCGCGAACGCCGAGGTCGAGACCGCCGTCACCAGCACACCGTGGGCCCCGCCCCCGGTTGCTGCCACAACCTTGTCCACCGCATCGGCCTCCAGCGCGTTGACCGCGAGATCGGCGCCGGTCTCGCGTGCGAGCTTGAGCTTGTCCTCGGCGATGTCGACGGCTGCGACCTTGAACCCCATCGCCTTGGCGTACTGGATCGCGACATGGCCGAGCCCGCCGACGCCGGAAATCGCGACCCACTCGCCGGGCCGAGCGTCGGTCTCCTTCAATCCCTTGTAGGTGGTGACGCCGGCACACAGGATCGGCGCGACGGCGGCGAAATCGATCGTTGCCGGGAGCTTTGCGGCGAAGGCGGCCGAGGCGATGACATATTCGGCAAAGCCGCCGTTCACGCTGTAGCCGGTGTTGTGCTGGTGCTCGCACAGCGTTTCCCAGCCGGTCTCGCAATATTCGCAAGCCATGCACGCGTCGTGCAGCCAGGCGACGCCGACGGCATCGCCGACCTTCAGATTTTTCACACCTGGCCCGAGTGCAGCGACGGTTCCCGCCACCTCATGCCCGGGAATGAAGGGCGGAACCGGCTTCACCGGCCAGTCGCCGGAAGCTGCGTGCAGATCGGTGTGGCAGACGCCGCACGCTTTCACCTTGACCAAAACCTCGCCGGGACCGGGCTGCGGCACCGGCACGTCCTCGATCACCAGCGGCTTGCCGAATTGTTTGACGATGGCGGCTTTCATGGTCGGCATGTGTCTGCTCCATTGCAATACAGAGAGCAGACTAGCGATGCCGGGCGGCGCACCCTTGATTGGAGTCAAAGAACGCAAGTTTATCCGTCGTAGGAACCATCACGACACCGCGAAGACGAGGCTGCTTGAAGTACCGCTAGCTATGGAACTTCAGACCGTCGACGATCTTGTCGATCACCTTGCGCTCGGCGCGCATCGCGATGCCGACGAGATTGAGATCGGTGCGCTCAACCGCCCTCACCGCTTCGCGGTTGGCGGCATCGCGCGTGGTCTTGAACATGTCCTCGGTGTAAAGGGCCGCCGTCACATTGCGCGAGAGCGCACGGTCGAGCGCGCGTGACAGCGCGGCACCATCGGCACCGTAGATCAGGATCGGCTGGCCGATCAGCGCGTGGTACTTCGTGCCCGAACCGTCCTCATAGGGCTCGCCGATACAGTCCGGAAAGGCCGCGGCAATTCCGCTGGTGAGAAACGACGCGACGTTGAGCTTCTGCCAGGCCTGAAGATCGGTGCGGATCACGACCGCGATCTTGGTGTCGAGCTGCATGCATACCTCGAACTGTCATTCCGGGGCGCGCCGAAGGCGCGAGCCCGGAATCCATCGGGCCACAGAGTCGGTGGACGAATGGATTCCCGGTTCGATGCGCATCGCCCCGGAATGACAGCAAGAGAAATTCAACCCTTGGCGTCGCAGGCCCAGGCGCGGATCACGCATTCCTTGCCGCCGTATTTGTAGCATTCGCGCGTGGCGGCGTTGAGCGAGGCGGAGATCTTCGGCTTGACGGCATAGCCATACGCGCCGCACGGGTTGGCCATATCGACCGACATCGCCGCGCAGGCACGCTTCATGGTCACGGTCGTGCAGTCGCCCTTGCACTGCTTCTGTGCCGCTGCACGGGCCTCGCGCTCGGCTCCGTAATCAAAAGCCTGGCCATAGGCCCCGCACTTGCCGACCGCAAACGCACCGGCAGCATGCGCATCCGTGATGTAGCGAGCGCCGGCGACACAAACCGACAGCGCAAAGAAAAACATCGCGCAACGGCGCGCGACGACATTCGAAGCCATGGAAAAGCCCCTCCCCCCAAGGCAGGTGGAGAGGACTCTAGGCGGTGGACGTTTCCAGATGGTGAACGAGGGGTGAAATCGAACGAATGAGAGTGCCGTAGGGTGGGCAAAGGCGCAAAGCGCCGTGCCCACCATCCATCCACACCATCATTCAAAATTGGTGGGCACGCTTCCGCCTTCGCTCTACGAGCTACGGCGGACAAGTCGCTTTGCCCACCCTACGGCACTATCCCCGCCGTGCCGCTTCCAGCGCCTGCGGCGTGTCGATGTCGAGGAAGGCGCTCTCGCCATCCACGGGGACTTCGGCCACCGCTTCGGTGTGCTTGGCGATCAGATGGCGCGCGCCGACGTCGCCGTCGAGCGTCATCAATTCCTTGAAGAAGCGGCGCGACCACAGCACGGGATTGCCGCGACGCCCATCACTGACGGGCACGACGATGAGGTTGCCCCGGTCCGGCGCAAAGCCGTCGATGAGACGGTCGATCAGGCCGGCATCGATCAACGGCATGTCGCCCAAACAGACCACGGCGCCGTCGCAAGCCTCGGGCACGGCCGCGATGCCGGCCTTGACCGAGCTCGCGATGCCGCCGGCGAAATCCGGATTGCGGACGAATTTCACCTTCAAGCCTTGCAGCGCCTGCTCGACCAGCTCGGTCTGATGGCCGGTGACGACGATCACCTCGGAGGCCTTGGAGGCCAGCGCCTGCTCGGTCGCGATCCGCACCAGCTTCTTGCCGTCGAGCTCGGCGAGCAGCTTGTTCGGTCCGCCCATCCGGGTCGAGCGGCCCGCCGCGAGCACGATGGCCGCGACCTGGCTGTTGCCCTCGATCGCGGGTTCTGCGCGCGGCTGCGGCCGCGTGACGATCTCCATCAGGAGGCCGCCGACGCCCATGCCCATCAACTCGGAACGCGTCACCTTGATGCCCGCGAGCAGCCGCATCAGCACCCAGTCAAAACCGTTCTCGACCGGCGAGCGTGCGCAGCCCGGCGCGCCCAGCACCGGCACCCCGCCGGCCCGCGCGATCAGCAGCAAATTGCCGGGATCGACCGGCATGCCGAAATGCTCGATCTCGCCGCCGATCCCGGTGACGGCCGCCGGAATCACGTCGCGGCGGTCGGCGATCGCGGACGCCCCGAACACGATGACGAGCTCCGCACCAAGCCCGAGCAATTCCTTGATCGCGGCCGACAGCGCCAGCTCCTCATGCTGCACGCGCCGCTCGGCAATGATGCTGGCGCCGGCCGGCGCGAGCCGCTCGGCGGTGACGCGCAGCGTCTTGTCGATCACCTTCGACGAGAGGCCCGGCAGCAGCGTCGAGACGACGCCGACGCGCTTGATGACGTAGGGCGCGATCTTCAGCACGTCCCTGCCCGCCGCCTTCACCGCGGCATCGCGCAAATTGCCTTCGACGCCGAACGGGATGATCTTGACGGTGCCGACCATCTCGCCCTCGACCACCGGCTTGTAGGCGGAGAGCGTCGCAAAGGTGATGGCCTCGTCGATATTGTTGATGCGGTCGACCGCGGCGCGGTCGATCACCAGCACGCCCGGGCGCGCGGCGAACAGATTGGCGCGGCCGGTGAAGGCGCGCTCGACATGAATGCCCTCGCCGCCGACGGCCAGCGCGATGCTGGCGGCGGCGACATCCTCGGAGACGTCGCCCTCCTCCATGCGCACCACCACGACGTCCTTGATGCCGGCGCGCGTTAGCGCCTCGACCTCGGCCGGGCCGATCGTCGTGCCTTTCTTCAGCACCAGCGGACCCTGGCGCAGGGTGTGGACTGTCACCCCGCCGATCGCATCCTTGGGGCTCGCCGGTCCGAATTTCATGCCGCTTCTTCTTTTTCTTTGGGAGGCAGGCGCAGCACCGCCGTGATCTCGGCCATGATCGACACCGCGATCTCGGACGGCGAGACAGCGCCGATCGCCAGCCCAATGGGCGCGTGGATGCGCGCGATGTCGCTGTCCTTGGCGCCCTGCGCGCGCAGCCGGTCGCCGCGCTTGGCATGCGTCTTTCGCGAGCCGAGCGCGCCGATATAGAAGCAGTTGCGCTCGAAGGCGTGCAATAACGCGGGATCGTCGATCTTCGGATCGTGCGTCACCGCGACGAAAGCCGTGTAGGCATCGACATTGAGCGGCGGCAGCGCCGTGTCGGGCCATTCGGCGACCAGGGGAATGTCAGGGAAGCGCTCCGCGCTCGCAAACGCCGTGCGGGGATCGACCACGGTGACGTCGTAGCCGAGCGAGCGCGCCAGCGGCGCCAAGGCCTGGCTGATATGGACCGCGCCGACGATGACGAGCTTTGCGGTCGGCGCGTAGACGTTGAGGAACAGCTTTTTGCCGCCGGCTTCGACACTGGCGCTCTTGCCCATGCGAAGCTGCTTGTCCAGTTCGGCACGCAACGGGTCCTTGGCGAAATCCGCGGATTTCACCAGACGCTGCTCGCCGCTCTCGGTGTCGGTCACCAAAATCGCCGGCCGGCGCGCGGCGCGCTCGGCATTGAGTTCGTGCAGGATTGCGAGCTTCACGGCTAACCGACCTTCTCGACGAAGACGCGAATGGTGCCGCCGCAGGACAGCCCGACATTCCAGGCCGTCTCATCGGCAACGCCGAACTCCAGCATCCTGGGCTTGCCGCTCTGGATCACGTCCATGGCCTCGGTGACCACGGCGCCTTCGACGCAGCCGCCGGAGACCGACCCCAGAAACGTGCCCTCATCGTTGATGACGAGGCTCGAGCCCGCCGGGCGCGGCGCCGAGCCCCAGGTCTCGACAACGGTGGCCAGCGCGACGCCCCGGCCGGCCTTCTGCCAATCCTCCGCCGCCTTCAGAATATCCTCGTCGCGATCGAGCATGGCTTAACCTCTCAAGCTGCGGAACGGATCAGGCTGCGGTGATGCGGCGGCAGCGGCCGGGAGAGCGTCGTGATCAGCTCCTGGATCGAACTCAAATTATGTACCGGGCGGAATTCGTCAACGTGCGGGAGCATCATTTTGATGCCCTGGGCCTTGGCCTCGAAGCCGCCGAACCGCAGAAGCGGGTTGAGCCAGATCAGTCGCCGGCAGGACCGGTGCAGCCGGTCCATCTCGAAGGCGAGCCTGGAATCGGCCTCCCGCTCCAGCCCGTCGGAGATCAGCAGCACGATGGCGCCCTGGCTCAGCACCCGCCGCGCCCACAATTTGTTGAAGTTGTGCAGCGAGGCCGAAATCCGGGTGCCGCCGGCCCAGTCCTCGACCGAGGCCGAGCAGCTCGCCAGCGCCTCATCGGGGTCGCGCTGGCGCAGCGCACGGGTGACGTTGGTCAGCCGGGTGCCAAACAGGAACACCGAGACGCGCTTTCGCGCGTCCCCGATGGCATGCAGGAAATGCAGGAACAGGCGAGTGTACTCGCTCATCGAGCCCGAGATATCGAGCAGCGCGACGATCGGCGCCGGCTTCTCGATGCGCCCGAGGCGATGGATGTCGATGATGTCACCGCCGGTGCGCAAGGACGCGCGCAGCGTGCGGCGCAAATCGAGACGAAGCCCGCGGGGATCGGGCCGGTGCCGGCGCGTCAGAAGCTCGGCCTGCGGCAGCCGCATCCGCTCGACGGCGTGGAGCGCTTCGGTGATCTCGGCCGCGCTCATCTGCGCAAAATCCTTCTTCTGAAGGATCTCCTTGTCGGAGACCGACAGGCGCAAATCCCGCTCCTGGTGCTGCGGCGTCTCCGTCATCCGCGGCTGCGACATCGCCTCCTGCACGCGGCGGGCGCCGGCCTGCGGCTTCTTCTTGGCCTGCTCCGGCAACGGCACCGAATCCAGCATGTGCTTCCATTCTTCTGAGGCGCGGAAGAACAGGTTGAAGGCCTGCCTGAAGATCAGCGCATGCTCGTGGCGCTTGACGAAGATCGCCTCCAGCGTGGTGAAGACGTCAGCGCGGTTGCCGATGTCGATCACCTGCAGCGCGCTCATGGCATCGATGACGGCCCCCGGCCCGACCGGCATGCTGGCTGCACGCAACGCGCGGGCGAAGCCGACGATGTTGTCGGCGAACTGCTCGGTCTGGTCGGGCGCAAGGTGGTTGATGGCCATGGTCTCGTATCCATCCCCTCGTCATTCCGGGGCGCGCCGCTTGGCGCGAGCCCGGAATCCATACTCCCGATCGTGGTTATGGATTCCGGGCTCGACGCTGCGCGTCGCCCCGGAATGACCGGAGTACTAGTGGCGCAAGATCAATTCTCGCTCGTCGCTTCCTTCAGGACCTTCTGCAAGGTATCGCCCTGCATCCGGGTGATGTCGTCCTGGTACTTGAGCAGCGCGCCCAGCGTGTCGCCGACCACTTGCGGGGTCAGCGAGCGGGCGTCGAGCTCCGACAGCGCGGTGGCCCAGTCGATGGTCTCGGCGACGCCCGGCGACTTGTAGAAATCCTGATTGCGGAGCGCCTGGACGAAACGCACGACCTGCTGCGACAGCTTTGCGGAGATGCCGGGCACGCGCGTCTTGACGATCGCGAGCTCGCGCTCGGCTCCGGGATAGTCGACCCAGTGATAGAGACAGCGCCGCTTCAGCGCGTCATGGATCTCGCGGGTGCGGTTGGAGGTGATGATGACGATCGGCGGATGCGGCGCCTTCACGGTGCCGAATTCGGGAATGGTCACCTGGAAGTCGCTGAGGATTTCGAGCAGGTATGCCTCGAACGCCTCGTCGGCGCGGTCGAGCTCGTCGATCAGCAGCACCGGCGGTCCCGCAACGTCAGGCTCCAACGCCTGGAGCAGAGGCCGCTTGATCATGTAGCGGTCGGCGAAGATATCGGACGAGAGCTGATCGCGGTCGGTGTCGCCGGCGGCTTCCGCCATCCGGATCGCAATCATCTGTGCGGCGCTGTTCCACTCGTAGACGGCGGACGAGACGTCGAGGCCCTCGTAGCACTGCAGGCGGATCAGCTTCCGCCCCAGCGCCGCCGACAGCACCTTGGCGATCTCGGTCTTGCCGACGCCGGCTTCGCCCTCGAGGAACAGCGGCCGGCCCATGCGCAGCGACAGATAGGTCACCGTCGCCAGCGATCGCTCCGCGAGATAACCGCGCGAAGTCAAGAGTTCGAGCATCGCATCGACCGATGCCGGCAGGGCCGTGAGAGTCATGAAAAAGCCAGTCTCGCTACGCCCTCACCGGGGACAAGTTTGGGCCGAGGCGTGAGGTTCACTCACTCCTTGGCGTTGGCGGCATCGAGGGCACGCCGCGTCAGCACCCCGATGAGATGCGCACGGTATTCGGCGCTGCCGTGGATGTCGCTGTTGAGGCCTTCCGCCGGCACCTCGATGCCGTCGAGCGCCTTCGCGGCGAAGCGCTTCTTCAGGGCTTCCTCGAACGCGGTGACGCGGAACACGCCTTCGGAGCCGGCGCCGGTGACGGCGACGCGCACGTCCGAAGGACGCCGCGCCACGAACACGCCGACCAGCGCATAGCGCGAAGCCTGGTTGCGGAACTTGATGTAGGCCGCCTTCTTCGGCAGCGGGAACATCACCTTGGTGATGATCTCGTCGGCTTCGAGCGCCGTCGTGAACAGGCCCTGGAAATACTCTTCCGCCTTGAGGCGGCGCTTGTTGGTGACGATGGTGGCGCCGAGCGCGAGCACCGCGGCCGGATAGTCCGCGGTCGGATCGTTGTTGGCGAGCGAGCCGCCGATCGTGCCCTTGTGGCGTACGGCCGGGTCGCCGATCTGGCTGGCAAGATTGGCCAGTGCCGGGATCGCCTCACCGACGATCGCGGAGCTTGCGACCTCGGCATGCCTGGCGGTGGCGCCGATCACGAGCGCGCGGCCCTTCATCTCGATCGTGTTGAGCCCCTCGATGTGGGAGAGGTCGACCAGATGCGGGGGGCTGGCGAGGCGCTGCTTCATGACGGGAATCAGCGTGTGGCCGCCGGCGATCACCTTGGCGTCTTCGTTCTTCACCAGGAGGTTGGCCGCCTGGCGAACGGTCCCAGGGCGATGGTATTTGAATTCGTACATCTGAATGTCCTGATCGCAGAATGCGCGCGCGGTTAGGCGAGATCGGATTTCGCCATCGCCTTGGCGCCGGCGGAGATCGAAGCGACGATGTTCTGGTAGCCGGTGCAACGGCAGAGATTGCCTTCCAGCTCCTCGCGGATGGTGTGGTCGTCGAGCTCGTGGCCCTTGCGATGGACGATGTCGATCGCCGTCATGATCATGCCCGGCGTGCAGAAGCCGCACTGCAGGCCATGGTGCTCGCGGAAGGCCTCCTGCATCGGATGCAGCGGAGCGCCGTCGGCGGCCAGTCCCTCGATCGTCTTGACCTCGTGGCCGTCGGCCATCACGGCCAGCGTGGTGCAGGACTTCACGGCCTTGCCGTCGAGATGCACGACACAGGCGCCGCACTGCGAGGTGTCGCAGCCGACATGGGTGCCGGTCAGGCGCAGATTCTCGCGCAGGAACTGCACCAGAAGGGTGCGGGGATCGACGTTGGCCGTGACAGGATTGCCGTTCACGATGAGGGAGATTTTTGCCATAAGCACTCTCTATCAGCGCCTCGACGGGTCCCGTCGAAGCGGTTCTTATAATTATTCCAACCCATCATATGGGCCATTATGCCCGGGGGCAACATCGCCCCGGACGCAAGGCGCCATGCCGAAAGGCGATAGCCTTCAGCCCTGTACCGCTAGCCCTGTACCGCTTTGGCGAAGTTCGCGAAAAATTCGTCGGCCAGTTTCTTGGCGGCGCCGTTGATGAGGCGCTGGCCGAGCTGCGCCAACTTGCCGCCGATCTGCGCCTCGACCTCGTAGGAGAGCAGCGTACCGCCGTCCTTCTCCGCAAGCTTGACCACAGCGCCGCCCTTGGCGAAGCCGGCCACCCCGCCCTCGCCTTCGCCGGAGATCTTGTAGCCGTTCGGCGGGTCGAGATCGGAGAGTGTGACCTTGCCCTTGAAGCGCGCCGACACCGGCCCGACCTTCATTTTCGCCGTCGCGCGAAAGCCGCCGTCGTCGGTCTTCTCCAGCTCCTCGCAGCCGGGGATGCAGGCCTTCAGCACCTCGGGATTGTTGAGCTTCTCCCACACGGCCTCGCGCGGCGCCGCAAGCTGGACTTCGCCGTTCATCGTCATGGCCATGGGGTACCTCCCGGATGCTTCGCTATAATGTGCTCAAGTAACGCACGGAGGCCGCAAAGGAAAGGGCAGCCCCCGGCCACGTGCAATGCATATTCGCAACTGCAAAAAGCTTTCCGCCGATGGTTTGGGATTGGCAGAGCCGGGGCATGGTGATTAGGTCCCGCGCAACATGAGCACAGCCCTCTCCCCCCTGCTCGCGCCGATGCTGTCGAGCGCAGCCATGCGCGCGGTCTGCGACGACCGGTCGACCCTCCAGAACATGCTCGATTTCGAGGCAGCCCTGGCACGCTCCGAGGCCGCCACGGATGTGATTCCCGCATCCGCGGTCGGCCCGATCGAAGCGGCGTGCAAGGCTGATAGCTTTGACATGGCCGCTCTGGGCGAGGCCGCGACGCGATCCGGCAATCTCGCGATTCCCCTGGTCAAGGCGCTCACGGCCAATGTCGGCAAGGCCGATGCGGAGGCCGCGCGCTACGTCCATTGGGGCGCGACGAGCCAGGATGTCATCGACACCGCGACCATGCTCACGCTTCGCGCCGGCATCGATGCACTCGATGCCGATCTCAGCCGCGCCATCAAGGGCTTTGCCGCCCTGGCACGGAGCCATCGCAACACCGCCATGGTGGCACGGACCTGGCTCCAGCACGCTCTGCCGATGCCGTTCGGGCTCAAGGCCGCGGAATACGCATCAAGCCTCGCCCGCGCCCGCTGCCGCCTGCGGCGGCTCTCCCGCGAGGGTCTTGCGCTGCAATTCGGCGGCGCGGCCGGCACGCTCGCGGCCCTCGGCGACAAGGGGCTCGTCGTTGCAGAGCGATTGGCGCAGGAGCTCAACCTGCCGCTGCCGGAAGCGCCCTGGCACACCCATCGCGACCGGATCGCGGAAGCCGCATCAAGCTTTGCGATTCTCGCCGGAAGCTGCGGCAAGATCGCGCGCGACGTCTCGCTGATGATGCAGACCGATGTTGGCGAGGCGTTCGAGCCCGCCGGCGAAGGCCGCGGCGGCTCCTCGACCATGCCGCACAAGCGCAACCCGGTTGCGGCCGCGAGCGCGCTGGGCTGCGCAACCATGGCGCCGCAGCTCGCCGCGACGATCTTTGCAGCCCAGGTGCAGGACCACGAGCGCAGCGCAGGCCCTTGGCACGCGGAATGGCCGACGCTGCCGCAATTGATGCTGGTCGCCTCGGGCGCGCTCGCCGCCATCGTCGATATCGCGGAGGGCCTCGACGTCGATGCCGCGCGCATGCGCAGCAATCTCGATGCGACGCATGGGCTCATCATGGCGGAAGCCGTTACGTTTGCGCTGGCCGACAAGATCGGCAAGAGCGATGCGCATCATCTGATCGAGGCCGCGAGCAAGCGCGCGGTCGCCGAGAAGAAGCATCTGCGCGATGTGCTGTCGGCCGATTCGCAGGTCACGGCGCATCTTTCGCCGGAAAAAATTGCGGCATTGTTCGAGCCGATGGCCTATCAAGGGGCTTCCCAAGCCCTGATCGACCGGCTGCTCGACAGCCTCGAGCGAGATTAATTGTTTGAGCATGATCTTTTTCGGAAAACCGCTCCACACTTTTCCGGATCATGCTCCAGAACGGAGACGCCCAGCATGCCCATGATCGATGCCGACGGTTGCCTGATCAACGTCTCCGTCGAGGGCCGCGACGGCGGGCCGACGCTGATGCTGTCCAATTCGCTCGGCTGCACGCTTCAGATGTGGGAGCCGCAGATGAAGGCGTTGACGCAGGTGTTCCGCGTCATCCGCTACGACCGCCGCGGGCACGGCAAGTCCAACGTTCCGCCCGCCCCCTATACGATGGAGCGCTTCGGCCGCGACGTGCTGGCGATCCTCGACGACCTCAACATCGAGAAGGTGCATTGGTGCGGCCTGTCGATGGGCGGCATGGTCGGGCAGTGGTTAGGGGCCAATGCGCCGGAGCGCTTCGGCAAGCTCATCCTCGCCAACACCTCCTGCTACTACGCCGAGCCGACCAAATGGCTGGAGCGCATCGACGCGGTGAAGAAGGGCGGCATCGCGGCGGTGGCCGATGCCGTCATCGCGGGCTGGCTGACCCAGGATTTCCGCGAGCGCGAGCCGCAGATCACGGCGAAGATGAAGTCGATGCTGCTCGCCTCCCCCGTCGAGGGCTATCTCGCCTGCTGCGAGGCGCTGTCGACGCTCGACCAGCGCGAGATGCTCGCCAAGATCAAGAGCCCGACACTGGTCATCGCCGGCCGCCACGACATGGCGACGCCGATCTCGGCGGGTGAATTGATCCGCTCCAACATTCCCGGCGCCAGCATGACCATCATCGACGCCGCGCACATTTCCAACGTCGAGCAGCCGCACGCGTTCACCGACGCGGTGGTGGGTTTCCTGACGCAGCGCTAGCCGGAGAAAAAAACATGGACGACCAGAAGCGCCGCGATGCCGGCATGAATGTGCGCCGGAAGGTTTTGGGCAATGCCTGGGTCGACAAGTCGATCGCGGGCCGCAACGCCTTCAACACCGACTTCCAGGACATGATCACGCGCTACGCCTGGGGCGAGATCTGGACGCGGCCGCATTTCGACGAGCGTACGCGGCGCGTGCTCGTGATCGGCACCATGGTCGCGCTGGGGCAATGGGACGAATTCCGCCTGCATGTGCGCGCAGCGCTCGCCGAGGGCGGCTTCACCCCCGACGACATCAAGGAAATCCTGCTTCAGCAGGCAATCTATTGCGGCGTGCCCGCGGCGAACCACGCCGTCAAGGAAGCCTCAGCGATTGTGCAGGAGCTCGGCCTGCTCAAGAGCTAGCGGCGCGGCGGTCTCGACGATCTCCCGAACGTTCTTGGGCGCCGGCGCGGGCCGTTCGATCACCACCACGATGGCAGCGCCGAGCAGCAGCAGGAGCTCGGTGGCATGCAGCCGGAGCGCGGCCATCTCGCCGACCTTCGAGGCCATCAACATGCTCGTAAACGAAATGAGGCTGCCGATCGCAAGCGCAATGCCGAGCGCCTCGTCGCTGCCGCCATTCTTGCGGACGCGGGGAATGCACAGAAGCGCGAGATAGATGGCAAAGAACGCCACCACCGTCAGCCGGCCCAGCGCCAGCAGCCAGGCGGCACGCACCGTGCTCATCCCCGCCATCTGAAGATGATCGCTGAGGAACAGCGCCACCGCGACACTCGGCCGCTCGTAGAGGCCGTGCACCGGTGCCACCATGATGTTGAAGGCCACGAGCGTCCAGGCCGGGATGAAATAGGCCGCCAGCAGGGCGCCGTTGACCGAACCGATCCGCCAATTCCTGAACATGCCGCTTCCCGCTTCGCTCGCTGCGCGCCTTCCATGGAAAGGCTTTGCCGGGGAGCTAACTCGCATCAGACCATGGCGGCAATTTAAACCCTTTGTTTACCTTAACCGGCCCGCCGGACGGCGCGCCCAAGGAAAAAGGCCCCGCCTCCCGGCGGGGCCCTCTTCACGTCTAGGCTCCGAAACTACTTGTCCTGACCGTGCTGGCCGCCCTGTTGCTGGCCGGGCTTCTCGCCCTCGCGCTGCGGATCCTGCTGCTGCTGTCCGGGTTTCTGCCCGCCACCCTGCTGCTGCCCGGGTTTCTGAGTCTGCTGGCCCGGATTCTGATCTTGCTGCTTCGACATTTGGGGGAACTCCCTAGTTGGACCTCAGAGGAGAGACAACGGCCGGGATTCAGTTTGGTTGCTTTGCGGAACCCGGTTCCTCGCACCTGCGGAACCGAAATGACATCCGTAGCGAAATGACCTCTGTACAAGCCTTTGTGTCGAGGCATGGCCAGTTGCAGCCACCAGTTCCCTCCTGTTACAAAACGAGAAGAATGCTTAGGGGCTGCCGGGGCCCGAGAAGAAACTCAATCACACTTTCTCTCGAAGAGCTCCCTTTGAGCCGCGTCAGGTTTGGTAACGGCAGCCCATGGATTATTTCGCCCAGCAGCTCATCAACGGTCTCGTTCTGGGCTCGATCTACGGCCTGATCGCCATCGGCTATACGATGGTCTACGGCATCGTCGGCATGATCAATTTCGCCCATGGCGATGTCTTCATGATCGGCGGCTTCATCGCCCTGATCACCTTCCTGATCCTGATCTCACTCGGCTTGACCGCGATCCCGGTGATCCTGCTGGTGGTGCTGCTGGTGTCGATGGCGATCACCGCGCTCTATGGCTGGACCATCGAACGCATCGCCTACCGGCCCCTGCGTCATTCCTTCCGCCTCGCCCCGATGCTGTCGGCGATCGGCATGTCCTTCGTGCTGACCAATTACTCGCAGGTCGCGCAGGGCGCCCGCGTCAAGCCGATCCCGCCCTTCATCACCGGCGGCTATACGCTGCACGAAAGCGCGGACGGCTTTGTGATCCAGCTCTCCAACATCCAGATCATGGTGGTTCTCACCACCATCGTGCTGCTTGGGATCTTCACCTGGCTGGTGTCGCGCACCCGGCTCGGCCGCGACATGCGGGCCTGCGAGCAGGACCAGACCATGGCGGCGCTGCTCGGCGTCAACGTCGACCGCACCATCTCCATGACCTTCGTGATCGGCGCAGCACTCGCCGCAGTCGCGGGCCTGATGTACCTGCTCTATTACGGCCTGGTGGATTTCTTCATGGGCTTCGTCGCCGGCATCAAGGCGTTCACCGCGGCCGTGCTCGGCGGCATCGGCTCGCTGCCTGGCGCCATGCTGGGCGGTCTCGCGATCGGCCTGATCGAGACGTTCTGGTCGGCCTATTTCTCGGTCGAGTACAAGGACGTCGCGGCGTTCTCGATCCTGATCG
This sequence comes from Bradyrhizobium sp. LA2.1, assembly GCF_040547725.1. Classification (NCBI taxonomy): domain Bacteria; kingdom Pseudomonadati; phylum Pseudomonadota; class Alphaproteobacteria; order Hyphomicrobiales; family Nitrobacteraceae; genus Bradyrhizobium; species Bradyrhizobium sp. LA2.1. The sequence goes on from NZ_JBEPQI010000004.1 coordinate 254,172, forward strand.
TCGTGCTGATCTTCATGCCGACCGGCCTGCTTGGCCGTCCCGAAGTCGAAAAAGTCTGACGGTCGCCGCGTGACAGTTCTCTCGAGCAATACGACCAAACCTGCAACGGACATCCCCGCTCTGCTGAAGACGGCCTTCGTCAACGCCCTGATCGCGCTGGTGCTGTTCTCGCTGATGGTCGGCGTCCGCACCGAAGCGGGTTCCGACGGCCAGCTCACCTATTGGACCCGCTTCGGCGAGGTCGCCTCCCTCGTTGCCGCCGTGTTCGGCGGCTCGATCGTGCTCGGGCTGTTGCGACAGTGGATCGGTTCCAGCGGCACCGACAAGCTGGTGCCGCCGGCTGTACGCGGCGGCATGTCGTTTCTGGGCCGCTACCTGGCGCCCGCACTTCTGATCTTCACGGTGCTTGTGCCGGTGATCTTCTATGACCAGCGCTACATCCTCGATCTCGCGATCCTCGTGCTCACCTATGTCATGCTCGGCTGGGGGCTGAACGTCGTGGTCGGGCTCGCCGGCCTGCTCGATCTCGGCTACGTCGCCTTCTACGCGGTGGGCGCCTATTCCTACGCGCTGCTCGCCACCAATTTCGGCTGGTCGTTCTGGGTCTGCCTGCCGCTTGCCGGCATCCTCGCCGCGTTCTGGGGCGTGCTGCTCGGCTTCCCCGTGCTGCGGCTGCGCGGCGACTATCTCGCCATCGTGACGCTCGCCTTCGGCGAGATCATCCGCCTCGTCATCATCAACTGGCAGAGCCTCACCGGCGGCCCCAATGGCGTCTCCAGCATTCCCCGCCCCTCGTTCTTCGGCATCCCGCTGGACAACAGCGACAACGGGCTCGCCGCCAGGCTCGGCATCGAATATTCGCCGACCCAGCGCATCGTCTTCCTGTTCTACCTGATCCTGGCGCTTGCGCTGCTCACCAACTGGGTGACGATCCGGCTGCGTCGCCTGCCGATCGGCCGCGCCTGGGAGGCCTTGCGCGAGGACGAGGTCGCCTGCCGCGCGCTCGGCATCAACACCACGACCACCAAGCTCACGGCGTTCGCGACCGGCGCCATGTTCGGCGGCTTTGCCGGTGCGTTCTTCGCGACGCGCCAGGGCTTCATCAGTCCGGAATCCTTCACCTTCCAGGAATCGGCGCTGGTGCTCGCCATCGTCGTGCTCGGCGGCATGGGCTCGCAGCTCGGCGTCGCGCTCGCTGCGCTCGCCATGATCGGCGGCTTCGAGCTGTTCCGCAGCCTCGAGACCTACCGCATGCTGGTGTTCGGCATGGCCATGGTGCTGATCATGATCTGGCGGCCGCGCGGCCTGATCGGCCATCGCGCGCCGACCGTGTATCTGACCAAGGCGCAGGCGATCTCTTCCGACCTCGTCAAGGAAGGGCACGGATGAGCGCCGACAAGATTAGCGACAAGATTCTTGGCGTCGATCGGCTGACCATGCGCTTCGGTGGCATCGTCGCCGTGCAGGACCTGTCGTTTGCGGCCGAACGGAAGAAGATCACCGCGCTGATCGGACCGAACGGTGCCGGCAAGACCACCGTGTTCAACTGCATCACCGGCTTCTACAAGCCGAGCGGCGGCGCCATTCGCCTCACCCATGACGACGGCAAGGTGATTGCGCTGGAGCGGCTCAACGATTTCCGCATCGCCAAGCAGGCCAAGGTGGCGCGCACCTTCCAGAACATCCGCCTGTTTCCCGGCATGACCGCGCTGGAAAACCTGATGGTGGCACAGCACAACGCGTTGATGCGCGCCTCCGGCTTCACTTTTCTGGGCCTCATCGGCGCGCCCGGCTACCGCGACGCCGAAAAGCGCGCGATCGACCTCGCCACCGACTGGCTGAAGCGGGTCAATTTGCTCGACCGCGCCGACGACGCCGCCGGCAATTTCGCCTATGGCGACCAGCGCCGGCTCGAGATTGCGCGCGCGATGTGCACCGAGCCCGCGCTGCTGTGCCTGGACGAACCCGCCGCGGGTCTCAACGCGCGCGAGAGCGCAGCCTTGAGCGAGCTCCTGCTCTCGATCCGCAACGAGCTCGGCACCTCGATCCTGCTGATCGAGCACGACATGTCGGTCGTGATGGAGATATCCGACCACATCGTGGTGATGGACCATGGCGTCAAGATCGCGGAAGGCTCTCCGCGCGAGATCCGCGACGATCCCAAGGTGATCGCCGCCTATCTCGGCACCGACGAGGAAGAGGCCGTCGCCGTGATGGAGAGCGGGTCGTGACGTCGGCGTCCACTCCCCTGCTCTCGATCCGGGGCCTTCGCGCCGCCTACGGCAAGATCGAGGCGCTGAAGGGCGTCGATGTCGAGATCAGCGCCGGCGAGATCGTCGCGCTGATCGGCGCCAACGGCGCCGGCAAGTCGACGCTGATGATGACGATCTTCGGCAAGCCGCGCGCCCGCGCCGGCCAGATCCTGTACGAAGGCCGTGACATCACCGACGTTCCCACCCATGAGATCGCCCATTTGCGCATCGCGCAATCGCCGGAAGGCCGCCGCATCTTCCCGCGCATGAGCGTGGCGGAAAACCTCCAGATGGGGGCGGACGCCACCGGATGCACCGACGCCGAACGCGAGGCCACGCTGCAACGCGTGTTCACGCTGTTCCCACGGCTGAAGGAGCGCTACGCCCAGCGCGGCGGAACGCTGTCCGGCGGCGAGCAGCAGATGCTGGCAATCGGCCGCGCCCTGATGAGCCGCCCCCGCCTGCTTCTGCTCGACGAGCCCTCGCTCGGGCTGGCGCCGCTGATCGCGCGCCAGATTTTCGATGCGATCCGCACCCTGAACCGCCAGGACGGCCTGACGGTCCTGATCGTCGAGCAGAACGCCAACCATGCGCTGAAGCTCGCCCATCGCGGTTACGTCATGGTCAACGGCCTGATCACGCTGGCCGGGACCGGCGCCGAGTTGTTGCAGCGCCCCGAGATTCGCGCCGCCTACCTGGAGGGCGGCCGGCACGGCTGAGGTTGCCGACGGGGAGCGCGTGCGGCCGAATGTGGCGAGATATCTCCGCCAATGCCCGTATTTTGCCGGTGACTTCTCCCGAGATTCATTCAAGAATGGCGCCGGTTTAGACCGGGCGTACCCGGCAACTTCCACAGTCGACCACCCGCGAGGTATCTCATGAAATCACTGAAGCTCATCGGTCTGGCATTCGGCGCGTCGATCGCGCTATCGAGCGCGGCTTTCGCGCAGGATGTCACCGTCGCAGTCGCAGGCCCGATGACCGGCGGAGAGTCCGCCTTCGGCCGCCAGATGAAGAACGGCGCCGAGATGGCCGTGGCTGACATCAACGCCGCCGGCGGCGTCAACGGCAAGAAGCTCGCGCTCAACGTCGAGGACGACGCCTGCGACCCGAAGCAGGCGCGCTCGATCGCCGAGAAGATCGCCGGCGCGAAAATCCCGTTCGTGGCCGGGCACTATTGCTCGTCGTCGTCGATCCCCGCCTCCGAAGCCTATGCCGACGGCAACGTGCTCCAGATTACCCCCGCCTCGACCAATCCGAAGTTCACCGATAGCGGACTCTGGAACGTGGCGCGCGTCTGCGGCCGTGACGACCAGCAGGGCCTGGTCGCGGCGCAGTACATCGCCAAGAACTACAAGGGCAAGAACATCGCGATCCTCAACGACAAGACCACCTACGGCAAGGGTCTCGCCGACGAGACCAAGAAGGCGCTCAACAAGGCCGGCATCACCGAGAAGATGTACGAGTCCTACAACAAGGGCGACAAGGACTTCAACGCGATCGTCTCGCGCCTGAAGCGCGACAACATCGACCTCGTCTATGTCGGCGGCTATCATCAGGAGAGCGGCCTGATCCTGCGCCAGATGCGTGACCAGGGCCTCAAGACGATCCTGATGGCCGGCGACGCGCTCGCCGACAAGGAGTACGCCTCCATCACCGGTCCGGCCGGCGAAGGCACGCTGTTCACCTTCGGCCCCGATCCGCGCAACAAGCCGACCGCGAAGAAGATCGTCGACGCCTTCAAGGCCAAGAACATCGACCCCGAGGGCTATACGCTCTACACCTACGCGGCGATGCAGGTCTGGTCGCAGGCGGCAAAGAAGGCCGGCACCACGGACGCCAAGAAGGTCATGGCGGCGATCAAGGCCGGCAAGTGGGACACCGTGATCGGCCCGATCGAGTATGACGCCAAGGGCGACATCAAGCAGCTCGACTATGTCGTCTACAAATGGGACGCCAAGGGCGGCTACGCCGAGATCAAGGGCAACGGCACCTAAGACAGGATGCCTGACCTTTTAACCGGATCAATCCAACGCCCCGGTTCGCCGGGGCGTTTTCTTTCGCCGTGCGGTCACACGGCTGCGGAGAGTTCGCCGCCCGCCGCAGCCTGGGCCTTGTGGAGCGCTTGCAGGAGATCGTTCGGCCGAAATGGCTTTTGCAGGCATACCACGTCGGCCAGACCAGGCGCCTCGCCCATGAAATCCAGCGCGGTCATGCCGGAGACCGCGACGATCGGGAACCCGGGAACTCGCTCGCGAATGGCCGCCATGACGTCAACGCCGCTGGTGTCGGCCAGGAAAATATCGACGATCGCGGCATCGAAAGCGCCCTCGCTGAAGGCTTTCAGGCCCGCTGCGCCGCTCTCGGCTTCGACGACGTCAAAGCGGTTGACCCGAAGCACGATCGCGACCATGGCGCGGACCTCCTTCTGGTCGTCGACAACGAGAACACGGCGCATGGGAACAACTCCCGGATACGTATCATTATTTGGTTCAATTCACCGCAAGTGCCCGGCAAGGCAGTATGGGTCTGTCCCGGTAAATCACCTCTTACCAGCGACCTGTTCCAAGTCCCACCCCAAGTTAAATAAGCTGTAACCTTCGGTTGAGTCGCATGCGCTTTCTGTCAGGATGCGCGCCCGGAGCGGGCTACCATGCGGGTAGCGGCTTCCCGGCCGGAAGAGATTGACGTAGGAGGTCATCATGCCGGCTTACGAGAGATCGACGTGCTAGCGCCTAACGACCGAAGCACATTCCTGTCGACCTTGCCGGCTACGCGAAGCGATCGCAGGGCTGCGTTGGCGATCGTCGGCATCTCCGCGATCCTGTTCGCACTGGCGGTACCGTTTGCGGGCTTGCCGCTCGCACAGGTGCCGGCCTTCGTGGCGAGCTACCAGTCGGCGCTCGCGGTCAGCGACATCATCACCGCCGTTTTGCTGCTGTCGCAGTTCGCCGTGCTGCGCAGCCGCGCGCTGCTGCTGCTGTCGATCGGTTATCTGTTCACGGCGGGCGCCGCGGTGACCCACGCCCTCACCTTCCCCGGGCTGTTCGCCCCGGCCGGATTGTTCGGTGCAGGCTCACAGACCACCGTCTGGCTCTACATGATCTGGCACGCCGGTTTCCCGCTGTTCGTGCTGGCCTATGCCTGGCTCAAGGACGGCAACGGCGGCAACAGGGTTGCGGGCGCGACGGCTCCCGCGATCGCACTTTCCGTCGCCGGCGTGGTCGTCGCGTTGACCCTCTTCGCCTGGCTGGTGACTGCGCAGCACGGCCTGCTGCCGGTCCTGCTTAAGGACGGCCACTACACCCCCACCATGATCGGCGTGGTGTCGTTCGTGTGGTCCCTGAGCTTCGCGGCGCTGGTCACGCTGTGGTTTCGCAAGCCGCACACGGTGATCGACATCTGGCTCATGGTCACGATGTGCGCCTGGCTGTTCGACATCGCGCTGTCGGCGATCGTCAACGTCGCGCGTTTCGACCTCGGCTTCTATGCCGGCCGGCTCTACGGCCTCTTTGCGTCGAGTTTCGTGCTCGCGGTGCTGCTCATCGAGAACGTGCGGCTCCAGGCCAACACGGCAGGCATGGTCGGCGCGCTGCAGCGGCAGTCGAGCTCGGAGCGGAACTATTATGCCGAGCGCGAGCGGCTGTTCAGCGCCGTCGTCGAGTCCTCCAACGACGCCATCATCACGAAGTCGCTCGACGGCACCATCACGTCCTGGAACAAGGCGGCAGAGCACGTCTTCGGCTACTCCGCCAGCGAGGCGATCGGCCGCCAGGTCGATATCATCATGCCCGAGGGGCAGCGTGAGGAAGTCGCCGAAATGCTGGCCCGCACCCGCAACGGCGAGGTCATCGACCAGCACGAGACCGTGCGGCTGCACAAGAGTGGCCAGCCGATCGACGTCCTGCTGAGCCAGGTCCCGCTGCGATCGACCGACGGCAAGATCATCGGCGCCTCCAAGGTCGCTCGCGACATCACCGAGCGGAAGCGGGCGGAATCCGCCCTCAACCGCGAGATCGAGGAGCGCCAGCGCATCTTCGAGACCTCGCAGGACCTGATCCTCGTGACGGACGGTTACGGCAATTTCATCCAGATCAGCCCGAGCGTGAAGGACATCCTCGGGTACAAGCCGGAGGACATGATCGGGCACAGCGCCATCGAGTTCATTCACCCCGATGACCTCGACAACACCCGCAGCGAGATGCGCGCGGCGCGGCGTGGCGCGGTCAAGCGCAGCTTCGAGGCGCGCTACTACCACTACGACGGTCACGAGGTGACGCTGAACTGGATGGGCACCTGGTCGGAGCCGGTGAAGCGCCATTTCTTCATCGGCCGCGACCTCACCGAGAAGCAGGCCGCGGAGGCCCAGCTCAGGCAGGTCCAGAAAATGGACTCCATCGGCCAGCTGACCGGCGGCGTCGCCCACGATTTCAACAACGTGCTGACCGTCATCACCGGCACGATCGGCATCCTCGCGGATGCGGTGGCCGACCGTCCCGAGCTCGCCGCCATCACCAAGCTGATCGACGACGCCGCCGAGCGCGGCGCGCAACTGACCAAGCACCTGCTCGCCTTTGCCCGCAAGCAGCCGCTCCAGCCGCGCGAGATCGACGTCAATGCGTTGGCGCTCGAGGCCGCCAAGCTGCTGCACCCGACCCTCGGCGAGCAGATCACCATCATGCCGCAGCTCACCGAGGATGCCTGGCCGGCGCTGGTCGACCCGGGCCAGCTTTCCACCGCGATCCTCAATCTCGCGCTGAACGCGCGCGACGCCATGCCGGACGGCGGCACGCTGGTGCTGGAGACCCGCAACATCTTCCTCGACGACGGCTATGCCAGCATGAATCCCGACGTCGTCGCCGGCAGCTATGTGATGATCGCGGTCAGCGACACCGGCACCGGCATTCCACCGGACCTGATGGAGCGGGTGTTCGACCCGTTCTTCACCACCAAGGAGGTCGGCAAGGGCACCGGGCTCGGGCTCAGCATGGTGTTCGGCTTCGTCAAGCAGTCCGACGGCCACATCAAGATCTACAGCGAGGAAGGCCACGGCACGAGCGTGAAGATCTACCTGCCGCGCTCGAGCGGCGTGCAGGAGAGCGAGTACGAGTCGCTCCAGAACGTGCCCATCGCCGGCGGCGACGAGAAGATCCTGATCGTCGAGGACGACGCGCTGGTACGGCAATATGTCGTGACCCAGATCAAGAGCCTCGGCTATGCCGCGCTCGAGGCCGCCAACGCGGCCGAAGCCCTCACCATCATCGATGCCGACAAGGGCATCGACCTGCTCTTCACCGACATCATCATGCCGGGCCACATGAACGGCCGCCAGCTCGCGGACGAGGCGGTGCGGCGGCGTCCCGACCTGAAGACGCTGTTCACCTCGGGCTACACCGAGAACGCCATCGTCCATCACGGCCGGCTCGATTCCGGCGTGCTGCTGCTGGCCAAGCCCTACCGCAAATCCGAGCTCGCCAAGATGCTCAGGACGGCGCTGGCGAGTTGAGCGCGCGGCATCGGTGCGCTATCGCTGATGCCTGAAGCGCATGGAGTGCCGGCCTTGAATAATCTGCTTACCGATATCGCCGGCGTCCGCGTCGGCCATGCCGAGGATGCGAAAGTCGCCTCCGGCACGACAGCGATCATCTTCGATGCCCCGGCGGTCGCGGCGATCGACGTGCGCGGCGGCGGGCCCGGCACGCGCGAGGATGCGCTGCTCGACCTTGCCAGCACAGTCGAGCGCGTCGATGCGATTGCGCTGTCCGGCGGCTCCGCCTTCGGCATCGAGGCCGGCGGCGGCGTCCAGGCCTGGCTTGCCGAACAGGGCCGCGGCTTCCGGATTCGCGAGGCGGTGATCCCGATCGTGCCGGGCGCCATCGTGTTCGACCTGCTCAACGGCGGTGACAAGGCCTGGGGTCGCTTCGCGCCCTATCGCGATCTCGGTTACGCGGCAGCTGTGGCCGCGGGCCACGATTTCGCGCTGGGCAGCGTCGGCGCGGGCCTCGGCTGCACCACTGCGACCTTCAAGGGCGGGCTCGGCTCGGCTTCAGCGGTCCTGCCCAACGGCATCAAGGTCGCCGCCATCGTGGTCGTCAACGCGGTCGGCAGCGCAACCGTCGGCGAGGGACCGTGGTTCTGGGCGGCGCCGTTCGAGGAGAACGGCGAGTTCGGCGGGCGCGGCCTGCCAGCCAAGTTCACGCCTGACATGCTGGCGATGCGCATCAAGGGCGGCCCCGCCGCGAGCGCGCGCGAGAACACCACGATCGGCGCCGTCGTCACCGATGCCACGCTGACCAAGGCCCAGGCCAAGCGGCTGGCGATGATCGCGCACACCGGATTTGCCCGCGCCATCTATCCCGTGCATGCCCCGACCGACGGCGACGTGCTGTTTGCGGCTGCGACCTGTGAGAAGCCGATCGAGCCGCTGGTCGGCCTCACCGAGCTCGGCACGGTCGCCGCCAACGTGGTCGCGCGCGCGATCGCGCGCGGCGTGTACAGCGCAACTGCGCTGCCGTTTGCGGGAACATTACCGGCGTGGAAGGACTGCTTCGGCGCGTAAGGGGCACGCACCTCTCACCACATATCGCGCGTCATCGCCCGGCGAAGACCGGGCGATCCAGTATTCCAGAGACAGTTGTGATTGAACCGAGAAGCCGCGGCGTACTGGATGCCCCGGTCCCGGCTCCGCCAGGGCTACGCCGGGGCCACAAGGGTGCTCGGCCGCCGAAGCTTTAGCGAAGGCGGCAAGCCGGGGCATGACAGCACGTGGGTGTCAAACGCTCATCGACATCGACGAGCCGGCGGTCGCTGAGGCCCCTTGCCCCTGCCCGCCTTGCCGCTGCATCAACTGCGCGAACAGATCGTAGGCCGAATTGCGAGAGGCGCTGGAGGCGCCCGGGACCGTCGTCGACATCTTGAAGCCGTCGGCATAGGTGACGGTGGTGGTGGTCGAGCCGTCGGCAGCGGTCGTCGTGGTCGAGGTCGATCCGCCGCTCGCCTTCGAGGCGGAATCCGATCCATCGCCGGAGCCGCTGGCACCGTGGGCATGGCCGTGATGGCCGCTCTTCAGCGCCTTCGACATCTCATCCAGGCTGACGCTGCCGTCGGAATTCGTATCCATCTTCGAGAACACGTCGTCGGCCTGCGCGAGGTTGGTGCCGCCGGCCCCGAGCGCGTTCTCGAATTCGGACTTGGTGATCTTGCCGTCGCCGTCCCCGTCGATCTGAGAGAACAGGTCCTTCAGCGCAGCATCCCGACTCGTCGAGGTCGAAGACGTCGAGCTCGAGCTGGCCGCGCTGCCGGTGCTGTCCGTCGACTGGCTTTGCGCGGCGAACAGCGCGTTCATGGTCTCCGGCGAGATTTGCGGAGTTTTGCCGGCATTGACCGGCGAGGTCGCGCCGCTGGTCGTGCTGCTGCCGCTGTCGATCGCGAACGGATTGATCGGCGCGTTCTGCGAAGACCCCGTGTTCTGGGTCGACGAGGACGATTTCGACTTCGTCAGCGACTGGATCGCGTCGAGCGCGCTCGATACGGCACCAAGGGCAAACAACATTGCACAACTCCAACCGATGCGGCACGCCGCAGCCAATGTTCTGGCGGTGATGTCAGCAAGCGTCGTGCCAGCGCAAAAAGCTCAATGAAATCCGCCTTCGCGACGCCTGGCGCGGCTCCGGAACACCGGCAATTCATGCCGGTCGCGGCAGAAATTTCCGCCCACAGGAAGCACGCCACCCCTGCATTGCCCGGCTGAGAGGCCCATGTTAGGCGAGCATCATCTTTCACGGCCGCCACGGGACACCGCGCCATGACCCAAGCCTTCACTCCCCGCCCCCTGGCCATCGCGCCCTCGATCCTGGCCTCGGACTTCTCCAGGCTCGGCGAAGAGGTGCGCGCGGTGGACGCGGCCGGCGCCGATTGGATCCATCTCGACGTGATGGACGGTCATTTCGTTCCCAACATCTCCTACGGCCCCGACGTCATCAAGGCGATGCGCCCGCACACCAAGAAGATCTTCGACGCGCATCTGATGATCTCGCCCTGCGACCCCTATCTCGAGGCCTTCGCCAAAGCCGGCTGTGACCACATCACCGTGCATGCGGAAGCAGGTCCCCATCTGCACCGCTCGCTCCAGGCGATCCGCGCGCTCGGCAAGAAGGCCGGCGTCTCGCTCAACCCGGGCACGCCGATCAGCGTGCTCGAATACGTCATCGACCTCGTCGACCTCGTGCTGGTGATGTCGGTCAATCCCGGCTTCGGCGGCCAGGCCTTCATCCCCTCTGCGATCGGCAAGATCCGCGACATCCGCGCGATGACGGCGGGACGTCCGATCGACATCGAGGTCGATGGCGGCGTCGGTCCCGATGTCGCGGGTCCCCTGGCCGCGGCGGGCGCCAACGCCTTCGTCGCCGGCACCTCCGTGTTCAAGGGCGGCACGCAGGAAGCGTACAAGACCAACATCGCCGCGATCCGTAACGCCGCCGCAGGCGCACGCGGCGAAGCGATCTGAAGCACAAGCAACATATTTGCTGAAAAGCTGCGGGTCTTACGGGCGTTGCGACGCGCAATGCCTAAATTGCACCTTGATCCGTACTCCTCCGGGCTTCCCTGATTCGTGCAAATCACCGCTAGTGATTCTTGCCTGTTTTCGCGGGAGCACATCATGACGACGACCCTGGTTTGGACTGGCGTGGCGTTGTGGCTTGGTTTCAGTGCGTTTGTTGTGTTTGGCCCATCGGCCGGACCGGCGAGGGTGCCGGCACGTTCGGCCCGCATCGTCCGTCGCGACTGGTATCGGGCCTGAGCCCATGCAGATCGCGCTCGTGAAGCGTCAAGCGAAGCGCAGGTGCCGCATCCCGCGGCGCCCGCATCCTGACCTCGACTATTTCTTCGGTCGGCTCGAACGCACCGAAGGCGAGAGGCGCGACGACACCGGGCCCGAGATGGCGGACCCGGATCACCCGCTCCGGTCACCGCGCCGGCATTGAATTCTGTTCTGGACCACGCCCGATGAAACCGCACTGCCCGAACTGCCTGAAGGAAATGACCAAGGCATCCGCGTCGCGTAACCTCTTCAATTGCGAGCCCTGCCGCGAGATCATCCAGTATTTCGGCGGCGGCGCGGATCACGGCGAGCCCGGCCCGCAATTCTGCTGGCCGATCCGCCGCAAGCGCTCCGTCCACGCCGCCCACGCGGCGTGATCTTTCCTAGCCCCACACGACGCCGGCGTCCGGTTTCGCCGCAGCCATCCGCGGCGGCCGCACCACGGTGACGGTGCAGGCCGCCTCCGAGGCCACCTTGGCCGAGACGCTGCCGAGCAGCGTGCGGCGGAACGAGCTCTGCCGTGCGCCGATGATGACGTGGTCGACCTGATTGATCTCGGCGAATTCCAACAGCGCCGCGGCGGGGTCGACGGCCTCCAGCACGTGAACCGACAGCCGGCTCTCGTCCAGCTTGAGCGGCGTCGCCCAATGCCGGAGCGCGACCAGGCGGTCGATATGCTTGTTGGAGCCCTGCTCGTCGAGCGTCCGGTCGATCGCGATGCGGTTGAGCTTGAGCACGTTGACGCAGGCAAGCCGCGCCGACGGCAGCGTCGCGAGAATGCGCTCGGTGGTCACGCGCAGCGCCTCGTTCAGCTCGCCCGCGCCTTCCACCGTGTCGAGCGCGACCGCGAGGATCGGGCTGGAGGCGATTTGCGCGGCGACGTCCGATTTCGCGCGCGGCGCCATGACGCCCAGGTTGAAGCGCCGCCGCCAGGCGACGCTCAAGGGGTCGCGCTTCAGCCGTTCCGAACGCGCGGTGAGCCTGACCTGGTCCGGATGAGCGAGATCGAAGGCGAGCTGGGACGCGGTCGGATAGCGCCGCACCGGCTCGATCTCGAGACAGCGCAGCACCACCTCCTGAAGCCAGGGCGGATAGTCCGCGCGCAATTCGCGCGGCGGATGCGGATCGCGCCACAGCCGGCGACGCATCGCGCGCAGCGTCTCGCCCTCTCCGAAGGGACGCTCGCCGGTGGTGAAGAAATAGAGCAGCACGCCCAGCGAAAACAGATCGCTGCGCGGATCGTCGCGTACCCCCAACAGCCGCTCGGGCGCCATGTAGGGCGCGGTGCCGTAAGGCAGGCGGAATTCTTCCTGCAACAGGTCCGGCAGATGGTTGTGGTGCGACAGGCCGTAATCGATCAGGACCGCCTCGCCGCTATCGCGGAACATGATGCTGCTCGGCTTGATGTCGTGATGAATCACGTTCTGCCGGTGCAGATCGGCCAGCGCGGCGGCGATCTTCGCGACGAGCTGCCGCGCCTCCTCATATGGGAGCGGCAGGTCGGGCAGCCGTTTGTAGAGCGTGGTCCCGGGAATGCGCTCGATCACGGCGTAGGCCTGGTGCGCGAAGTCGCCGGTGCCGAAACCTGAGGGCACGTGCGGCCCGGCGAGCCGCGGCAAGATCATCATCTCCATCTCGAACGAGACGATCGCGGCGGGGTCCTCGCCCTCCGACACGCGCGGAATCTTCATCAGCAGCGGCACGTCGATGCCGGGATGGGTGACGGTCCACAGCGTCGCCATGCCGCCGGCATGGACGCATTCACCGATGGTGTAGCCGTCGATCTCGGCGCCTGATTTGACCAGGGATTGCGGCATCGGCCTCTAGCGTCCCTGCGACAGCCGGTCGGCGAGCCAGGGCGGCAGGCCGTTCTCGCGAATCTTGTTCGCCGCGCTCGCGATGTCATAGGGCGCGCGGCAATAGGTGATCTGGCACGACACGGTGTCGAACAGCACGAAGGCTGCGGATGGATCGCCATCGCGAGGCTGGCCCACCGAGCCGAGCACGGCCAGCCATTGCCGCCCGCGCAGCAGCGGCACGGAAACGTCGGTCTTGGGCACGAGGCTCGTCATCTTCGCCGTCACCGACATCGAATAGAGCGCCGGGCGATGGATGTGGCCGCAGAAGGTGACATGGGCGGGCGTCGATATCAGGCTCTTGGCGGCATCCGCCGTCGAACGGACATAGTGCCAGCGCTGCGGGCTCGAGGCCTCCGAGTGGACGTAAAGGCGCTCCTTCTCATCCACCAGCATCGGCAGCTCGGCGAGGAACCGCCGCTGCGCGACGTCGAGCCGCCCGCGCGTCCATTCGATCGCGATCTGCGCCTCCGCATTCATGGCTTCGGTCGTGGTGTTGACCGCCTCGTCATGATTGCCGCGGACGACGATGGCGCCCTCCCGGACCAGACCCATCACGGTATCCACGACCCATTCCGGATCGGCGCCATAGCCGACGAAGTCGCCGAGCAGGACGAACCGCTCCGCGCCCTTCGCGCGGGCAACCTTCAGGCAGGCCTCGAACGCCTGCCGGTTGCCGTGGATATCCGAGAAGACAGCGAGAAGCACGCACCCTCCACCCCAAAGGCCTTATCGGAAGCCGATAAGGCCAAATTGAGGGACGTCAAGAAGATGCGCCAGTGCGGGTGCGTTTTCCAGCGTGCCCCTGTCGCGATGGTGAAGAGCCTATTGCTCGTCCTTCGGCGGCATCCGGGGCGGCGGAATCGGGGTGAACACCGCGCCTTGCGCGCCGGCGGGTGGTGCCAGGAATTCGCCGGTCGAGGAATCGCCGCCGCTGGTCTCCAGAATGGTCTTGGGCGTCACATATTCCCGGACCATGTCGATGAGGCTGCCATCGCCGCCGCCGAAATCGGCCGCGCGGCCGCCTTGCGGATGTCCCAGCGCGATCTCATTCTCCGCCGCATGGGTCTTGTCGGCCAGCCTGTCATTGTAGGGCACACGAAAGGCGCGCGGGATACCGCTCGGTCGATTGTCCTCATCGAGCTGCTCGACCCAGAGATAGATCGAGCCGGGATCGCCTTCCAGCGAATGCGGCTCGACGATGCGGGCCTTCAGCAGCTTGAAGGTCGCCGGCAGCCGTTCGGAACTGGCCCAGCCCAGCAGCCCGCGCATCTCGGTGAAGCTGACGACATAGAAGGCGCTGGTCACGACCACCGCGACGGCCTTCAACGACCAGTGCAGCCGCGCATAGACCAGCACGACAAGCAACAACGCGCCGATGACGGCGTAGGCGACCGACAGCGTGAGGATGACCGTCTGCAGGCTAGTCACGGCGCACCCTCACGGCGTTCTTGCTCACACCGGTCCTCGGGTCGAGATCGGCGCCGTTGCGCCAACTGCTGCGGAACGTCTCCAGCAGCGATTTCGGCCGCTGGTCCACATTGACGACCTTTCCCTCCGCATCGAGCCGGAACCGCACCGCGGTCTTCTCGTCGCCGGTGTGATCGAGCGTGAACTTGTTGTCGAAGACCACCTGCGCGGTCGGATTGAGCTTCTGCACCTTCACATTGGCCTGGACCGGTTCGCCGGTCGTCGCCACGAAATGCGAGACGTTGACGGTGTATTCGCCGGCGAGGATGCCGCGCACCGTGACGATCTCCTCGCGGATCGGCGAGGCGATCTTCTTGCCGTTGACCATGATGAAGTCGTTGGCCCCGCCCCGGTCGTCGCGATCGAGCGTGAGGAAGCCGGCTTCGCGGTGGCGATACCAGGCGATGTTGCCGGCGGGATCCTGCACGAACAGGTCGAGATCGTCTGGATGGCTGTCCGGCCAGTCCAGCGTGATCATGAACTCGGCCTTGGAATCGATCTTGCCGTCCTTGGCATCGGGCGACACCGCGAGCAGCGCGAGGAAGAACAGGAAGGCGATCACCTGGAGCGCCTTGAACAGCATCACGCCCAGCGGATCGAACGGCTCCTCGCGCGGATAGAGACCAAAGTCATCCATCATGACGCGGTTCCAGCGCCTTTGCGCTCCAGTACCGGCGTCACATAGGTCTCGGTCAGCACCACCGCGTCCGAGAACACCCGCTGGGTCGCGGCATCCAGCATGTAATACTGGATGCGCACCAGGATCGAGCCGACGAGGCCCGCCAGCGTAGTGTACATCGCGACCGCCATGCCGTCGCTCATCAGCCCCATCGAGGAACGCATCGCGACCTTGTCGGCGGCATCCAGCCCCGCGATCGGCGCCAGCATGATGATGAAGCCGATGATGGTGCCGAGCAGGCCGAGCTTCATCAGCGTGTCCGAGACGAAGGCACCGAACCCGTTGGAGCCGCGCAGCCGGTCGGCCAGCGTCCGCAGCAGCAGCGTCTGGTCGACCGCCCGGTAGTCCTGCGCGGACGCTTTCGTCACGAGGCTCTCGATGTGGTCCCGCACCAGCCCGCGTGGCAGCGCGGCCGCGCTGCCGTCGAGCACCTTGCTGCCCCCGGGCGCCGCGAGCACCGCCCGGCACCGCCGCGCCGCCGCGCCTTCACGGGCGATCGCCCGTGTCCGCAGGAAGCAGTGGCCGCAGGTAAGGACATAGAGCAGCGCGATCACGCTGGAAATGTAGGTGCGGTCCGAGGTCAGCATCAGGCGGATCAGGCCGAAGCGCCACAGCAGCACCACGGCGAAAATCGACAACCCGGTGAAGATCATCCAGAACAGCAGCGCGCTGCGCTCGGATGGGTCGGCAGCAGACCCCGCGATCGGTCCAATCGTCATCGAACTCATGCTGCACTGCTCCTGGCTTGCAGGCATTGGCCTGCAACGATTCCACCCCGATTAGATCAAAGCCGCCGCGCGCGGTCCAAAGAGCCATGCCCAATCCGGCTTGGGAAATTTGCCCGAGCTGCAATCCGGCCCAAACCCCGCAATTGGCAAGGCGCGGCGGCGTTGTTAGGCTGACCTTACCAAACGTTGAGGGTGATCGCATGCGCCTCGTGCTTCAGCTTGTCGCCCGTCTGCTTCTCATCGTCGCGCTCTGCCTTGGCGCTGCGACCGTCTGGGCCACGTTCGACGCCTATCGCAGCGTCGACCGGGCGACCGCGGCCTCGGCGCAGCGGGTCGCGCAGGCGCTTCAGGCGCTGTACTGGCACGAGTTCTTGTTGCGCAGCAGCAGAACGCGCGAGCAGCTCTTGCCGGTTCCGGAGTGGCGCACCCTGGAGACGATGAAGCTGATCTCGCCCGGCGTCTGCGTCGAGTTCCAGCCGGCCATCGCATTCGAACGGCCGCTCTGCGGCCAGAGCGTGGGGCTAGGCAAGACGCCGCCGCACTGGTTCACCGCGATCGTACCCATCTTCCTCGGCAGCCACGCCGAAGTGATAAGGCCCGTCAGTCCCCGCGCGGCAGCCGCCGGAACGGTCGTCGCGACGCCGGATGCCGCAGCGGCCATCTCGCTTGCCTGGGAGTATCTCCTCAACGTGGTCGACGTCGCGCTTCTGATGGCGGCGGCGATCGCGCTCTTGGCGTCGCTCGCCATCGCGCACGCGCTGGCGCCGGCGCGCACCATCGTCGCCGCGCTCCAGCGCATGGCGCGGGGCCAGTATCGCACGAAACTGCCGCGCTTCCGCTCCATGGAGCTGGCGATGATCGGCAGCGCCGTCGGCGAGCTCGGCGGCCGGCTCGAGGAAGCCACCGAACAGCGCGCGGCGCTGACAAGGCGGCTGATCGAGATCCGTGACGACGAACGCCGCGCGCTCGCCCGCGAGCTGCACGACGAGTTCGGCCAAAATCTCTCCGCCATCCTCGCCTTCGCCAACACGATCGAGACCGCAAGCGCGAAGGAGAGCAAGGATAACGCAATCGCGCAGGACGCGCGCATGATCTCGCAGGCCACCCATCATCTGATGGCCTCGCTGCGCGATGCGCTCAAACGCCTGCGCAATCCCCTGCCCGAGGAGCTCGGGCTCGAGGCCAGCCTGGTCAATTTGGTGGACAGCTGGCGCTCGCAAAGCGCAGCGCAGCCGACCATCCGGCTCGATCTCAGGGGCGACCTCACCGACATCAGCGGCCCGGCCGCCACCACCGCCTATCGCGTGGCGCAGGAATGCCTGACCAACGCACTGCGCCACAGCTCGGCGCGCGAAATCTCCTTGCGCATCGAGCGGCGCGCCGGTGACGACGACGCGCTGCTGATCCGTGTCGAGGACGACGGCGGCGGCGACGCGGCACGCGTGGCGCAGTCGACCGGCTTCGGTCTCACCGGCATCCGCGAGCGGGTCGCGGCGGCCGGCGGATCGCTGTCGATCCTGCCTGCGCGAGGAGGCCTCAGCGTCGCCGCCACCATCCCGCTCGCAGCGTGAGGCCGACATGAGCGAGGTCGCGGCAACAGGCATCTCCGTGCTGCTGGTCGACGATCATCCGATCGTGCGGCAAGGCTACCGGCGCGTGCTGGAGAGCCAGGGCGATCTCCATGTCGTGGCGGAAGCCGACAACGCGGCCGACGCCTACGGCGCCTTCAAGGCGCACGACCCTGATGTCGTCCTGCTGGATATCTCGATGCCCGGCGCGAGCGGGCTGGAGGCGATCCGCAACATCCGCGCGCGCAGCCCGCGGGCGCGCATCCTCGTCTTCACCATGCACAACGAGGCCGTGCTGGTGAAAGCCGCCTTCAGCGCCGGAGCCAGCGGCTTCGTCACCAAGAGCAGCGAACCCTCCGCGGTCGTCACCGCCATCCGCAGCGTTGCGCGCGGCGAGCGCGCCATGAGCGACGACATCGCACATATCCTGGCCGAGGACAGCCTGTCGGCGGGCTCGGCGCTGGACCAACTGGGTGAGCGCGAGATCGAGATCCTGCGCCAATTCGCCGGCGGCGCGACGACCGAGCAGATTGCTGCGCATCTCAATCTCAGCGTCAAGACGGTGCAGAACTATCATTATTTGATCAAGACCAAGACCGGTGCGCGCACCGATGCACAGCTTGTGCGGTTGGCGGCGAGCTGCGGGCTGACGAGGATCTAGGGCTTCGCGGCTGGACGCCTATCCGGTTCCGGCCGGCCGCTCCAACGAAGGTCTCCAGTCGCTCTCGGATTGTGCTAGGCTCGATCGCAGCCACGGCATCCGGCGCGAGACCGCCGGTGGATGTCTGTTGGGCTCCGATCTTGACGCGAGCCTTTTGGCCCGGCTCTTTCGAAGCCGCCCTCGTTCCCGTTGTATGTTTCGCACGACAACAGGAGACGCTTCCATGAAGATCAGGGACAGTCTTCTTGCCGTACTGATCGCCTTCAACGTTTTCGCGATCGGAACCACCGAGAGCGCAGCAGCCGACGCGAAAGACCAGATCACCATTCTTTATGACGCCTTCGGCACAAATGACGCGATGACAAAGGACTGGGGTTTTTCCGCCCTTGTCGAAGTCGCGGGAAAACGCATCCTGTTCGACACCGGTAACGACCCCGAGATCTTCGCGGCAAACGTGAAGGCCAGGGGCGTCAACCTCTCGGACCTCGACTTTGTTGTTCTTTCGCACCGCCACTCCGATCATATGGCGGGTTTGTCCTACGTCCTGAGCGTCAATCCGACCGTCAAGATCTACGCGCCGAAAGAAGGATTTGGCATCTACGGCTCTTCGCTGCCTTCCGGCTTCTTCCGGAAAGACGAGGCCTTGCCGCCGGAGATGCGGTACTACGGAGGCAAGCCCCCAGCGGTGATGAAGTTCGGCTCGGCATGGGCCACCGCAAACTTCGAACTGATCGATCAGACGACCGAGATTGCTCCTGGGATCACGCTGATTTCGCTGATCTCCGACGCGCCCGGGACAAGAGAGCTCAAGGAGCTGTCTCTGGCCGTCAACACCGCAGAAGGCGTAGTCCTTCTGGTCGGTTGTTCGCACCCCGGGATCGAGCGCATTGTCGAAGCGGCGACCGGGATCAATCCCAGGATTCATCTCATCGTGGGCGGATTTCATCTGGTCGTGGCGCCTGACGATGCAATCGCGAAAGTCGTTACCGCTCTCAAGGACAGGTTCAAGGTCGACGCCGTAGCACCGGGGCATTGCACCGGTGAGCCGACTTTTGCCGCGCTCAAGAAGGCGTTCGGCGACAGCTATCTCTATGCCGGCCTCGGCACGTCGATTCCGGTTGGAACGAGTGGGAATGTCCGACGCGGAGAAGGTCCGACGCTTGACGACCTTGCGACATATCGGAAACTGGCCGGGCGTGAAGACCCGTTCGGCATCTTGCGGTCGCGCGGCCTGCGGTCGGGATCCGCGCTCTAGCGCGCGCAGTTCGCGCCTTTATCCAGCGCGTGAGGCGAGCGGAATGGAACCGACACCGTCGCGCTTTGGTTAGCAGCAGAGTGAAGGAGTTGCGCCATGAGTAAGGCCATGCACCGAACGGTCGTCGATCCTCCGCTCCTCACCGTGGGCGAGCTCATCGACGAACTCTGCCGCTTGCCGGATACGGCCGTCGTCCACTTCCGCTGCCCCGCACTCGATCAGGAGCTTACATTCTACCGCATTCGGAAGCGGTCAAAGGACGCCGTCGAAATCGCGGTGAACACATATCCGGAGAGCCCGCCGGTTGTCCCATCCTCCAACGGAAGGCAATCGACCCGCTCGCCTGCCCTTCGCGAGGAGGCCCTTTTGCACAAGGCGAAAGGCTGAATCGACAGTTACACGCTTTGGCGGGACCGTGTCGGTCTAGGCCGCCTTCAACCCGCGCAGCACCAGCGCCAGGGTCGCATCGACACGAGCGGGCAGATCGGCGTCCTTCCACTCGTCGGCATGTGCCGGGTGGTGGAAGCGGACGGTGGCATCGAAGATGGCGCGGGCGGTGACCTTGACGTCGCCCACCTCGAACACGCCCTGCTTCACGCCGTCGGTCAGGATCGACGCGATCTGGTCGATCATGGTGTCCTTGTGGCACTTGACGGCGGCGCAAGCCTCGCGCGCCAGCGTCAGATAGGTGTCGAACATCTCGGGATCGTCGAGCACACGCGAGCGCTTGGCGGCGAACAGCGTACGCAGCCAGCGGTCGAGTCGCGCCGGCGCCGGCCCCTGCTCCTCTGCGATCGCCAGCAACGGCGCGTCGATGCGATCCAGCCAGCGTTTGGCGACGGCCTCGCGCAGCGAGGCCTTGCTCGGGAAATGGCGATAGACGCTGCCGTGGCTCACATCGAGCGCACGGGCAACGTCAACCACGGTGGCCTTGGCGAGTCCGTAGCGCCGCAGAACGTCCTCGGTGACTTCGAGTATCCGCTCCGGCGTCAAGATCACGGCTTCATTCATGCCAGCACCATGTTCCCGTTGAGGGCTCAGTTACCCGGCGATGGAGCTGCTTCCGAAGCGCCCGTGCCGGTCGTTTCGGAAAGCTCTCGCCTTAATGAGGCAGTTTTGCAGCCTGCGCCGCGATCTGGCGCGCAACCAGTAAATTGAGCCAATGCCCAATCGTTCCGGTGAAGTTGATGATTTCGGTCGTCATTGTCTTAAGTCTCCATTCGTCCGCGGTCCCCACCTCCTTGTGTCCCGCGATCCGCAAGTGTTTCGGACCTGGGCTCCCTGGGCGGGTCACCGCGGGACGCCCAATCGGAGCGTCCGGGAACGGATATACACGTCTCGCTGACAGATTTCAATATCTGTCAGTCAATGATCCGTGATTGACAGTTAATTTTTGCGGGCGGCGTCGCCTCTGCCTGGGCTAGTTCCGGGGGCGGTGGATAGCTCGCCGATCCCCCTCGCCCGGGGTCCAGATCGTTTGTTTCGCCCTGCCCGCTCTGCTAAATCACGGCGTAAAAAGCATTTTGGCCGGTCGCCGCCCCCTTGGGCCGCCCGCTCACCTTCCTGGAGCAGTCTGATGATCCCCCGCTATACCCGCCCGGAAATGGCCTCGATCTGGGAGCCGCAGACCCGGTTCAAGATCTGGTTCGAGATCGAGGCGCACGCGGCGGACGCCCTCGCCGAGCTCGGAACGATCCCCAAGGAAGCCGCCAAGACGGTCTGGGCCAAGGCCAAGGACGCCACTTTCGACGTCGCCCGCATCGATGAGATCGAGCGCGAGACCAAGCACGACGTCATCGCCTTCCTGACCCACCTTGCCGAAATCGTCGGCCCCGAAGCGCGCTTCGTGCACCAGGGCATGACCTCCTCCGACGTGCTCGACACCTGCCTCAACGTCCAGCTCACCCGCGCCGCCGACCTCCTGCTCGCCGATCTCGACAAGGTGCTGGCCGCGCTGAAGAAGCGTGCCTTCGAGCACAAGATGACGCCGACTATCGGCCGCAGCCACGGCATCCACGCCGAGCCTGTGACCTTCGGCCTCAAGCTTGCTTATGCCTATGCCGAATTCTCACGTGCCAAGGAGCGCCTGATCGCGGCGCGCAAGGAAGTCGCGACCTGCGCCATCTCCGGCGCCGTCGGCACCTTCGCGCAGATCGACCCGCGCGTCGAAGAGCACGTCGCCAAGGCGATGGGCCTCGTCCCCGAGCCGATCTCCACGCAGGTCATCCCGCGCGACCGCCACGCGATGTATTTCTCGACGCTTGGCGTGATCGCCTCCTCGGTCGAGCGCATTGCGGTGGAGATCCGCCACATGCAGCGCACCGAGGTGCTGGA
The DNA here is from genome assembly GCF_040547725.1 of Bradyrhizobium sp. LA2.1. Classification (NCBI taxonomy): domain Bacteria; kingdom Pseudomonadati; phylum Pseudomonadota; class Alphaproteobacteria; order Hyphomicrobiales; family Nitrobacteraceae; genus Bradyrhizobium; species Bradyrhizobium sp. LA2.1. The sequence goes on from NZ_JBEPQI010000004.1 coordinate 275,796, forward strand.
GGCCGAAGAGTTCTTCTCCGAAGGGCAGAAGGGCTCGTCCGCGATGCCGCACAAGCGCAACCCGGTGCTGTCGGAAAACCTCACCGGCCTCTCCCGCATGGTCCGCGCCTATGTGACGCCGGCCCTGGAAAACGTCGTGCTCTGGCACGAGCGCGACATCTCGCACTCCTCCGCAGAGCGCATGATGGGCCCGGATGCCACCGTGACGCTCGACTTTGCGCTGGTGCGCCTCGCCGGCCTGATCGACAAGCTGCTGGTGTATCCCGCCAACATGCAGAAGAACCTCGACCGCCTCGGCGGCCTCGTGCATTCGCAGCGCGTGCTGCTGGCGCTGACCCAGAAGGGCGCAAGCCGCGAGGATGCCTACAAGCTGGTGCAGCGCAACGCGATGCCGGTCTGGCGCGGCGAAGGCGACTTCCTCCAGCTCCTGAAGAAGGACACTGAAGTGAAGAAGTATCTCACCGACGCCGAGATCGAGGAGCAGTTCGACCTCGGCTATCACCTCAAGCATGTCGACACGATCTTCAAGCGCGTGTTCGGCGAGAGCTGAGCGCGCGTCCGTAGAAACTGCCGGGTGGTTAGCCGCAGGCATCACCCACCATTCCTCGTGACACGGCGGTGGGTTACGCTACGCTAACCTACCCCACGAACAAGAAACGGATCCCCTCATGCCCATCGTCAACCGCGTTGCCGCCCTCTCCGACGAAATGGCCGCCTGGCGCCATGACTTCCATGAGAACCCGGAGCTGCTCTACGAGGTCCATCGCACCGCCGGCATCGTCGCCGATCGCTTGCGCGAATTCGGCTGCGACGAGGTGGTGACGGGCATCGGCCGGACCGGTGTCGTCGGCGTGATCCGCGGCCGCAAGTCGGCCTCCGGCAAGACCATCGGGCTGCGTGCCGACATGGACGCGCTGCCGATCATGGAGACGTCGGGCGTCGCCTACGCCTCCAAGGTTCCCGGCAAGATGCACGCCTGCGGCCATGACGGCCACACCGCCATGCTGCTCGGTGCCGCCAAATATCTCGCCGAGACGCGCAATTTCGACGGCACCGCGATCATGATCTTCCAGCCTGCGGAGGAAGGCGGCGGCGGCGGCAAGGCGATGGTCGAGGACGGCTTGATGACGCGCTGGAACATCCAGGAGGTCTACGGCATGCACAACATGCCGGGCCTGCCCGAGGGCCATTTCGCGACCACGCCCGGCGCGATGCTGGCCTCCTCCGACAACATCCAGATCACCGTCCACGGCAAGGGCGGCCACGCCGGCGCCGGTCCGCACAAATCCGTCGACAGCGTGCTGATCGGCTCGCAGATCGTCAACGCGCTGCAGTCGATCGTCGCGCGCAACGTCGATCCGCTGAAGTCCGCCGTCATTTCGATCACGCAATTCCACTCCGGCACGGCCTTCAACATCATCCCTGAAGTCGCCGAGCTCGGCGGCACCGTCCGCACGCTCGATCCTGAAGTGCGCGATCTCGTCGAGCGCCGCATCGGCGAGGTCGCCGAAAGCGTCGCCCGCGCCTATGGCGGCTCGGCCGAGACCAAGTACACGCGGATGTATCCGGTGACGATGAACCATGCGCGCGAGGCCGGCCTTGCCGCCGACGTCGCCCGCGACATCGTCGGTGCCGAGCGCGTCAACGACAAGTTCATCCCGATGATGGGCGCCGAGGACTTCTCGTTCATGCTGGAAGCGCGTCCCGGCGCGATGATCCTGGTCGGCATGGGCGACGGCAACGAGTGCCACCACCCGGCCTATGTCTTCAACGACAACATCCTCGGCCACGGCGCCTCCTACTGGGCGCGCCTGGTGGAGACGCGGATGCCGGCGGGCTAGCGTCGCTTCGCGGCAGCCGTGGCCCGGGCGACATTGCCGCCAAAGGGCCACGCAACGCGGAGCCCGTCATCGAGCCGCAGAGCGTTGCCCCGTTGGCTCTTCCGTCTCCAGCGGGCTGGATGCGGTCTCGTCTGAGGCGAGAGGCAGGGTGAACTGAAAGAAGGCGCCCCGCGGCTCGTTTGCGCCGGCCCACATCCGCCCGCCATGCGCCTCGATGATCGAGCGGCAGATGGCGAGACCCATCCCCATGCCTGTGGGCTTGGTGGTGTAGAAGGCTTCGAACAGGCGATCCACGTTCTTCGGATCCAGCCCCGGACCGGAATCCCGCAAGGTGACGTGGACGCCGTCGGATGCATCCCGACCGGTGCTGATCAGCAACTCCCGTCCCCCCTCGCCGACCGCGGCCATCGCCTCGATCGCGTTGACGATCAGGTTGAGCACCACTTGCTGAACTTGAACCCGGTCGGCCTGAATCGGCGGCAAGCCCTCCGCAAATTGCATTCGCACCGAGACGCCGTTCTTGAACGCTTCGCTGCGTGTCAGCGCGATGACCTCAAGCACCGCCGGGTTGATCTCCAGGGTCTCTTTTTGCGGGGGCGCGTTCCTGATGAGCGCCCGGATCCGGCCGATGATGTCGCCGGCTCGCATACCATCACCGGTGATCCAGTCGAGGGTCTGTCGAACCCGCTCCAGGTTTGGCGGTCGCGCCTCCAGCCAATTCAGCCCGGCCTCGGCGTTCGCCACGATCGCGGCGATCGGCTGATTGACTTCATGGGCGATCGAAGCGGTTAGCTGTCCCATCGTGGTGACGCGATTGGCGTGCGCGAGCTCCATCAGCGCTTCACGGTAGCGCCGCTCGTGTTCGCGGCCTTCGGCTTCCGCCCGCTTGAGAGCCGTCAGATCGAGGACGAAGCCGACGCCATGATCCGTACCTTCTCCGAACATGGTCCCACCGATCAGCACCGGAACGCGGCTTCCGTCCTTCCGCACATACTCCTTCTCGAATGGCTGGGCCGTCCCGACCCGCTTCAGTTCCGTCACGGTCTGCAAGTCGCGGTCGCGCCATTCCGGCGGCGTGAGGTCGGTCCGATGCAGGCGCCCTGCGGCGAGATCTTCCCGGTCGTATCCCACGATGCGCAGGAAGGCATCGTTGGCCTCGAGAATGCGCCCCTCGACTTCCCAGATGATGATGCCGATGATGTTGGCATCGAACAGGCGCCTGATCTTGATATCCCGTGCTGCAAGATCACTCTGGAGCTGGATGTTCTCCTCGGTCGCCTCCCGCCGCCGTTTCGCTTCGAGCCGCGCGAGCGCCAGCGCCGCTGCGGCCAGCGCGACGACGAGGACAACGGCGCCGGCGATCAGCCAGGTCCAGCGTTGCTCGAATGCTTCTGCGCGCGCCTCCCGGCCGGCGAGCCGAAAGCGCTCGTGATCCACCATCTGGTCGATTTGCGAGCGGATCTCGTCCATGCTGCGGATCATTGCCAGCGCGGCCAGCCCGGACGTGCCGGCCGTCTTCAGCAGCTCGTCGATCTCGCGCAGCGTGGCTGTAACGGTCAGCGCCAGATGTCCGGCCCGAAGGCCCTGCAACGGATCATCCGCCACCAACATCTGCAGCGCCTGAGCCTCGCGCCGTACGCTTTCGTCAGAGACGCCGTAGGCCTTGAGATAGGCGGGGTCGAGGGTCATGAGATACCCGCGCCTTTCAGTCTCCAGTTCCGCGACGATCGCCCGCAGCCGATCAAGCGTTTCGAGGACCTGGCGGCTATGCTCGATGAAGTGATGAGCTGCTTGCCGCTCCTGCCAATATTGCAGGCCGAGGAAGCTGGTCGCGGCAAACAGGGTCACAAGCACTGCGACCGCAAGGATCAGCGGACGAGCAAACCATCGCAGAGGCAGGGCCCGAACAGGAACGGACATTGGCCGTGGGTCTTCGATGCTCGTGTGACCGCGCGTGTTCTGGTGCCGACGCCAGAGCATGATGGGACAATAGCACGGATAAGGAGGTCGGGAACCCGACATTCATCGGATACGCCAGAGGTCGGGCCGTGATGTCGCAGGACTGCGGCACCGTGCGTGTGCTATGGATGAATGCCCTTGGTTAATTCAAGGAGCATCATCATGGCACAGGGTGAAAACTCATTGAGCCATCCGGCGAGCCGCCGCAGTTTCATCAAGGGACTGGGGGCGGCTGGCGCGGGCCTGACCGCGCTGCCGCGATGGGGCTTTGCCGAGGATTCCGCTGCGGCTAACGCCAACGCCGCGATCGACTGGAAGCAATTTGCGGGACAGACGATCGCACTTTCGGGTGCGATCCATCCGTGGTCGAACGCGATCGCGCCGCTGTTGCCGGAGTTCACCATCCTCACCGGCATCAACGTCACCATCGATTTCCAGCTGGAAACCACCTACCTCGGCGCGCTGCCGATCAGGCTCGCTCGCGGCAGTAGCACGCCCGACGTCTTCATGTTCACGACCTATGGCCAGGGCATCACGAACGGATGGGCGGAGCCACTGAACGGCTATTATTCCATGAAGTCGCTGACCGACCCCGCCTGGTATGACGAGAGCGACCTGCTCAAGACGGCCCGCGCCTTCCCGCTGTGGTCGGACGGCGAACGGTACGCGGTCCCGATTACCTCAGAGGCGACGACCCTGTTCATCAACAGCGATGCGCTGGCAGCCAAGGACCAGCCGGTACCCCAGACTTTCGACGAGCTGCTTGTCACCGCCAAGGCGGTCAAGAGCAACGGGATGTCAGGGATCGCGATGCGGGCCCAGGCGAGCGGCAATTCCTCCCCGCCAGCCATGGGCTTCCTGTTCTCCTACGGTGGGGCCATGGTCGAGCACAACAGGGTCGTTTTCGCGAGCCCGGAGGGGATCGCGGCCGTCGAGATGTACGGACAGTTGCTCGGTCAGGCCGGGCCTGCCGGCGTCGGCAGCTACGAATGGTACCACGTGCTGGACGACTTCCTGCAGGGGCGGACGGCCATGGCGATCGACAGCAGCAACTTCGCGACCGACATTTCCAATCCAGCGAAAAGCCGTGTCGCCAAGCAGGCCGGGTTTGCAACCTTTCCGCATCTCGCCGGTCGCGGCCCCGTCCCCTTCATGTCGCACTGGCAGGCGTGCATCAATTCCAAATCGCGAAACAAGCGCGCGGCTTTCCTGTTCCTGCTCTGGGCGACGAGCAAGGCGACCTCGCTGCAGACTGCTGCAGCAGGGCTGGCGACGACACGCGTGTCGGCCTGGTCGAGCGAGGGCTTCAGGAAGGCGTTCGGTTCGCAGGCCGCCGAGGCGGCGCTGATCAATTTGCAGAATGCCGACGTCGACCGCGCCAAGGCGATTCTTTTCCATCCGCAATCGAGACTGATCCTGGACGCCTTCATGATCGGCGTGAATGAAGTGGTCAACGGGGCGAAATCGGCCAAGGATGCGATGACGGGCGCGGCCGAAAGGGCCAATGCGGCGATCCGCGGGTAACGGCGAGGCGTCGCCCGATCGGAAGAGGTGGCCACGGTGGACAAGTCGCCGACTCCCGCTGCGCGGCGATTACCCCTGATATTGCAGCACGTGCATTCCGGCATTCCAGTCCGACACGAACATCAGCCCGTCAGGCCGGACATAGGAATCGCAGGTCTTGGCTGCGAGCGCGACGTTCGGCCGGGGATCGATCAGCTTCTTCGGTACCGGCGGCACCCAATACGCGATCTCCTTCGGCGCAAACTGATCCCTGACGTCAAACACCCTGACGCCGGCATTGTTGTAGGTCGCGAAAATCGTCTCCTCGCTCTGGAAGGAGCCGGGGCGGTTCTCATGCAGATTATGCGGACCGAAGGTGCCCTTCGCACAGAAGTCGCGATCGCGTGGCGTCGGCAGCGTCGCGATCGGCACCGGATTTTGCGGCGCGCGCACGTCAAGCACGAATGTATGAAACAGGCCCTTGGCGCATTGATCCGCATTGGCTTCATCCGCGACGATGGCGAGCTGACGCTTCGGCAGCGGCAGCGGCGTATGCGTGCCGCCGGCGAAGGGCGGCGACCAGTTGATGTGCGAGAGCAGCTTCGGATTGGCGGGATCGCCGATGTCGTGGATGGTGAAGCCGCCGTCGCGCCAGGCGGCATAGCCGCGATCGCCCGCCGTGATCATGTGATGCAGCGCAAAGCGCTTGCCCTTGGGCGTCGCCGGCTCGCCGGCCGCGCGGTTCATGCCCGGCAGCCACCATTTCGCGACGATCTCCGGCTTGGTGATGGTCTTGAGATCGACCACGCAAAGGATGTGGTCGGTGAAGCCGTCGAAATGCGCCGACACATAGGCATAGCGGCCGCCGGGCCACCACAGCCGGTTGATGCCGAAGCCCGGCATTTCGAGGAACGCGACCTCGCGCATCTCGCCCGGTTTCGAGATGTCGTGGATCGACAGGCCGGAGCGGAATTTCTTGGCCTTGGTGATGCTGTCGGCGAGCGAATTCTCGAAATAGCCGCGCATGCTGTCGTAGGACTGCATCGCGACGATGTTGGCGCCGTTCGCAAGCAGCAGCAGGTCTTCCGCCACCTGCAGATGGTGGGTGCGGGTGTATTGCCCGGCAGTGAAGAAATTGACCGGTTTCAGTGCGCGCGGATCGGACGCGTCCAGGATCGTCACGCCGTCGCTGAACATGTGTCCGACATAGACGTGCTGCCGGTTGAACATCACCTGCACGGTGTCGGGCCGGCCGCCGACGTCGCTGTACGAGATATGCTTGATGCCCTTGCCGATGCCCTCCGGCGGAATGTCCGGCTCTGACGCCCATACCGGCCGTGACAATCCGGACAGCGCAGCGGATCCGAACACGGCCGACAATTGTTGAAGGTGATGGCGGCGAGAGAGTTCAGGCATCGGCTTCCCCCCATTTTTTGAGAGGATGATGCGCGCTCGCGGCGAGGCGCGCAAGCCTCGCGTGCCCTTACCTACGCCTGCACCACCTCGTGCCGCATCACGAACGGATCGAGCAGCGTGTGCACCTCGCCAGCGACGAGTTCGCGCTGGTCTGCCGGCAGGCCCGCGAGCGTCACAGTGGCGATCGAGCCGTGGCTGCCATGCGCGCCGACCTTCACCTTGCAGTCGATGCCGCGCGCGATGATCGGCGACAGCACCTTGGTGAACACCCGCTGCGCGGCGTCCCAGCGCAGCTGCGGCTTGAACACCTTGCCGACGCCCGTGACCGGCATCGGGTCGATCGGAATGACCTGCACTGGAACGGCGGCGCGCTCCGGCGTCCGCTCGCGCACCCACGACTCGAGCTCGCCCGGCTGAATGGTCGCGCCCGGCTTCAGTTGCACGTAACCGACCGGCAGCTCGCCCGCATAGGCGTCGGGCTGGCCAACCACGGCGGCGAAGCCGACGGCGGGATGGCGAAACATGATCTCTTCGATCGGCGCCGGATCGATATTGTGGCCGCCGCGGATCACGAGATCCTTGGCGCGGCCGGTGATCCAGAGGTAGCCGTCGGCATCGAGACGTCCGAGGTCGCCGGAGTTGACCCAGACCTCGTCGACGAACGCGCCCTTGTTGTGCTCGTCGTTGAGATAGCCGCCGAACACGCCGGGCCCGGCCATGATGACGACGCCGATCTCGTCGGCTGCGCAGTCGCGGATCAGGCGACCGTCGGCATCGAGCTGCACGATGCGCACGCGCGCGTAAGGCATGGGAAGACCGACCGAGCCGAGCCGGATCGGCCGGCTGGGATAAGCGAGCGTGTGCACGCTCGAGGTCTCGGTCATGCCGTAGACCTCGACCACCGGCAGCTTCAGCTTCTCCTGGATCGCCGAGCCGACGGCGACGGGAATCGCCGAGCCGCCGCCGGCGGCATATTTCAGGCTGGAGATGTCCGCATTGCCTGGCGGCACCGCAAGCGTCGCCGCCAGCACCGTCGGCACGCTCGACAGCGCCTCGGGCTTGAAGCGCTCCACCAGCCCCCAGATGTTCTTCACCGAATTCGGGTTGCGCCAGCCGCTCGGCGACAGCACGACCAATGAGCCGCCGGCGGACAGCGTCAGCAGCACCTGCGTCAGCGATCCCCCGACATGGAATAGCGGCATGCCGAACAGCATGTTGGCGCCGGGCTTCGACTTCAGCAGCAGATTGAGCGCCCAGGCCTGATAGACCTGATTGGCGTGGGTGTGCCGCACGAGCTTCGGCGTGCCGGTGGTGCCGCCGGTGTGGAAATAGGCCGCGATGTCGCCACCCTGAATCTTGCGCCCGCTGATAAGCCGGTCGGACGGCTGCTGCTTGATCAGGTCGTTGAAGGCGAAGATGCCCTTGTCCGGATCGCCTCCGCCGAACACCTGCACGACCGCCTTGAGGTGTTTCAGCTGCGGACGGATCTGCTCGACCTTTTGCCAGATGTCGGTGCCCGGCATCGGCCCGAGCGCCACCAGGATCTTGGTGTTCGCGGCCTCAAGGATCTCCGCGATCTGGTGCGGCTCGAGCAGCGGATTGACGGGATTGGCGATGCCCGCGGCCTCAGCGCCGAACAGCGTCACGAAGGCATCGGGCACCAGCGGCAGCATGAAGCTGACGACGTCGCCCTTCTCGACGCCGAGCGCGTGAAACATGTTGGCGGCCTGCGTGACGCGCGCGACGAAATCGCGATAGGTGACCATCACAGGCGTATCGGCCGGATCGGCGTTTTGCAGGAACTGGATCGCGGCCCCGTCGGGATTGCGCGCCGCACCGAGCCTGATGGCGTCATAAGTGCTCTCGGCCGCGACGCGATCGGCGTAAGGGACCTGCTCGAACGCCCGGACCTCTGCGTCCGTCGCGAAGTCCGGATAGTCGTTGCCGATGAACCGATCGAGCGCGTGGATGCCCGCCATGGAATTCCGTCCTCCCTCAGATGCATTTCCCCGCCCCCTGTCTTTTGACATTTTGGTCGGCGAGGCCTCGGCCGATGGCCGGTCGAGCGCTGACAGAATGATGGATGATTGAGCGTTCGTCCATGGCCGAACGGCTACGGCCGTAGCACGCGTCTTCGAGGCCATTGAACCTCCCCGCCCGATCCGGGGACCAAGAACATGCATCGGACTCCCCTGCCAGCGTCCTGCCGCAAGACTTGAGGAAATCATGACCACGCCCCCGCGGGATCGCGTCACACGGCTGATTGTCGCGCTCGCCGTGACTTCGGCGATCATGACTTCAGCGATTATGACTTCGGCGATCGTCCTGCCCCGCGCGGCGCGCGCCGAGGACGGCCAGTTCGACAAGATGCGTGCCAGGATCGCCGCCTTCGTCGCCGACAAGATGGAGAAGCTGGGCGGCTCGCGCATCGTCTACAAGGTCGATACCGACGGCTTGCGCGAGAGCGTCGTCACGGATTTGCGCGACGATGTCTACAAGACCCTGCGCGAGGGCAAGATCGCCTTCTCCGGTCTTGCGATCCGCGACGCCGGCGTGGAGGTGAAGATCGCGGATGCCAAGGGCCGCGAACAGCTCGCACGCAAGCTCGCGTCGGCCGCGGAGGGATTGCCATCGCATGCACTCACAGTGACCGACGGCGGCGACGGACTGGTCAGGCTCGCGCCGACCGATGCCGCATCCGCGGCCCGGCTGCGCGATCTCGTCGAAGATTCCATCGCCATGATCGAGCAGCGCCTCAAGGATGCCGGCATCAACCTCGCCAGCGTCCTGCCGGATGGCACGGATCGCATCCGCATTTTCATCCCGGGCATGATGGAGCCCGCCCGCGTGACCGCGGTCTTCGCCAGGAAGGTCAAGGTCAGCTTCCGCCTGATCGACCTCTCGATGCCCGCGGAGCAGGCGCAATCCGGCACGCCGCCCACGGGCACCGAAGTCCTGCCCGGCTTCAAGGACGAGCGCCATTACCTGGTCGCCAGGGACAGCGCACTCGACGGCGACGACATCAGCTATGCCGGCCCGGGATTTGCCAGCGGCACGAAAGACCCGATCGCCTCGTTCCGTTTCAATGGCCGCGGCACGCGGCGCTTTGCCCACGTCACCGAGGAGAACATCGGAAGGCCCTTCGCCATCGTGCTCGACGGCAAGGTGATCTCCGCCCCCGTGATCCGCGAGCCGATCACCGGCGGCTCGGGCCAGATCTCCGGCAATTTCACCCTGGAGGAAGCCAATAGCGTCGCGATGTTGCTGCGCGCCGGTTCGCTGCCGGGGCACCTCGACCTCGTCGAGCAGCAGGTCGTGCAACCCGCCGCCAAGCCGTAAGGGCCGGTCGCGCTCCGCCCCCGCCCCGTCGGGGCGCCACGGCCACGACGCGGAAGCCCGCGCCCCCCGGGGCCCCGAATCACGGGCGCGCCATGGCCATGCGCACAACCAACGGGCAATTGCCGAAACGCCCGATCAGGCTAAAATTTGCCTCTTGCGGCATGGCGGCCGAAGGCTTCATTTCAAGCGGTCGTCATTCGATTTCGGCTATACGTGTCGAGCATACCGACCAGGACTGAAGGCCTTACGCGGGGTTAGTACATGCCGTCCGGCAGCGCAGACATTTCCTCGATCCTCGACCGCATTCTGGATGCGGCGACGGACAACCTCAGGATCGCAAAGATCCTGGTCCAGATGGGCCTCGATCCCAACAACGTCACCTACGACGCGATCTTCAACCGGTTGCTGGAGATCTTTGTCCAAAACATTACGCTGGCCAATCTATTCGCCGCGGTCGGCGCCGGCTTCTTCGTCGCCACCCTCCTGATGCGGACGATGGTGCCGCTGCGCGTCGCCAACATGGTCGGCTGTGCGTTCTTCGCCGTTTTCGGCGCGCTCTCGGCCAACGTCTCGACCTTCCTCCTCTATCTGCTGCTGCTTCCGATCAACGCCCTGCGCCTGCGGCAGATGCTCAAGCTGGTCAAGAAGGCGCGCCATGCGGCCGAAGGCGACATGTCGATCGAGTGGCTCAAGCCGTTCATGACCGAGCGCAGATATCGCAGTGGCGATACGCTCTTCAAACTGGGCGATCCCGCCAAGGAGATGCTCCTCACGGTCACCGGCAAGTTCCTGGTCAAGGAGATCAATGTGGAGATCGGGCCCGGAGCTCTCATGGGAGAGCTCGGCTTCCTCACGCCGGACAACCGGCGCACCGGGACGATCGAATGCGTCGAGGACGGACAGGTGCTGACGATCACCTATGACCGCTTGCTCGAGATCTATTTTCAGGACCCGCAGTTCGGCTATTACTTCCTGGTGCTGACCAGCCAGCGCCTGCTGCAAAACATCGATCGCTTGCAGAAGCAGCTGGCGAGCGAGCGGTCAACGACCACGAACCGGATCGCGTGAACGGCGCCGCGGCTCAGCTCAGCAGCAGCGCCATTCCCGGATCGCCCTTCTCCATCGCGCGCCGGTAGGCCGGGCGGGCACCGACGCGGCCGAGATAGTTCACCACGTTCGGGCAGCGCGACAGGTCATAGGGCTGGAAGTAGCGCATCGTAGTGAGCGAGAAGCCCATCATGATGTCGGCGGTGGTGAAGGTGTCGCCCGCCAGATATTCGGCGTCGCGAACACGCGCATCGACCAGGTCGAAGGCGCGGTCGGTACGCCCTCTGCGCGCGACCAGCATCGGATTGTCCTCGGCAAGCTTGAGCCGGTTCAGGATCATCAGCCGGCCCATGCCGGCCTGCAGCGTGCCGTTGGCGAAGTGAAACCAGTACAGGAACTGCGCGAAATCAGGATGATCAGGGCGGAGCGCAAGGCGCCCATCGCCGAATTTGGCCATGATGTAATCGACGATGGCGCCGGACTCGGCGAGCACGAGATCGCCGTCGGTGATGACGGGCGCACTCCCGATCGGATGCAGCGCCTTGTAGTCGGGCGGCGCCAGCATGGTGACGGAATCGCGCGCGTAGCGCTTCAGTTCGTAGGGAATTCCCAGTTCCTCGCAGAGCCAGACGATGCGCTCGGATTGCGACTTGCCGAGATGGTGGACGGTGAGCATGGCGTCTCCTGCGACCGTGAGTTGGACCTGCCGTGACGCCGCATCTTAACCCGTCATTGCGAGCGCAGCGAAGCAATCCAGACTGCCACCGCGGAAAGACTCTGGATTGCTTCGCTGCGCTCGCAATGACGACGTGGAGGGACCGTCCTACCCCGCCTCGTCCGCCACCATCCGCGCCACGACGCGGTCGCGGCGGATGAAGTGGTGCCAGAGCGCAGCGACCACGTGAATCGCGATCAGCGCCAGCAGCACATAGGCAAAGAGGATGTGGCGGTCCTCATAGGCGCCCGCCGCCGCACGGTCGGGAGAGGTGAATTGCGGCACGTGAAACAGGCCGAAGAAATCGGAATAATCCGGCGTACGCGCCCCGGAATGCGCCCAGCCCAGCATCGCGACCAGGATGACCACGAGATAGAGCGCGCCGTGGCTGACATGGGCCGCGATCTTCTGCCAGCGCGAGGTTTCAGGCGGCATCGCGGGCGTCGGGTTGACGGCGCGCCAGACCAGGCGCAGCACGGTCAGCAGCAGGATCACATAGCCGATATCGGCGTGGATCGAGCGGTAAAAGAAGCGGTCGGGACGCGCCGGGATGTGGTTCATCCACCAGCCGAAGCCGATCATGGCGAGGATGGCCAGCGCCAAAATCCAGTGCAGCCACCGGGAAACGCTGCCCCAGCCGTTACTGGTATTTCTGATCATGTCGGCTCTCCGGAGTTTTGCGGATATGTCCCCGTCCGCAGCGCAGCTGCTGATAGCGGGAACTTGCGGCAACCGTGAAATTGAATCGTTCCAAATTGGTCCCAAGCGGGCCCCGCCGCAAAACCGCCCCAAAAACCGAATGGTAACCATGGTGCCCTTAAGGTAGCGACGTGACCTATTCCCCGACGATCCTGGTGTTCGATTCCGGCCTTGGCGGACTCACGGTGCTCCGCGAGGTCGTAGCTGCGCGCCCGGACGCGCATTTCGTCTATGTCGCCGACGATGCCTTCTTCCCCTATGGCCACCACAGCGAGGACGAGATCATCGCCCGCGTCGTGCCACTGATGGGCGAACTGATTGGCACCCACGATCCTGACCTCGTCGTCATCGCCTGCAACACGGCGTCCACCCTGGTCCTATCTCACTTACGCGCCGCTTATTCCCTGCCCTTCGTCGGCACCGTGCCGGCGATCAAGCCCGCCTGCGCGCAGTCGAAGAGCCGCCGCGTCTCGGTGCTCGGCACCAAGGGCACGGTGAAGCGCGAATACACCAAGGCGCTGATCCGCGATTTCGCGCTGGGTTGCGAGGTGACATTGGTCGGCTCGCCCGAGCTCGCCTCGCTGGCGGAAGCCGCGCTCAGCGGCCATCCGATCAGCGACGGCGACATCCTCGCCGAACTCGCCCCCTGCTTCGTCGGTGATCCCGCGGACGCGACATCGCGCACCGACACCGTGGTGCTCGCCTGCACGCACTATCCGCTGCTGCTCGACCGGATGAAGACGCTCGCGCCCTGGCCGGTCGAATGGATTGACCCCGCGCCCGCCATCGCCCGCCGCGTCTCCGACCTGCTCGGCGCGCAAATCGGCGGCATCGCGCAGTCCGGCGCCGAGATGATCTTCACCTCGAACCGCGTGCACGGGCTTTCGGCCACGCTGACGCCGTTCTTCGGCGGCCGCGCGCTGGCCTGACTTTTCGCAGACACGGCGCGCTGCTAGGCTTCATCGTCGTCACTTTTGCGCAAGGTCATTCCATGTCGGTCCCCGCAGCGCCGCTCAACCGTCTCCGCCAGCTCTGGAGCGAGGGGCGCCCCGCCTTTGGCGCGATCGCGACGATCCCGAGCGTGCAGACCGTACAGATCATGGCGCGCTCGCTCGACTGGATCATCGTCGACCTCGAGCATGGCCCGATTGGCTTGACCGAAGCGCATGCGATGATTGCGGCCACGACAGGCACGCCATGCACGCCCCTGGTGCGGATCGCGGCGAACGAGCCGTGGCTTGCGAAAGCGCCGATGGACATCGGCGCCTTCGGCATCAATTTCCCGATGATCACCAATCGCGCCGAAGCCGAGAAGGCGGTGCGCAGCGTGCGCTATCCGCCGCGCGGCGATCGTCTCTGGGGTCCGTTCCACGCGCCGTTCCGCTGGGGCCAGTCGATGCCGGACTACATGGCCAGCGCCGACGACGAGATGATCTGCATGATCACCATCGAGCATGTCGAGGCCGTCAATCGCATCGACGAGATCATGGCGACGCCGGGCATCGACGTCGCGGTGATCGGCCCCGGCGATCTCGCGACGTCCATCAACAAGCGCGGGCAGATGGACGATCCGGAATTGCTGGAGCTGGTCGCCCGCGCCGAGGCCGGCATCCTCAAAAGCGGCGTGCCGATCGGTGGCGTCGCCCGCACCGCAGACCAGGCCAACGCCTTGGTCGATCGCGGCTATCGCGCGATCGCGCTGGGTTTCGACTGGTCGCTGTTCCAGCGCGGCATCATGGCGGCGTTCGAGGGAATCAAGCGCTGAACGAGCCGATCGCGGCCTTGCCGGGAACTGCGGCGCTGCTAGGGTCGGCGGTTCCAGGGAGGAAGAACCATGCTCAAAAAGACTTTGCTCGCTCTCGCCTTTACCAGCCTTGCCCTCGCAGCCTTCGCCCAGCAGACCGGCATCAAGCGGACCCCACTGCAGAAGGTCGAATTTCCCGACGGCTACAACACCGTCACCGCCATCGCAGAGGTCCCGGCGGGCGGCGCGGCCGGACGCCATACCCATCCTGGGGTCGAAACCGGCTACGTGCTCGAAGGCGAGCTGAATCTCCTCATCGACGGCCAGCCGGAGAAAACCCTGAAAGTCGGGGATTCCTACCAGATCCCGGCAGGCGTCGTGCACGACGCCAAGGCTCATGGCGACAAGGCCATGAAAGTGCTTGGGGTTTACATCGTCGACAAAACCAAGCCGCTGGCCTCGCCGGCGCCCTGATGCGGCAAACCGACCGGCCCCAGGCGGGTTGGTTCGTGCTAGAGCACGCGGCGAGCGGGCCACCCGCTCGCTGCACATACTTTAGTCCGCAGGAACCGAAAGACCCATGCGCGGGACGTCCAAGACCATTTCGCTGCCGCGCCGCCTGATTTGCGACCTCATGCGGGCGTCGATGGACGTGCCATTCGTCTCGCTCTCCCGCCCCCTCAATATCCGCCCCCTGCTGGAGGCGCGTGCCGGAACGATGGCGCCCGCCGGCTGGGCCGCGATGTTCGTCAAAGCCTTTGCCCTGGTCGCCAGGGACGAGCCGGTCCTGCGCACCGTCTACGCCAAATGGCCCTGGCCGTCGCTCTACGAGCTGCCCAATAGCGTGGCGTCGGTGGCGATCGCCCGGGTCCAAGACGGCGAGGAATGCGTGATGCCGCAGCGAATCGCGGCTCCCGAAGCCATGGCGCTGGCCGCGGTGGACGCCGAAATCCGGCGTGCCAAGACGGCCCCGGTCGACGATATCCCGATGTTCCGCAAGATCATGCGGGCCACCCGCCTGCCGCTGCCGCTGCGGCGGCTGTGCTGGGCGGTCGGGCTGAATTTCGGCCGACAGCGCGGCAACTGGTTCGGCAGTTTTGCGGTGAGCTCAGTGGCCGCCTATGGCGGTGGCGAGCTCCATCCCATCACGCCGGGCCCGTTCATCGTCAGCTATGGGGTGGTCGAGCCCGACCAAACCATCCATGTCGTGATCCGCTGGGACCACCGGGTGACCGACGCCGCCCCCATAGCCCGGGTCCTGACCCGGCTGGAACAGGTCCTGAACACTGAAATCGCTGCCGAATTGCGCGCGGCCGGGCCGAAGCCGATCCGGGCGGTCCGGACATGATTTCGGGGCTATTCGCATTGACAGAACGGCCCAAACTCACCTAAAAGCCGCCTGCTCGCGGGCCGATTTCGGCCCGCGAAGCGTTTCGCGACCCGTGGTCCTCTCCCTTAAGCTTTGGGGATCGGACCTGTCAGTGCCGGGCCTAGCCCGTCACACAGGAGGGCGCGTTTCCTCAAACCATGTACCTGAAGAGGACGCGATGACTAAGCGCAGTGAGGCGAAGTACAAACTCGATCGCCGTATGGGCCAGAACATCTGGGGCCGCCCGAAGAGCCCCGTCAACCGCCGCGAGTACGGCCCCGGCCAGCACGGCCAGCGCCGCAAGGGCAAGCTCTCCGACTTCGGCGTGCAGCTGCGCGCCAAGCAGAAGCTGAAGGGCTACTACGCCAACATTTCCGAGCGCCAGTTCCACGGCATCTATGTCGAGGCGAGCCGCCTCAAGGGTGACACCGGCGAGAACCTGATCGGTCTCCTGGAGCGTCGTCTCGACGCGGTCGTGTACCGCGCCAAGTTCGTCTCCACGATCTTCGCCGCGCGCCAGTTCATCAACCACGGCCACATCAAGGTGAACGGCCGCAAGGTCAACATCTCGAGCTACCAGCTCAAGATCGGCGACGTGATCGAGGTCAAGGAAGCCTCCAAGCAGCTCGCCCACGTGCTCGAAGCCAGCCAGCTCCCCGAGCGCGACACCCCCGACTATCTCGAAGTCGACCACGGCAAGATGACCGCCAAGTACGTGCGCATCCCCGGCCTCTCCGACGTGCCGTTCCCGGTGCAGATGGAGCCGCATCTGGTCGTCGAATTCTATTCGCGCTAATAGTTCGGCAGAACGACATTCAAAGGCCCCGGTTCACCGGGGCCTTTTTGTTTGAGCCGGCGATTCCCATGTCTCAGGCCATCTGTGCTATGATTGCACATCGCGGAGTTGAGCATGACTCGTCTTCTGGAAGAGGCCTTCAGCAAAGTTTCCGGCCTGCCCGATTCAGAGCAGGACGAACTGGCGCGGACCCTGCTTGAGCTTGCCGGGGTCGATCAGCCACCAATCCAGCTGACGGCGGCGGAAGAGGCAGATCTCGCCGAGGCCGAAGCCGAAATCGCCCGCGGCGAGCTGGCCAGCGCCGACGAAGTCCGCGCGATGTGGGCGAAGCACGGCCTGTGAAGGTCCGCTATACGAAGCGGGCGCTCGCCCAAATCGACCAAATTCTGACCTACATCGAGGCGCACTCGCCCCAAGGCGCAGGCCACGTGCGCGGCCGCATTGTCGCTCTCATAGCATTGCTAGAGACCTACCCCCACGCAGGGCGAACGACTACGCGTGCATACGTCCGTCGCTTGCCGGTCAACCCTTATCCCTATCTGATCGATTATCGTGTGACCGAGACAGAAATCGTTATTATGCGGTTTCGTCACGCCGCCCGGCGTCCACCCAGAGCTCGCTGACCGCGAGCGAGTGCCATTCCCCTCAGGGAGCAAGTTGATGCTCTATACCCCTCCCCCGATCGATCCCAAGGCGCCGCCGGTGCGCATCAATCTGCTTTCGGACACGCAGACCAAGCCGACGGCTGCGATGCGCGAGGCGATGGCGCGGGCAGAGGTCGGCGACGAGCAGGTCGGCGACGATCCGACCGTGAATGCGCTGTGCGAGCGCGTCGCCACGCTGATGGGCAAGGAAGCCGCGGTCTACATGCCTTCAGGCACGATGTGCAACGTCACCGCGACGCTGGTGCATTGCCGTCCCGGCGACGAGATCCTCGCCCACGAGAGCGCGCACATCATCGCCCGCGAGGGCGGCGCGCATGCCGCGATCGGCGGCTTCCAGGTGACCCAGCTCAAGGGACCCGACGGCCAGTTCACGCCGGAGACCTTTCGCAAGGCACTGCATCCGCGGACGCGCTACCAGCCGCCGCAGACCGTCGTCAGCGTCGAGCAGACCGCCAATATCGGCGGCGGCACGATCTGGAAGAAGGCAGCGCTCGACGAGATCGTCGCGATCGCCAAGCAGCACGGCCTCGTCACCCACATGGACGGTGCGCGCCTGCTCAACGCCACCGTCGCAAGCGGCATCTCCCCGCGCGACATGACGGCGGGGTGGGATTCGGCGTGGATCGATTTCTCCAAAGGCCTGGGCGCGCCGATCGGCGGCGTGCTCGCGGGCACCCGCGCCTTCATCGACGCGGTGTGGCAGTGGAAGCAGCGCCTCGGCGGCTCGATGCGGCAGGCCGGCGTCTGCGCGGCCGCCTGCATCTACGCACTCGATCATCACGTCGATCGCCTCGCCGACGACCACGCCAACGCGCGCGCGCTCGCCCGCGGCCTGTCGCAGATCGCAGGCGTCGAGGTGCAGGAGCCCGAGACCAATCTCGTGTTCTTCAAGCCTGATGGCGCCGGAATTGCCGGCGACAAGATGGTCGCCGCACTGCGCCAGCGCGGCGTGACGCTCGCGATGATGGACGGCCGCATCCGCGCCTGCACCCATCTCGACGTCAATGCGGCCCAGGTCGAGGAAACGATCGGATACGTCAGAGAGATCGTGCGCGGGGCGTAAGTCCGTAGCCCGGATGGAGCGCAGCGAAATCCGGGGTCTTCGCCTCGCGGAAAGATTTTCCCGGATTGCGCGGAGCCTGTCATCGGGCGGCGCTTCGCGCCGACCCGTTGGCTCCATCCGGGCTACGAAGGCGGCTAGCTACCGCCCCATCGCCTGATAGATCAGCGTCTTCAGCGCCAGCTGAATGCGCCCGCGCTGCGAGGGGGTCTGCACCATGAAGATCCCGAACAGATCGTCTTCGGGATCGATGAAGAAGAAGGTGCCGCCGACGCCGTCCCAGCGATATTCGCCAAGCGGCCACGATGTCCCTGATGGCACCGAGGTGCGCACCGCGAAACCGAGGCCGAAGCCGGAGCTTCCGCCCGGATAGTAATTCTGATCGCGCGCGATCTTCGTCGCGGGGCCGATATGATCCGACGCCATCAGCGCGATGGTCTCGGGCTTGAGATAGCGCCGGCCTTCATAGCTGCCGCCGTTGAGCAGCATCTGCGAGAAGCGCGCGTAGTCACCGACCGTACCAACAAGGCCGCCGCCGCCCGACTCCCACCTCAGCGGTTTCCGGGGATCGCGGACCTGTGTCATCGGGCTGATCGCGCGATCCTGCGGCATCGGCTCGGCGATGCGCGGCCACTTGGCAGGATCGGCGACATAGTATGCAGTGTCCGTCATCCCGAGCGGATTGAGCAGCCGCTCCTTCTCGAACTCGAACAGCGATTTCCCCGATATGACCTCGACGATGCGGCCGAGCACGTCCGTGGAGTGGCCATAGTCCCAGTTCGTGCCGGGCTGTTCGGCGAGCGGAAGCGTGGTGATCTTCGCGACGAGTTCGGCGTTGGTCAAAGCCTTGTTGTCGAAGAGACCGGCGTCGGCATAGAGCTTGTTCACCAAGCCCCCGCCATAATAGCCGTAGGGCAGCCCGGCAGTGTGGCGCATCAAATCCTTGATCGTCACGGAGCGACTGAGCGGCTCCAGCGCCAGCGCAACCTTGCCGTCCTCGGCCTTCGTCTCGACACCGACCTTCATCTTGCCAAAGGCCGGAATGTATTTTGCGACGGGATCGTCGAGCGAGAGCTTGCCCTCCTCGACCAGCATCATCGCCATGACTGTCGTGACCGGCTTCGACATCGAATAGAGCCGGAAGATCGTGTCCGCGCTCATCGAGATCTCGGTGGTGACATCGCGGACGCCGAAATTCTCGTAGTAGACCGGCTTGCCGTGCTGCTGGAGCAGCAGGATCGCGCCCGGAAACGTACCGGCTGCGACCTCGCTCCTGATGTAGTCGGAAACCTTTGCCAGACCTTCTGGCGAGAAAGTGTGGGCGCGCCCCTCGGAGCCCGCCTGCGCACCACCTGCACCGAACAAAAGAACGAGCGCCGCGATCAGCGCGCGGCGCCCGAACATGTCACTTCTCCATCGCTTCATAAACCAACTGCTTCAATGTCCGCTGCACGCGCTGGCGCTCGGTCGGGGTCTGTTCCAGCAGCACGAAGAACATGTCCTGCTTGGGGTCGATGACGAAATAGCAACCGGAGGCGCCGTCCCACTTCAATTCCCCGAGATCGCCGGGCGGCGGTGGCTTGGCGTTGCCGGGATCGGTGCGGACCGCAAGGCCGAGGCCGAAGCCGAACCCGTCGCCGGGGAAATAGAAATAGTCGCGACTGACCCCCGAGGTCGGGCCGACCTGGTCGGTCACCATCAGCTTGAACGTCTCGGGCTTGAGGATGGTCTTGCCGTCGAGGCTGCCGCCATTGAGCAGCATCTGCGCAAAGCGCTCATAGTCCGCCATGGTCGTAACCATGCCGCCGCTGGCGAATTGAATTTTTTTGACAACCGTCGGATCATTGATCCGGCCGACACGAAAATCGGCGTCATTCGGCACCGACTGCGCCAGAAGCTTCTGCTTCTCGGGCGCGGTGACGAAGAAGCCGGTGTCGACCATGCCGAGCGGATCGAGCAGCTTCTCCCGCTCGATCTCGAGCAGCGGCTTGCCGGTTGCGACCTCCATGACTCGCGCCAGAATGTCGGTGGAATGGCCGTATTGCCACAGCGCGCCCGGCTGGTTGTGCAGCGGCAGTTTTGCGATGCGCTCGGCGAACTCGGCGAGATCGAAATCGCCGTCGTAGATCTTGGCGTCGCGATAGGCCTTGCGGACCAGGCTGTCGCCGTAGAAGCCATAGGTGACGCCAGACGTGTGCGTCATCAGATCCTTCACCGTCATCGGCCGGCTCAGAGGCACGAGTTCGAGCGACTTGGTGCCGTCGTCGGCCTTCTTCTCGACGCCGACCTTCACATTGGCGAAGGACGGAATGTATTTCGAGACGGGATCGTCGAGCTTGATCTTGCCGTCCTCGATCAACTGCACCGCAACGACGGAGGTGATCGCCTTGCTCATCGAGAACAGGCGGAAGATGGTCTGGTCCGTAATCGGCGCCTTGCTCACCACGTCCTGCACGCCGAAGGCTTCGCGGAAGACGGGCTTGCCGTGCTGCTTGATCAGCACTGTCGCGCCGGCGATCTTGCCGGTCGCGACCTCGTTCTTGAAGAACTCGCTGACCTTGGCGAGCTTGTCCTGATTGAAATGCGCGCCGGCCGGAATCTCGTAGGTGCCTTCGGCGCGCGCGAGCGACATCGCACCCAGCGACACCAGTGCGCCGCAAATCAACGCACGCAGTCCGAAATGTGAATTCATATCCCCTCCCCGGAAGGTGGCCGAGCGGAGTGTACTGACCACGTCATCAGGCACAAGGGCTGCTGTACCGCGCCAGAACGTCCGTGTGGAGCGCGGCGCTTGTCTCCGAGAAACAACAGAATATGACGTGGGTGACCAGCGGCGTAGCCGGCAGGGCTTCAATGGTCGTGTGGACCGCAATCTTCGCGGCCTGGTCGGCCGGAAAGCGATATACCCCGGTCGAGATCGCGGAGAAGGCTAGAGAGTTCAGTCTATTGGCCTGGGAGAGCTCAAGCGCACGGCGATAACAGGAACGCAGCGAATCCGCCTCGCCGCGGCTGCCGCCGTGCCAGACGGGGCCGACTGCGTGGATCACATGTCGCGCGCGCAGACGGTAGCCCTTCGTGATCTTGGCATCGCCGGTCGGACATCCCCCGAGCGTCCGGCACTCGGCCAGAAGCTCGGGACCGGCAGCGTCGTGGATTGCGCCATCAACGCCGCCTCCGCCAAGGAGAGACGAATTTGCGGCGTTGACGATGGCGTCAACGCCGAGTGTCGTGATGTCAGCGACGATAACCTCGAGCTCGGCGCCGCCAATGCGGCGCGTCAGCTGGGTCACGTGTCAGGCCGCGACGGCGACGCCCTTCTCGGAGAGCAGCTGCTGCAGTTCGCCGGCCTGGAACATCTCACGGATGATGTCGCAGCCGCCGACGAACTCGCCCTTCACATAGAGCTGCGGAATGGTCGGCCAGTTCGAATATTCCTTGATGCCGTTACGCAGTTCGGCGGATTCGAGGACGTTGAGGCCCTTATAACCAACGCCGATGTGGTCGAGGATCTGGACGACCTGGCCGGAGAAACCGCACTGCGGAAATTGCGGCGTACCCTTCATAAACAGAACCACGTCGTTCGACTTCACTTCGTTGGCGATGAATTCCTCGATGCTCATATCCATGTCCTTCCGGGGCGGAGCCCTCAACGATTCCCTCGGGCCGGCCCAGCCGATTTAACCCGATACCTGCCTATATATGTAGCCCAAACCGTTGTGCATCCAAAGTAAAATGGCGGCGAACAGCCCCTTGGGGCCGGTCCAGGCCACGCCGGCCCCATTACATGATGCCACGAATATCATCGCCGGGGAGGACTTTCATACCGTAACGGAGCCCCTATCTAGGACGAACCCAGGTTTTGGAACCGGGCAACGCCAACAACGTTCTCTTGTCCTGTCTGGAGAAAAACGTGACGAAACAAGCCTCCGCTACGGCCACCCCGCCGCTTTCGTCACCGTCGGCCGACCCGCGCGGCCTCGCCCAGGGGCTGGAAGAGGCGTTTCTCGCCGTCCGCAACGAGACCGAGCGCCGGGCCGCGCCGCTGTCGCCTGAAGACCAGCAGATTCAATCCATGCCGGATGCGAGCCCCACGAAATGGCATCGGGCCCATACCACCTGGTTCTGGGAGCAATTTCTGCTCGGCGAGCACTGTCCCGGCTACCGGCCCTTCCACCCTGATTTCGCTTTCCTGTTCAATTCTTATTACGTCAGCGCCGGCCCGCGTCATTCCCGCAATCACCGCGGCGACATCACCCGCCCCAGCGCCGATCAGGTCGGCGCTTATCGAACATATGTCGATGCGGCCGTCGTCAAATTCTTCCGCGAGGTCGGCCCGGACAAGCTTCGCGAGATCGCGCCGCTGGTCGAGGTCGGGCTCAATCACGAGCAGCAGCATCAGGAATTGATGTTCACCGACATCCTGCATGCCTTCGCGCAGAACCCGATCCCGCCGGCCTATGATCCGGACTGGCGCTTCCCGGCTTCGACACGCGCGGGGGAGGATTGGCTGACGCTGAACGAGGGTATCCACACCGTCGGTCATGTCGACGACAGTTTTCATTTCGACAACGAGAAGCCGGCACATCGCGCCCTCGTCGGTCCGGTCAGGGTCGCACGCAACCTCGTCACCAACGCCGAGTGGCTCGCCTTCATGCGCGACGGTGGCTACCGGACCGCAACGCTGTGGCTGATGGACGGCTTTGCCACCGTCAACAACGAAGGCTGGGACGCCCCCGGCCATTGGCGCGAGATCGACGGCCAGTGGCACACGATGACGCTCGCCGGCCTCAAGCCGGTCGATCCGGACGCGCCGGTCTGCCACGTCAGCTATTACGAGGCCGATGCGTTTGCGCGCTGGGCCGGAAAGCATCTGCCGACCGAGATGGAATGGGAGGTTGCTGCGCGTGCCGGCCAGCTCAACGACGCCTTCGGCATCGTCTGGCAGTGGACGCGTTCTTCATATTCGCCCTACCCCGGCTACCGCGCCATCGAAGGCGCGCTCGGGGAGTACAACGGCAAGTTCATGATCAACCAACTGGTGCTGCGCGGCTCCTCGCTTGCAACTCCCGAGGGCCACAGCCGTATTACCTATCGCAATTTCTTCTATCCGCACCATCGCTGGCAGTTCACCGGACTGCGGCTCGCCGATTACGTCTAGTTTTCATCCGACGATAAATGCGCGCCGGACAGCGCGTTCAGGAGAGTATCATGAATGTGCACGCCAGCGCTTTGGCCGAAGCCCATCTCCCCGACGAGCAGACCACCGCTTTCGCCCGCGAGGCCATCGAGGACCTCTCGCAGCAGCCGAAAAAGCTGTCGCCGAAATATTTCTACGACGCGACCGGCTCGGAGCTGTTCGAGGCAATCACGCGCCTGCCGGAATATTACCCGACGCGCACCGAGCTTGCGATCCTGAAGGAGCGCGGCAGCGAGATCGCGAAGATCATTCCGCAGCATGCGGCGCTGGTCGAGTTTGGCGCCGGAGCAACCACAAAAGTCCGCCTGCTGCTCGATCACTGCAAGTTCGCGGCCTATGTGCCCGTCGATATCTCCGGCGACTTCCTGAAGGCGCAGGCGAACGGCCTGAAGCGAGACTTCCCGACGCTCGGCATCTATCCGGTGGCGGCCGACTTCACCACGCCGTTCGAGTTGCCCAAGGCAGTCGCATCGATGCCCAAGGTCGGCTTCTTCCCCGGCTCGACCATCGGAAATTTCGAGCCGCATGAGGCGCAGGCCTTCCTGAAGAGCGCCCGCAAGATCCTGGGCAAGGGCGCGCAGATGATCATCGGCGCCGACCTCGAGAAGGAAGAGCGCGTCCTCCACGACGCCTACAACGATGCCGCCGGCGTCACCGCCCGCTTCAACCTCAATGTGCTCGTGCGCATCAACCGCGAGCTCGGCGGCAATTTCGACCTGTCCGCGTTCACCCATCGCGCGATCTACAACCGCGAGCGGCACCGGATCGAGATGCACCTGATCAGCAAGAAGAGCCAGACCGTGCGCCTGCTCGGCACCAGCTTCTCGTTCCGCCCCGGCGAGAGCATCCACACCGAGAACAGCTACAAATACAGCCTCGAGCGTTTTGCTGCGCTGGCGCAGGGCGCGGGCTGGCGGGTGCGCGAAAGCTGGACGGACGCGGCGAAGATGTTTTCGGTGCACGCGCTGGAGGCGGCGGAGTAAGTGCTCCGTTGAATCTGAGAGCGGTTTCCTGCGGCACATCCTTCGAGACGCCCGCCTTCGGCGGGCTCCTCAGGATGAGGACGGAGCGCGCGGCAACAGTTTCAACGGGTGCCTATGCCGATTAGCCTCATCCTGAGGAGACCGCGCAGCGGTCGTCTCGAAGGACGAGGCGCTCGCTCAGACCGCTCCAAATTCAATGCTGCTCTGCCTCCTCCGGCTTCGACCCCAGCGACATCGACTCCCACATTGCGACCACGATCATGATCACGGTCGACGCGACCGACAGCCAGAGCGGCGAGAGATCGGCGGCGAACCACCACAGCACCAGTAGCAGGATGATGCCGATGCCGTGGGAGAGCTGGAGGAAGCCGCGGATCGCGTGCTTGAACAGGATGGTGCCGACCAGGAACACCAGGGGACCACCGACCGTGCTCACGATGATCCTGATATCGGAATGGCCGGTCGGATGCTTCAGCACCAGCTCGTCCGACACCGCGGTCAGGATGATGCCGGCGACGATCGGCATGTGCAGATAGGTGTAGGCGAGCCGCGCCAGCCGGCCGGATTCCGCGGACTTCGAGATGCGCTCGGAGCCGGCCTCGGCGCCCTTGTGGAAATAGACCCACCACATCGCGATGGCCCCGGCCAGCGCTGAGACGAAGGCCAAAATATTATCT
This sequence comes from Bradyrhizobium sp. LA2.1, assembly GCF_040547725.1. Classification (NCBI taxonomy): domain Bacteria; kingdom Pseudomonadati; phylum Pseudomonadota; class Alphaproteobacteria; order Hyphomicrobiales; family Nitrobacteraceae; genus Bradyrhizobium; species Bradyrhizobium sp. LA2.1. The sequence continues at coordinate 300,806 of NZ_JBEPQI010000004.1, forward strand.
GCGGTCCACTCCAGCTCGGCAAAGGTGGCACCGTTGACGACGACGGCCTCACCGAGTGCGATGATGATGAAGCCGGCGCAGCGCTCCGCCATGTGGCCGCCCTCGACGGCCCAGGCCTCGACCGACGAGAAGCCGAGCTTCGGGACCCAGAAACGCACCGCGGGCGAGATGTATTCGATCGCGAGCGCCGCGATCCAGAACCACAGCCGCGCCTCGTCATGGGCGAGACCGCCGAGGATCCAGAAGATCGCGGAGCCGCAGAGCCAGACCAGAATGCGGATCGCGTTGTGCCGGACGGCCGTTCGATGGCGCGGGGTCGCGAACAGCCAGAAGGCGGTGCGTCCGACCTGCATGGTCGCGTAGGCGATCGCAAACCACAGGCCTCGCCCCTCGAACGCGGTCGGGATCGTCGTCGACAGCACGAGGCCGCCCAGCATCATCAGGAAGATCAGGATGCGGACCGGGGTCAGCTCGGGATTGAGCCAGTTGGTGACCCAGGCGGTGTAGACCCACACCCACCACACCGCGAGGAACAGCACCGTGACGTGCACCGCGCCGAGCGGGGTGAAATGGTGCAGCAGCGTGTGCGAGACCTGCGTGACGGCGAAGACGAAGACGAGGTCGAAGAACAGCTCGGCATTGGTGACGCGGCTGTGCTGGTTCGGAGCGATGACGCGAAACATCGCGCCGCGAGGATTGTCCGCAGCCATCGTCATCCCCCCGTCACGCGATCAGATCAGGCCCCGGGTACCCCGGTTTGCAGCGCCAGCGCATGCAGCACGCCGCCCATCTGGCCTTGCAGGGACTGATAGACGATCTGGTGCTGCTGAACGCGGGACTTGCCGCGGAAGGATTCCGAGATCACGGTCGCGGCATAGTGGTCGCCATCGCCGGCGAGGTCACGGATCGTCACCTCGGCATCGGGGATCGCTGCCTTGATCATCGCCTCGATATCGTGGGCGTCCATGGGCATTCGGGTCTTGCTCCTGTCTCGGCTTCGAATCGCTTGCCGGGGTCCCCGGACCGGCAGGGCCAAACTTAGCGTGAACGGCCTTCTACGTCACGCATTCCGGCACTATATCCCTGATCCCATCCGGATAAAGGCACGACAAAGTGCCGCGCGCGCAAGATTGATCGAAAAGGCGTGAAATCATGAAGCTTCCAGGGCCCGACCACCCCATCACCATTACCCAAAATCCCCGACGCGTCCGCGTCACGGCCGGCGACATCGTGATCGCCGAGACCAGCAAGGCACTGATCTTGAAGGAGGCCAAATATCCGGCGGTGCAATATGTGCCGCGGGAGGACGCCAACATGGCGGTGCTGGAGCGCACCGACCGCGTCACCCATTGCCCCTACAAAGGGGACGCGAGCTATTACAGCGTCAAGGCCGACGGCAAGACGCTAGACAACGCGATCTGGACCTATGAGACGCCCTTCCCCGCGATGACGGAGATTTCCGGCCATCTGGCCTTCTATCCGGACAAGGTGAAGATCGAGGAAGTGGGGTAGGCTCGTCGCGCCGGAGGCGATCGCAGGTCGCTTCCTCTCAGTCGACACAAGGCTCAAGATGCCGCGCAAAGCCGCAAGACTGATTGAGGTCTGGTTGCTGGGCGTGGCCGGTATCCTCATCGTGGTGGCCGCCGCCGGACTGGGTTTTCGCGCCTATCGCCAGCATCTTGCTGCCGAAACCCTCGCGATCCGCTCACCAAAGGGCGTGCAGGAGGGAGGGTTCGTCGACATCGGCGGAATCAAGCAATGGATTCAAATCCGCGGCGAGGATCGGGATAACCCGGTCCTCCTGTTCGTCCACGGCGGGCCCGGAGGGTCCAGCTGGCCAATGTCGTCGGGTTGGCGCCCCTGGGAAAAGCACTTCACCATCGTGCAATGGGACCAGCGCGGCACCGGCCGCACGTATGGCGCCGCCGGAGACACGCTGGCGCCAACCATGACACTGGAGCGCATGACGCAGGATGGCGTCGAGCTGGCCGAGCATCTGCGCACGCATCTGCACAAGGACAGGATCGTCCTGGTCGGGCATTCGTGGGGCTCGTTCCTGGGAATTCACATGGTGAAGCAACGCCCGGACCTGTTCTCGGCCTATGTCGGCACGGGCCAGGTGGTTGGCAGGACGACCTTCGAGAAGGCATTCGAGCTCACGATCGCGCGCCTGCAACGGCTTGCGGCATCCGCCAACAATCCCGAAGCCCTGGCGGAATTGGCGCCGATCGCTTCACAGCCGGCCCTCACCCCGGAAAATCGCCTGATTGCGGACAAATGGAGCAACGCGCTGGGTCTGCCGCCCGCCGGTGGCTTCCAGTTCGCCGGCCCCATCCCGCCGCTCTTCATGCCGGATGTCTCGCTGCTCGACTTGTACAACTGGCGCAAGGGCGTCGCCTTCTCGGCCAAATATCTGACCGGACGGAACGGGCCGATGTTTCAGAGCGACATGGCCTCGATGGGATTCAGATCTTCGATCCCCATGTTCTTCATCGAGGGCGACGCGGACGGCGTGACGCCGGGCGAACCCGCCGAGCAATATTTCAAGGAGATCACGGCCCCGCATAAGGAATTTGTGTGGGTTCGCGGCGGCGATCATTTCATTCCGTTCGATCGTCCTGATGAGTTCCTGGCCGAGCTGATGGCCCGCGTCATGCCATTCGCAGGCAATTGAGGGCCGGCCCCCGCGATTCGACCGGCAGCCCGGCTACGCCCTGAAGATCGTGAGCCCCAGTACCAGCAGCACCAGGAAGATCACGACGAATATATAGAACAGGAAGCGAGCGACATCGGCCGAGGCGGCCGAGAGGCCGGTGAAGCCGAGCACGCCGGCCACGATCGAGACCAGGAGAAAGATCAGCGCCCATTTCAGGATCGTCATAACCAACTCCGACTAAAATGCCGCACGTGCGGCCCTCAACCTATTCGCGAACGCTAACTTCGCTGCGCGGAACTGGTTCCTGAGGGCGCTCCGCGGGCAAGGCGCGGCACAAACGGCGCTTGCTGAATCCGGTTCCCGGCGGCACAGTCCGGCCAGGGCAGGAGCGCAATCGGGGCGACCATGATGACGATGTCACATTCCGCGACGATCGGCGCGGAGGCGCACGCCGCGCCGAAAGCCAAGACGCGCAATCTGTCGCTCGATCGGACCCGCACCTTCCTCACGCTGGTGGTGCTGCTGCACCACGCCGTCATTCCCTACACCTATTTCGGTCACACCGACCCGGCGTCCTGGATCGGCTTCGACGTCGTCGTGCTCTGCACCGACAGCTTCTTCATGGCGATGTTCTTCTTCCTGTCGGGACTGTTCACGTGGTCCGGCATCGCGCGCAAGGCGCCACAGGTTTTCCTGCGCGACCGCCTGTTGCGGCTCGGGCTGCCGTTCGTGATCGCGGCCTTCACGGTCATCCCGATCGCCTATTACGCGATCGCGCTGCGGCACGATCCCGAGCTGACCTTCGCTTCGTTCTGGTGGAAGACGATCACCGTCGGGCCGTGGCCGAGCGGGCCGATCTGGTTCGTGTGGGTGCTGCTGGCGTTCGACCTGACCGCGAGCCTGCTCTACCGGGTCTCAGCCCACCTGGTCGATCCGGTCAACCGCGTTTCGCTGCGCGGTTTTGACCAGCCGGCCGTGTTCTGGCTGCTGCTCGCCGTCGTCACTGCCGTCGTCTACGTGCCCGCGCTGGTCCATTTCGGGGCCAACAAATGGTTCGAGTTCGGACCGTTTTCGGTGCAGGCGAGCCGCGTCCTGCTCTACTTCGCCTATTTCTTCATTGGCGTCAGCGTCGGTGCCGCCAACTTCGATCGCGGTATCCTCAGCGCCGAGGGCCAGTTGCCGAAGAACCGATGGATATGGGTGATCGCCACGCTGGTCCCCTACTGCCTGATGTGGTGCATGATCTACATCAAGCGCGCAATCCTCGGGAATCCCAACGTGCTGCCGGACTGGTATCAGGCGATCTACGGCACGTTCGTCGTGCTGTTCTCGGCCGCGATCCTGCTCGCGATCCTCGCCTTCTTCCTGCACCAGAAGTCGCCGGGGCCGAACCTGCTCGACCGCATGCAGGCGGACGCCTACGGCATGTTCCTGGTGCACTACCCGATCGCGCTGTGGATCCAGTATGTGCTGTTCGACTATTCGTGGCCTGCGATCTTCAAGGCCGCGATCGGCTTCGTGCTCACGGTGATGCTGAGCTGGGGACTGACGGCAATGTTGCGGAGGATTCCGGGCGCGTCACACGTTTTGTGAAGCCGAGGTCTCTCCACCCGTCATTGCGAGGAGCTCTTGCGACGAAGCAATCCAGACTGCCTCAACGGTGAGACTCTGGATTGCTTCGCTGCGCTCGCAATGACGGAGTGTGTGGCGGCGCCTTACGCCGCCTTCCCGCTCATATATTCCGGCAGCCAGCGCTCGAACGATTTCCGCAGGCTATCGATCGACACTGGCGCCTCGCCCGCGATCGCGATCGCATCGCCGCCGGTGGTGCCGATGCGCACGCAGGGCACCTCGCAGCCACGCATCTTGGCCAGCACGCGGCCGGCTTCCGTTTCCGGCACGGTGACGAGATAGCGCGCCTGGTCCTCGCCGAACCAATAGGCCTGCGGCACGAGCGCCGCCGGCGCCGCGAGCAGTTTTGCGCCGATGCCGTTCGCCATTGCCATCTCGGCGAGCGCGATCAGGAGGCCACCGTCGGAGAGATCGTGCACCGCGGTCGCGGTGCCGGCATGGATCATGCCGCGCACGCAGTCGCCGTTGCGCTTCTCGGCGGCGAGATCGACCGGCGGCGGCGCGCCCTCCTCGCGACCGCAGATGTCGCGCAGGTAGACCGACTGGCCGAGCCAGCCGTGGGTTTCGCCGACCAGGAGGATCGCCTCGCCCTCGGCCTTGAAGGCCAGTGAAGCGGACTTGGTGAAATCGTCGAGCAGGCCAACGCCGCCGATCGAAGGTGTCGGCAGGATCGCGCGGCCGTTGGTCTCGTTGTAGAGCGAGACGTTGCCGGACACGACCGGGAAGTCCAGCGTGCGGCAGGCTTCCGAGATGCCCTTCAGGCAGCCGACGAACTGGCCCATGATCTCGGGCCGTTCAGGGTTGCCGAAATTGAGATTGTCGGTGATCGCGAGCGGCTTGCCGCCGACCGCGGTGATGTTGCGCCAGGCTTCCGCCACCGCCTGCTTGCCGCCCTCGAGCGGATCGGCCTCGCAATAGCGCGGCGTGACGTCGACGGTCAGCGCCAGCCCCTTTGGTCCGTCCTCAATGCGCACGACGGCGGCGTCGCCGCCGGGACGCTGCAAGGTGTTGCCGAGGATGACGTGGTCGTATTGCTCCCAGACCCAGCGCTTGCTGCACATGTCGGGCGTGCCGATCAGCTTCTCCAGCGCGGCACCGACGCCCATCGGCGCCGGCACCTCGCGCGCGTGCACGACCGGCAGCGCGGCAGAGGGACTATGCGGGCGGTCATAGAGCGGCGCCTCGTCGCCGAGCTCCTTGATCGGCAGATCGGCCATGACGTCGCCGCCATGCTTGACGACAAAGCGCTTGCTCGGCGTGGTGTAGCCGACCACGGCGAAGTCGAGGCCCCACTTCTTGAAGATCGCCTCGGCTTCCTTTTCCTTCTCGGGCTTGAGCACCATGAGCATGCGCTCCTGGCTCTCCGAGAGCATCATCTCGTAGGCGCTCATGCCGGTCTCGCGCGTCGGCACCGCGTCGAGATCGAGGTCGACGCCGAGGTCGCCCTTGGCGCCCATCTCGACCGCCGAGCAGGTCAGGCCCGCCGCGCCCATGTCCTGGATGGCGATGACGCAGCCCTTCTCCATAATCTCGAGGCAGGCCTCGAGCAGCAGTTTTTCGGCGAAGGGATCGCCGACCTGCACGGTCGGGCGCTTCTCCTCGGACTTGTCGTCGAACTCCGCCGAGGCCATCGAGGCACCGTGAATGCCATCGCGGCCGGTCTTGGAGCCGAGATAGACGATCGGCATGTTCACGCCGGAGGCGGCAGCATAGAAAATCTTGTCGGCATCGGCGAGGCCGACCGCCATTGCGTTGACGAGGATGTTGCCGTCATAGCGGGTGTGAAAGCGCACCTGGCCGCCGACCGTCGGCACGCCGAAGGAATTGCCATAGCCGCCGACGCCGGCGACGACGCCGGAGACGAGATGCCGCGTCCTGGCATGCTCGGGCGCGCCGAAGCTCAGCGCATTGAGGCAGGCGATAGGACGCGCGCCCATGGTGAAGACGTCGCGCAGAATGCCGCCGACGCCGGTGGTCGCGCCCTGATAGGGCTCGATGTAGCTCGGGTGGTTGTGGCTCTCCATCTTGAAGACCACGGCCTGGCCGTCGCCGATGTCGATCACGCCGGCATTCTCGCCGGGGCCCTGGATCACCCAGGGCGCCTTGGTCGGCAGGCCGCGCAGATGGATGCGCGAGGATTTGTACGAGCAGTGCTCGTTCCACATCGCCGAGAAGATGCCGAGCTCGGTGAAGGTCGGCTCCCGCCCGATCAGCTTCAGGATGCGCTCGTACTCGTCGGGCTTGAGCCCGTGGGCGGCAACCAGTTCGGGGGTGATCTTGGGTTCGTTCTTCATGGATTCGGGGCTTTCGGCGGCGTTTTGCCGTTCTTAGGAAGATCGGGGGCCTACGAAAAGCCCTTTATGGCGCATTTTCCCACTGTCCCACGTTTTGCGGGCAGGCGGTCGGCGGGAACGGGAATTGCAAGGCGCTGACGGATCGGATTTAAGGACTAAAGACCCGTAATTGAAGGCCCATTTCCTTGCACGAATTGACCAAAGTCCCCTCCACCCGCCGCCCGGACCTGCACGTCGCCACCGATGGCGAGTTCACGGGCTGGCGGACCTGGGTTCGCGACAGTTTTGAGAGCCATATCGGCCCGTTCTGGCACAAAATCGAGGACGACGGCAGCGTCCGCTCGGCGTTCCGGGTCGAGAAAAAGCACCTCAACGGCTCCGGGAACGTCCATGGCGGCTGCTTCATGGCCTTCGCCGACTATTGCCTGTTCGCGATCGCCACCCATGAGCTGGATGGCCCGGCCGTGACGACGAATTTCGCCTGTGATTTCCTCGACGCGGCCCGCGAGGGCGAGCTGGTCGAATGCGTCGGCGAAGTGTCCCGCGCCGGCGGCTCGCTGATCTTCCTGCGGGGCAAGCTGACCTCGGCCGGGCGGCCGCTGTTTACCTTCTCCGGCACGATCAAGCGGGTGAAGCGGAAGCCCGCACTCCAGCCAAACGCATAGCTCGACGCCTTCACTTTTCGCGCCCCCTCGCCCAGACTTGCGACAAGCGCGTTGGCGCGGGGGAGCAGGAACAAGGTGCCGCAGAGCACATCGTCGGGCCGCACGGCGGCCGCCGCATCATCGTCGCCATCCATCATCGCCACCGGTGCGCGCAACTGGCGCGACTATGCGCTGCTGTTCGCGCTCGCCTGCTGCTGGAGCTCGACCTATCCGCTGGCGAAGCTCGCGCTTCCCACGATCCCGCCCATCACCTTCATCTCGGCGCGCTCGCTGATCGCGTTCGCCTTCCTGTTTGCCATCCTGTGGATGCGCGGCCTCAAACTCCCGACGGATGCGAAGGCCTGGAAGCTGTTCGCGACCCAGCAGCTGATCAACTCGACCTTTCCGTTCCTGGTCATCACCTGGTCGCAGCAATATGTCCCGGCCTCGAACACGGTGGTGCTGGCCTCGACGACGCCGATTTTCGCCTTCCTGATCACGTCGCTGATCACACGGCACGAGCCGGCGACACTGCTGAAGTTCGCGGGCGCAATTCTCGGCCTCGCCGGCACCATCGCCATCGTCGGTCTCGACGCGCTACGCGGCTTCGGCAGCGAGATCATTGCCGAGATCGCGATCCTGCTCGCCACCATCTCCTTTGCCTGCGCGACGATCTTTGGCCTGCGGCTCTCCGAATACGATCCGATGGTGGTGGCGACCGGCTCGCTGCTGTTCGGCGGCCTCGTGCTGCTGCCGCCCTCGCTGATCATCGACCAGCCCTGGACGCTGCACCCGACGCCGACGGCGATCGTCGCCACCATCGTCATGGGCATCGTCTCCAGCGCGCTGGGATTGATGCTGTTCTACGTCTGCCTCGGCCGGCTCGGCACGCTGACCACGAACGCACAAGGCTATCTGCGCATTCCGATCGGCGTCGGATTGTCCGTGCTGCTGCTCGGCGAGAGCGTGCCGTCGAACCTCGCGCTGGGACTGCTGCTGGTCATGGCCGGCGTCGCTGCGATGACGGTGCCGGCGGAACGGCTGAAGCTGCGCAAGGCATGATCCGGAAAAGTGCGCAGCAGTTTTCCGATAAGATCATGCTCAAACAATAAGACCGCTCAGGTCGAAATCTGCTTCTCGGCGATCGAGAGCCAATCGGCCTGGGCGTCGCGCAGATATTTGGGCGCGCGCCGCATCTGGATCAGGAGCTCGTTGAAGACCACGCGCGCCTCGGCGCTGCGGCCGACCATCTGGAGCAGCATGCCGTAGCGCACCCGCGCCTCGGCGCCGGGGAAATAGCCGGCGACGGCGTGATATTCCTCCAGCGCCTCGTCGAGCCGGCCGACCTCGGCGAGCGCGCGGGCGTAGAGCAGATGCGCGTCGGCGGAATCGAAGTCCGGCCATTGCTTCTGAAGATCGTCCAGCGTCGCCAGCGCATCGGCCGGACGCTTGGCGGAAAACTCGGCCTGCGCCTTGCCGAAGGCATAAGCGGGGTCGTGGCCCATCGGCAGGCTCAGGATGTGACCGTAATGCTGCTCGGCCTCGCTGAAGCGGCCGACCTTCGCGCATTCCTCGGCCAGCGCCGCACGGTTGGCGATGGTGTCGGTGGCCGCCAGCCGGTCGCACAGCTCGCGATAACGCTTCTCCGGATCGAGCCGATTGGCAACGCGCTGACGCGCCTGTCGCGCACCGGGGCTGGAAAACCATTCGGGGACGAGCTCGACCGCGATGTAGGCGAGCGCGCCGATCAGCGGCACCATCAGGATGATGAAGGCCCAGGGCTGCAACCGCCCGGTTCGCGACGCGTGATAAATCAGTGTGATATCGAGCAGCAGAACGACCAAAGCGACGGGCATGTGACATCCGGGAGCACAACGACAGCGCACGCTTCCTGATATCGCAACTCGCGCGGCGAAACAACTTTGAGTTGCTTCCATCCGCGCGGAAATCAGCGACCCCGGACTCACGCGCCTTGATGGCGACGAGGAGTCAGTCGTCTCAAACGCGATGCAGGTTCATGAGACAGCAAGCCCAAAACCGCTATGGTTTGGGCGGCTGCTACTTGGCGTCGTCGGCCAGCATCTTGCGGTACTTCTCGACGTCGCGCGTCACGAGCTTCTGCAGCACCTCGGGCGTGTGCTCGTCGGGGTCGGGCGCGACGGTCGAGAGCTCGGCAAAACGCTTCTTCACCGCGTCGGTTTCCACGGCGGTGCGCGCGGCTGCATTCAGCTTGGCGATGACGGCCTGCGGCGTGCCCTTGGGTGCGAACAGGCCATTCCAGCCCTGCGCCTCGAAGTCCGGCAGGCCCGCCTCGGCAGACGTCGGCAGATCGGGCAGCGTGGCCAGCCGCACGGTCGAGCCGACCACGAGGCCCCGCACCAGCTTCTCGTTGATCGACTGCGAGACGGAGGCCGCAGCATCGCAGACGCCGTCGATCTGGCTGCCGATCGCATCCGTCAGCGCGGGCGATGCGCCGCGATAGCCGACCAGCGTCGCGTCGATGCCGGCGGCCGTCACGAAGCTCTTGCAAATGAGGTAATTCGACGAGCCGACACCGGCGTGGCCGAGATTGATCTTGCCCGGGTTGGCCTTGGCGTAGGCGATGAACTCTTTCAGGTCCTTCGCCGGGAAATCCTTGCGCAGCGCGATGATGCCGAACGTCTTCGCGACCATGGCGATCGGGACGAAGGATTCAGGCGTGAACGGCAGTTTTGGATAGATCGTGTAGGTCGCGGCGTTGGTGCCGGCGTTGCCGATAGCGATGGTGTAGCCGTCAGGCTCGGCGCGGGAGGCGCGCGCCAGCGCGGTCGAGCCGCCGGCGCCGGCGACGTTCTCGATCACGATGGTCTGGCCGAGCGCGATGCCCATCTGCTCGGCGACCGTGCGCGCGATCACGTCCGACGTGCCGCCGGCCGCGAACGGCACGATCATCGTGATCGGGCGCTTGGGGAAATCCTGCGCGAAGGCTGCGGTCGCGAGTGAAAATGTCGCGAGCGACAGCGCCGCGATCGCGGCGAGAGCCCGCTTCGCCACGAACGAGATCACGCGGCCTTTTCCAGATGGGCAGTGAGACCGGCGAACAGGCCGCGGCCGTCGGTGCAGCCCATGATGTCTTCGACGTGGTTCTCCGGGTGCGGCATCATGCCGAGCACGTTGCCCCTGTCATTGACGATTCCGGCGATGGATTCCGCCGCGCCGTTGATGTTGTGGGCCTCGTCGACCACGCCGTCGGCGGAGCAGTAGCGATAGAGCACCCGCCCCTCGCCTTCGAGCCGCTTGATGGTCTCTTCATCCGCCTCGTAATTGCCCTCACCATGGGCGACGGGCACGCGGATCACCTGGCCGGCATTGTAGCCGCGGGTGAACGGCGTGTCGGAGCGCTCGACGCGCAGATGCACGTCGTGACAGATGAACTTCAGCCGCGCGTTGCGCATCAGGACGCCGGGCAGCAGGCCGGACTCGCAGAGGATCTGAAAACCATTGCAGACGCCGAGCACGAGACCGCCCTTGGCCGCATAGTCGCGCACCGCGTCCATCACCGGCGACCGCGCCGCAATCGCGCCGCAGCGCAGATAGTCGCCGTAGGAGAAGCCGCCGGGCACCACGACGAGGTCGGTGCCCGCGGGCAGCGACGTCTCGGCGTGCCAGACCATCGCGGGCTCGCTGCCGGAGATCAGCCTCAATGCGCGCGCCATGTCGCGCTCGCGGTTGATTCCGGGAAAGACGAGGATGGCGGCTTTCATGGTTCGGGTTCCGACGGTGATGGGAATCGGGCTGGCCAAAGGGCCAATTCGTCAGGAGACATAGCCATTTGACGGGGATTTTACCAGTGCTAGCCTCGCCGGGCGGCCTTGTACACAGGCCATAGCCACGGCACTTTTGCCTGACGATCTTGCCCGGGATTGAAGCCATGAACGTCCCGTCGCTGCCCGCCTCCCTCTCCGAACCGGTGTCCACTCAGGGCGTCATCGCTGCCGGCGCCTATGTCGACGGCCGGCGTGTCGCCAATATCGCCATCAGCGAGGCTTCGAGCTGGCGGGCCAAGCCCGGCCACGTGGTATGGATCGGGCTCCACGAACCTGACATGGCGCTGCTCGGCGCCGTGCAGAAGCAGTTCGACCTGCACGACCTTGCCATCGAGGACGCCAACAACGCCCATCAGCGACCGAAGATCGAGCAATATGGCGAGGCCCTGTTCATCGTGGCGCGGACGGCGCAACTGCTCGAGGGCCGGATCGCCTTCGGCGAGACGCACATCTTCGTCGGCGAAGGCTATCTGGTCTCGGTGCGCCATGGCGCCTCGACGTCCTACACGCCGGTGCGCGAACGCTGCGAAAGCTGCCCACGGGCGCTCGCGCGCGGCGAGGACTACATCCTCTACGCCATCCTCGATTTCATCGTCGACAACTACTCGCCCGTGCTGGAGAGCATCCACGACGAGGTCGAGGGCATCGAGGACGACGTGCTCTCCAAGCCGATCAGCAAGGCGCAGATCGAGCGGCTCTACATGCTGCGCCGCGACCTGTTGCGGCTCAGGACCGCGATCGGCCCGCTGGTGGAAGTCTGCCGCCGCCTTGAGCATGACGAGCTTGCGATGGTGCGCGCGACGATGCAGCCGCTGTTCCGCGACGTCACCGACCACGTCAGGAACATCCAGGAGCGCATCGATTCCATGCGCGAGGTGCTGGCCTTCGCCTTCGAAGCGAGCCTGCTGGTCGGACAGGCGCAGGAGACCGCGGTGTCGAAGAAGCTTGCCTCGTGGCTGGCGATCCTCGCCGTGCCCACCGCAGTCGCAGGCATCTACGGGATGAACTTCAAGTACATCCCCGAGCTGCAATGGGAGTACAGCTATTTCGTCGTCATGGGGATGATGGCGCTCGCCTGCCTCGCATTGTACTGGCGCTTCCACCGCGTCGGATGGCTGTGAAGCGCCGCGCGGGTTAGACGATCTCGACGCGATAGTTCTCGATCACGGTGTTCGCCAAGAGCTTGTCGGCGGCCTCCTTCAGCGCCGCTTCGGCCTTGGCCTTGTCGGCGCCGGCAAGCTCGATGTCGAACACCTTGCCCTGGCGGACGCTGGCGACGCCGTCGACGCCGAGCGACTTCAGCGCGCCTTCGATGGCCTTGCCCTGCGGATCGAGGATGCCCGTTTTCAGGGTAACGGTAACACGTGCCTTCACGTCAAATCCCTCTTAGCTCTTCACCAGCACCGGGCCAGAGCCCTGCGGACGCTCATTCTCCATGAGGATGCCGAGGCGTTTTGCGACTTCGGTGTAGGCCTCGAGCAGGCCGCCGAGGTCCCTGCGGAAACGGTCCTTGTCGAGCTTCTCGTTCGACTTGATGTCCCACAGACGGCAGCTGTCCGGCGAGATCTCGTCGGCGACGATGATCCGCATCATCTCGTTCTCGAACAGCCGGCCGCACTCCATCTTGAAGTCGACGAGGCGGATGCCGATGCCGAGGAAGAGGCCGGTGAGGAAGTCGTTGACACGGATGGCGAGCGCCATGATGTCGTCGATCTCCTGCGGGGTGGCCCAGCCGAACGCGGTAATGTGCTCTTCCGACACCATGGGGTCGTTGAGCTGGTCGTTCTTGTAGTAGAATTCGATGATCGAACGGGGCAGCTGCGTGCCCTCCTCGATGCCGAGGCGCTGCGACAGCGAGCCGGCGGCAACGTTCCGCACCACCACTTCCAGCGGCACGATCTCGACCTCGCGAATCAACTGCTCGCGCATGTTGAGGCGGCGGATGAAATGGGTCGGCACCCCGATGTCGTTGAGGTGCTGAAACAGGTACTCCGAGATCCGGTTGTTGAGGACACCCTTGCCCTCGATCACCTGATGCTTTTTCGCATTGAACGCGGTGGCGTCATCCTTGAAGTGCTGGATCAGGGTACCGGGCTCCGGGCCTTCGTAAAGAACCTTTGCCTTGCCTTCATAAATACGACGCCGACGGCTCATGGGGATGTACCGTGTTTTGTTGAAATCCATGTATTTGGTGTGCTCCGGTTACCAGGTTACGACCCACAGCGGAGCTGCCGTGAACGGCTGGGAACCCGTCTATAACCCCTTGGAAACAGAACGGGAACCAAGCCTTCAGGCAACCTATCCGATTGGCCGTCCCAGCACAATCGATCCGGCCGCCCGGCATCAACTTATACCGTCTTGCCTGCGGCTTAACGGCTCGTTGTTTTGCCGATTCGTGCCCCCTATCTAGGCATGCGCCGGGGCCGTCGCAACGATGGCCACCGGATCCAGTCAGCAGGGAATTGGAAAAAGGCATGAGCAGTTTGGACAAGCGCGAGGAAGGCTTCGAGAAGAAGTTCGCCCTCGACGAGGAGCAGAAATTCAAGGCGGAAGCCCGCCGCAACCGGCTGCTCGGCCTGTGGGCCGCCGAGAAGCTCGGCATCACCGGCGAGGCCGCCACCGCCTACGCCAAGGAAGTGGTCGCGGCCGATTTCGAGGAGGCCGGCGATGCCGACGTCCTGCGCAAGGTCATGGCCGATTTCGCCGCCAAGAACGTCGCCATCACCGAACAGGCGATTCGCGCCAAGATGAGCGAATTGATCGCCGTGGCCGCGGCCGAGGTGAAGGCGGGCAAATAGGCGAATAGGGAGCGGCGAGTAGCGAATGAACCCCATTCGCTACTCGCTCGCCATTCGCGTCCCTCACCCCTCCTTGAAGCCGTATTCCGGCACATTGCCGCTGGCGCCGTAATATTTGTACGGCAGAAACTTGCCGCTCATGGTGATCTTGACGCGGTCGCCCTTCGGGTTGGCAACGCGTTCCATGGCCATGTCGAAGTCGATCGCCGACATGATGCCGTCGCCGAATTCCTCCTCGATCAGCGCCTTCCACGCTGGACCGTTGACCATCACCATCTCGTAGAAGCGATAGATCAGCGGATCGGTCGGTGGCATCGGCGTGCCGGTGCCGCGCATCGGCACCTCGTTGAGCATCGCGGTCTCGGCCTTCGACAGGCCGAACAGCTCGCCGGCATTGGCGGCCTGCGGTTTCGTCAGCTTCATCTGGCCGAGAATCGCACCGACGATCAGCACCTCGGAATAGCCGCCGACCTTGTCGCAGATGTGTTTCCAGCTCCAGCCGTTCTCGCGCTTGATGTCGAGCAGCTTTTCGGTGAGGTCTTCGCGTTTCATGTCGGGGTCTCCCTTCGCCAGGCATCGTGTCACGTCGTTTGTGCCGCTTTGGGAGGCACGAAACGTGCCAATAAATGAGGCTTGAGGCGTCACCGCCTCGACCTCCCCTCACGCGGTAAAGCCTCCGTGAACCGCTTGATCGCCTCGAGCACCGGCTGCTGGTCGCCGGCAAAGAACCAATGGTCATTGCCGTCGAGCTCGACGAATTCCGCACCGGTGATCCGGCTCGCGATGTCGCGCCCGGCCGCGATCCGCACGGCCTTGTCGTCCCGCCGATGCAGCACCAGCGTCGGCACCGCAATCCGCGCCAGAAGGTGTCGCACGTCGGCGTCGCGAAAGGCCTCGAGCACGGCGGAGATTCCGCCCGGACTGGACGCCGCGCGCAACAGCCCGGCCCACCAGGCGCGCGCCTGCGGATCATTGGCCAGGCTCGGCGCGAAGGCTTCGATCCCGACCGGGCCGCCCCATTGCGCAATCAGGTGCTTGCTCCAGGCGTCATACTGGCTGGCGCGCAGCGCGTGCGGATAGTCCTCCGACCAGCAGCCCTTGGCCAGTGCGCCGAACAGGATGAGCCCGGCCACATGGCGGGATTGCTCGACCGCAAATTTGATGCAGGCCGGCCCGCATTCGGATGCGCCGAACAGCACGACGCGGCGCGAGTCCGCCGCCCGTAGCACGGTGCCGATATCTTCCGCGGTGACGTCGATGCCAGGGGCCGATCCCACCCGGTCGGACAGCCCGATGCCACGGCGGTCGAAAACGATCAGCCGCCCAAGCCTCATCAATGAGGCCAGAAACGTCCGGCTCGCAGGGTTCTCCCAGGCGCGCTCCACATGCGACACGAAGCCGGGCATGACCAGGATGTCGAGCGAACCACTGCCATAGGTCTGATAGGCCAGATGCACGCCGGCGCCCTTCACGTAGCGTGTCGCTGGAAGAGCATCGCGCAGCGGCGCGGCCGCGCGGCTCATGAGCGCTTCGGTCTCGGCTTCCGGCGCGACGCCAAGCTCGTCGCGCAGCCGCTGCGCCAGTGCGGCGTGATGCCGTTCCGCCGCGCTTCGGTCGCCGGCCAGCAGCAGGCTGCGGATCAGATGCCGGCCATACACCTCGCTGAGCGGATCGAGCTCGACCAGACGGCCCGCATGCAGTGTCGCCGCGAGATGATCGCCGGCAGAATTCCTGTCCTGCACCAGACGCTCGAGCGCCTGCACGAGCCGCCCACGCAGCGCCTCGCCGCGAAAGAACGACCAATCGTCGAACTCAGGACAGTCGTCCGGAGAAAAGCCCGCCAGGAAGTCTCCGCGATAAATCCGGCAGGCCTTTTCAAAGTCGCCGCGATCGCAGGCGCGCTCGAACTGATGCGAGTCGATCTTCAACTCGACCTCCGGAGACCAACGCAAGCTTGTGCGGTCGGTCTCGAAAACCGCCTGGCCGAGCGTGAGCTCGACGCGGTGAAGCAGACGCCGCAATCGTGCAAGGCCCGTCTCGCGGGAAGTCTCGGGCCACAGCAGCGTGGCAATGACGTCGCGCGCGACGGGGCCTTTGGCTTCCGCGAGATAGACCAGCAGCGCAAGCCCCTTGCGTAAGGCCAGCTTGATCGGGCGGTCGTCGGCATGGACCTCGGGGAACCCGAACGTGACAAGCGAAAAGGCCGTCATGGAGATCCTCCCTCCCCGGTCGGCGCCGCCGGGGGACGCGCAGGGGACGGTCCAGCGATAGCAGTCAGGCCAGATCGAGCCCGCCCGCCAGCGAGCGGTTCAAGCTCCTGAATGCGGCACCGCCGCCATCGGCACAATAGGAAAAACCATGTTCGCGCGCCTCGCAATCCTGCTCTACGCCATCGTGAGCTACGCCGTCTTCACGGCTTCATTCCTCTACGCGCTCGGTTTCGTCGGCAATTATGTCGTGCCCAGGTCAATCGACACGTCGATCGACGTCGGCGCGCCTGCGAATTTGGGTGAGGCCATCGTCGTCAACCTGCTGCTGATGAGCCTGTTTGCCATCCAGCACAGCGTCATGGCACGCCCGGCCTTCAAGCGATGGTGGGCGGGAAGCCTTCCCATCGCCTGCCAGCGCAGCACCTATGTGCTGCTCTCCAGCCTGATCCTCCTGCTGCTGTTCTGGCAGTGGCGTCCGATCCCGACGCCGATCTGGCAGGCCAGCGGAATTACAGCGTGGCTCCTGATCGGCGTACATTGGCTCGGCTGGCTGATCGCGTTCGCCTCGACCTACATGATCGATCATTTCGATCTGTTCGGCCTGCGCCAGGCTCTCGTCGCGTTACGCGGAGCCGAGATATCAGGTCAATCCTTCCGGACGCCGCTGCTCTACAAGATCGTGCGGCATCCGCTCATGCTGGGCTTTCTGCTCGCGTTCTGGGCGACGCCCGAGATGACCGCCGGCCATCTGCTGTTCGCGATCGCGAACACGGCCTACATCCTGGTCGCCCTGCAGTTCGAGGAGCGGGACCTGATCGCCGAGTTCGGCGCGACCTATCAGGACTATCGCCGGCGCGTTCCGATGCTGTTGCCGCGCATTTTCGGAGCGCCCCGATGAAAGCGGTTCTGTGCAATTCGTTCACTGGCCCTGCGGATCTGCGCCTCGGTGAGATCGCTACGCCGCGGCCTGCCGGCGACGAGATCCTCATCGACGTCCATGCGGCGTCCGTGAGCTTCATGGACCAGTTGCTGGTCTCGGGCCTCTACCAGATGCGGCCGCCGACGCCCTTCGTGCCCGGCACGGAAGCTTCCGGCGTCGTCGTCGCGGTCGGCGACAAGGTCACGACATTTGCCCCCGGCGATCGCGTGGCGTGCAGTGCCTGGACCGGAGGCTACGCCGAACGGATGATCGCGAAGGAATCGAAGAGCGTGCGGCTGCCGGATGGCGTCGCGTTCGAAGCCGGGGCGACGGTGCTGCACAATTATGGCACGGCCTATTATGCGCTGGTCGAGCGGGCACGGGCGCAACGCGGGGAAACGCTGTTCGTCACCGGCGCAGCCGGCGGGGTTGGCCTTGCCGCCGTCGACCTCGGCCGTCATCTCGGCCTGCGCGTCGTCGCCGGCGTCGGCTCCGACAACAAGGCCGCCCTGGTGCGGCGTTGCGGGGCGAGCGAAGTCGTCAACTATCGCAGCGAAGATCTGCGCGACCGGATCAAGTCGATCACATCGGGAGAAGGCATCGATGTCGGCCTCGACAACGTCGGCGGCGCGATTTTCGAGCAGATAGCCCGATCGATGAAGTGGGGCGGACGGCTGATGCCGATCGGCTTCACCAGCGGCGAGATTCCACAGATCCCGATGAACCTGCCTCTCCTGAAAAATTACGCCATCATCGGCGTCTTTGTCGGCGCCTGGGCGGAGAAATTCTCCGCGGAGGCCGCGCGCATGAATGACACACTGATGCAATTGCTGGCCGACGGAAAAATCCGCCCGCACATCGATCGCGTCCTCCCTTTGGAGGAGGCCGGCGACGCCATGCGCGCCATAGCCAACCGGACAGTTCAGGGACGCATTGTCCTCAAGATCAGGTAGACTGCGCCCGACGAGGAAGAGAGGACAGAACCGATGACCGAGATCAACATCGACAAACGCTTTTGCGGTCCTCCGAACTCCGGGAACGGCGGCTATGTCTGCGGCCGGCTGGCCCGCCACATTTCCGGCGGCACGGAGGTGACGCTGCGCGCACCGCCTCCCCTGGACACACCGCTCGATGCGATCGCGACCGACGACGGCACATGGGAGCTTCGCGACGGCGCCAAGGTCGTCGCGACCGGGCGCGCGACGAGCGTCGAGCTTGCGCGCGTGGAGACAGCCCGTTTGCAGGAAGCACGCGCAGCCGAATTGCTGGCGCTGTTCAAGCCGCACGAGCATCCGCTGCCGAACTGTTTCGTCTGCGGTCCCTCAAGAGCGAAAGGCGACGGCCTGCGCATCTTCGCCGGCCCGCTCAGCCGTCATGGACAGCTTCCCGTTCTCGCGGCGACCTGGATGCCGGATCAGAACCTGGCCACCGAGGATGACCTCATCGCACCCGAATTCCTCTGGTCCGCGCTCGATTGCCCCACCGGCTTTGCCTGCAATTTTGATCAGCAGAACGGCAGCTTCGAGAAGACCCCGCTCCTGCTCGGACGGATGTCAGCCCGCATCGAGACTCGGCCCCGCCCCGGCGAAGGCTGCATCATCACCGCCTGGCCAACCGGCCGCGACGGCCGCAAGCGCACGGCCGAGGCCGCGCTCCATAATGAATCCGGGAGATTGCTGGCCGTGGCGAGGACGACATGGATCGCAGTCGACCGCAACGTGCAGCTCGGGCGTACTTCGTAGGGTGGATTAGCGGAGCACCACTTTGATGTCCGTACAAACTCGATCTCGTGGGGTGGGCAAAAGGCGCGAAGCGCCGTGCTCATCACTCCAATCTCAGCTCCGTTGAGCGACATGGTGGGCACGCTTCCGCCTCCGCTGTTCGAGCTACGGCGGACAAGTCGCTTTGCCCTCCCTACCTCTAATCACGCAACACATCCGTCGCCGCACCTTCGGCCTGCACCAATCCGCATTCTCCTGCACGCCCGCGGCCGCGCTTGCGACAGTTTACCTTGCGTCAAGCACGCCCGGCAATCGATGGCTGTCTTAAAAGGCTTGTTAGGAGCGGTCATCGTTGTTGGCGCCCGGAATACGGGGACGCTCTGCAATGCAATCGGACGAGGGACTCTACAGTGCGCCACGCTGGCGCCTGACACGCTGGCTCGCCGAGCCGGGGCTAGGTGTTCCCGACGACATCCGCGCCGCGCTCATTGTCCAGCTCTATGGATCGCTGCCGGTTTTTGCTGCCGGCGCCGTCAACACCATTGCCGTCGCCGCCGTGATCGCTGGCCGCAAGCAGACTGCACCATTCATTGTCTGGCTGGTCATGGAGATCGCGATCTGCCTGGCCCGCCTCGCCGTGCTCGTCAGCGCGCATCGCAGGGCGCGTGCCCACCGCCCGACGCCAACCGACCTTCATCTCCTGCTCGCGGTCGCCTGGAGCGCCAGCGTTGGATTTGGCGTCGTTGCCAGCCTGGCCAGCGGGGACTGGGTCGTCGCCATGCTGGCCTCGCTCTCGGCGGCGGCGATGGTCGGCGGCATCTGCTTCCGCAATTTCGGCGCGCCGCGGCTGGCCGGGACCATGATCCTGCTGAGCCTCGGTCCCATCATCCCCGGCGCCGCGTTCGCGGGCGAGCCGCTGTTCTACATCGTCTACCTCCAGGTGCCGATGTATCTGGCCGCGATGACGGCCGCCGCCTTCCGCCTCAATCGGATGCTGATCACCACCATGCGCGCCGAACGCGAGAACAGCCATCGCGCGCATCATGATGCACTCACGGGGCTGCTCAATCGCGCGGGCTTCGTCGAGGCACTCAGCGCCAGACTTGGCGCCCACGCCGAACGACGGTTCGCTGTGATGTTCTTCGATCTCGACGACTTCAAACCGGTCAACGACACGTTCGGACACGCGGCGGGCGACGAGGTGCTGAAAGCGGTGGCCGGGCGCGTGCGCCGGGCGCTGCCGGACGGCGCCGTGGTCGCCCGGATGGGCGGCGACGAGTTCGTCGTGCTCGTCGACGGCGTCACGGCCGAAATGGCCCAGGAGGCGGGATACCGCCTCATCAGCGAGGTTGCCGTCTCCTATGAGCTCGGCGGCGAGGTGCGCGCCGGCGTCGGCGCCAGCGTCGGCATTGCGATGTCGCCGGATCATGGCGCCGAAGTCGAGGAATTGCTCGCGGTCGCCGATGCAGCACTTTACGAGGCGAAGTCAGGCGGCAAATCGCGTTGCTGCCTGGCCTCGGTCGAGACCAACCTCGCCGCGTTACGTCGGCTGCAGCAGAGCGGCGCGAAGGGCCCTGTCGCAAGCGCCGCCTGACGCAGTACGACTGACCCACCCCACAAGCGCGATCCCGTAGGGTGGGCAAAGGCACGTAGCGCCGTGCCCACGACTTCTGTCTCGGCTTTGTCGAGCGACATGTTGAGCACGCTTCCGCCTCCGCTCTTCGAGCTACGGCGGACAAGTCGCTTTGCCCACCCTACGAGACCTATGCGCTTTGCTCGATCATCCCCTGCAACCGCACCAGCTCCGCCTCGAGATCGCGCTCCACGTCCGCTGCCCGGATCTCCAGCACGCGATAGTCGCGCGCCTCCAGCCACGTCCGCCGGCCAGCACGATCAGCCGCGATGGTCTCGCCCTCGCCCGGGTTGACCAGCTCGATCGCGATCCGGTGCGGGAACGAGACGAAATCGGGAATGTGCCGGCCGACCGGGGTCTGGCGCTTGAACCCTCCTGCGAAGCGGCGGTCGCGGGTCAGGGCCTGCCAGAGCAGGCGCTCGGCGTCGGTCGGGTTGCGGCGGAGCAGGCGGGCGAGCCCGCGCACCGTCGAGCCGCTGTCGGGCACGCCGCCGCCCTGGCCGTGCTCGGCCAGCAGCGCGCGCAGGCGCGTGGCCTGCTCGCCGTCGAGCACGCCGCCCTTGGCCGGGCCCTTGCGCCCTTCCGCGATCGCCATCACCACCCCGTGCAGGGTGTGCATGTCCTGCTTGGTCGGCTCCATCCGGCTGAAGATGTTGCGCAGGTTGACCAGCATGGTGTCGCGCTTCTCGGCCGGGCGGAGGAATTCGACCCGGTCGAGCTCGCGGATGAGGTTGTCGAAGAAGGCCTGCATCTGGTGCTGCGAGGCGCGCTCGGAGCGCTCGGGCATGCTGTGCGGCAGCTCGCCTGACGTTGCCCGCTTGAACCATTCATAGCCGACCAGCAGCACGGCCTGGGCGAGGTTGAGCGAGGCAAAGCCCGGATTGACCGGGAAGGTGATGATGCGATTCGAGAGCCCGACCTCCTCGTTGGTCAGCCCCCAGCGCTCGCGGCCGAACAGGATGCCGGCCTTGCCCCCGGTCGCGACGTGACCCGAGATCTCGGCCGCGGCTGCCTCCGGCCCGACCACCGGCTTGGCCTGGTCATGGGGACGCGCGGTGGTGGCGAACAGCAGGTCGAGATCTGCGACCGCCTCGCCGACCGTGTCGAACAATTCGACCTTTTCCAGAATATAGTCGGCGCCGGCCGCGGCGCGCTGGGCGGCGATGTTGGGCCAGCCGTCGCGGGGATTGACGATGCGCAATCGGCTGAGCGCAAAATTGCCCATGGCGCGCGCGGCCATGCCGATGTTTTCGCCAAGCTGCGGCTCGACCAGGATCACGATGGGACCGTCGAGGGAAAGGCCCGCCTTGGTCTTGTCAGTCCCCGACATCTCGCTTCGCTTTCACACTGGTTCTCAAGGCCTTGGCAAGGCGCTCTTCAGGAATTGATTCAAAGCCGGCCTGCCCCGATCCGTTGGGGCCGGCTGCCCGTTCGCCTGTCGTTTGCCTGTCCTGACGAAATTCTCAAGGGAAATAACGGGTTGGATTCGACTTTTGAATCTCTTCTGAAGCCTGAGGCCCGCCCCCGCGGCAGGGCCCGCCCCGCCCCCCATCTGGGCAAGCTGGATGAGCTAAAAGTGCATAATCCCTTGGCTTTCGCCCGCTGCAGTCCGGTGCTAAGAGGCGGCGGATATTCCCGTGGCGCGCCAAAGCGCCGTTCCCAAGAGGCTTCCCCGATCATGGCAAAAATCAAGGTGTCCAACCCCGTCGTCGAACTGGATGGCGACGAGATGACCCGGATCATCTGGCAGTACATCAAGGACAAGCTGATCAACCCGTACCTCGATGTCGAGCTGCTCTATTTCGACCTGGGCATGGAGTACCGCGACGAAACCAACGATCAGGTGACCATCGACGCCGCCGAGGCCATCAAGAAGGTCGGCGTCGGCGTCAAGTGCGCCACCATCACCCCGGACGAGGCCCGGGTGAAGGAGTTCAACCTCAAGCAGATGTGGAAGTCGCCGAACGGCACCATCCGCAACATTCTCGGCGGCGTGATCTTCCGCGAGCCGATCATCTGCAAGAACGTGCCGCGCCTCGTTCCCGGCTGGACCAAGCCGATCATCATCGGCCGCCACGCCTATGGCGACCAGTACCGCGCCACCGACATCAAGTTCCCCGGCAAGGGCACGCTGACGATGAAGTTCGTCGGCGAGGACGGCACCGTCATCGAGAAGGAAGTGTTCAAGACCCCGGGCGCCGGCGTCGCGATGCAGATGTACAATCTCGACGATTCCATCATCGACTTCGCCCGCGCCTCGTTGAACTACGGGCTGCTGCGCAACTACCCGGTCTACCTCTCGACCAAGAACACCATCCTCAAGGTCTATGACGGCCGCTTCAAGGACATCTTCCAGGACATCTACGACCGCGAGTTCAAAAAGGAATTCGAGGCCAAGGGCCTGACCTACGAGCACCGCCTGATCGACGACATGGTGGCCTCGGCGCTGAAATGGTCCGGCGGCTATGTCTGGGCCTGTAAGAACTACGACGGCGACGTGCAGTCCGACACGGTCGCGCAGGGCTACGGCTCGCTCGGCCTGATGACCTCGGTGCTGCTCACCCCCGACGGCAAGACCGTGGAAGCCGAAGCCGCCCACGGCACGGTGACCCGCCACTACCGCGAGCACCAGAAGGGCAAGGAGACCTCGACCAACTCGATCGCGTCGATCTTCGCCTGGACCCGCGGCCTGTCGCATCGCGCCAAGCTCGACAACAATGCCGAGCTCGCCAAGTTCGCGAGCACCCTGGAGAAGGTCTGCGTCGACACCGTCGAGGAAGGCTACATGACCAAGGACCTCGCACTGCTGGTCGGTGCCGACCAGCGCTGGCTCTCGACCACCGGCTTCCTGGACAAGGTCGCGGAGAATCTCACGAAAGCGTTGGCGTAAGCCATCGTCCGCAATTTCGCCCGACTGGGCCAGACATCATCACGGGCCGCGCCAAAGCGCGGCCCGTTTCTTTTTGAGAGCTTTTGCGGAGACCATCATGTTCATCAAGCTTGCTGCCTCCACCCTGCTGCTAGCGGCCCTGATCGGACCGGCCGGAGCTGCGGAGCCCGAATCGACCGAGGCGCCACGCGGACAACTCAAGCTTTACACTCTGCCAGCAGCGATCCTGGCCCTCGGCGAGACCGCCGTGCTCAGCGTCCACGCCGAGGGCGCGCAAGTCTATGAGTGCAAGGCCGCCGCCGACGGCAAGCTCGCCTGGGCCTTCCGCGAACCGGTCGCGACGTTGCTGTCCGAGGGCAAGACCGTCGGCCGTCACTACGCCGGTCCGAACTGGGAGCTGGCCGACAGCAGCGCCGTGGTCGGCAAGGCCATTGGCAACGCGCCGGGCGCAACCGCCGCCGATATCCCCTGGCTCAAGCTGGAAGTCGCCTCCCGCCGCGGCAGCGGCATCCTGACGCCGGTCACCACCGTCCAGCGCATCAACACCCACGGCGGCAAGCTCGAGGGTTCTTGCGACAAGGCCGGCGATTTCAAAAGCGCGCCCTACTCGGCCGACTACATTTTCCTGAAGAAGGGCTGACCGCTTAGGGGGCGGTGTCGTCGCGCTCCGCCTGCGCCAATTCTGCCGCCGCAAGATCGCCGGTCTCCTCGAGCCGTGCCTTCGCGGTCTGGTGGACGTGGGCGGCGAGCGTCGGCATGCGCTCGATCAGCGCGTGAAAATCCTGGGCGTCGAGCACGAGCAGCCGCGTCTTGCGCGTCGCCGTAACCGTGCCGCTGCGCTTGGTCTTATGTAGCAGCGCGATCTCGCCGAAGAAGGTGCCGTCGGTGAGGCGCACCTGCTGGCTCGGCAGCGTGATCTCGACCTCGCCGGCAGTGATGAAATACATCGACGAGGCGGTATCGCCACGGCGCACCAATATCTCGCCCTGCTCGATGGTGCGGGCGCGGAGCAGCCGCATGATGTCGGCGATCTCCGCGGCCGAAAGATGCGAGAACAGTGGCACCCGCGCCAGCATGCCCCAAGTCACCACGAAATCGCGCCGCCTCACCTCCTCGGCGAAGGCGGTCGAGATGATCGCGACCGGCAGCGCGATCATGGCGAAGCCTGAGATGATCGCGAACACCGAGATGAATTTTCCGAGCGGCGTCACCGGCACGACGTCGCCATAGCCGACGGTGCCGAGCGTCACGATTGCCCACCACATCGCGTCCGGAATGGTGCCGAGCTTGCTGGGCTGCACATCACGCTCGATGGCGTAGAGCAGCGAGGCGAAGGTCAGTACCACACCGATCAGGATGACGATGCAGCCGATCAGCGCACGCCGCTCGGCATGGATGGCCGCGAGCAGCGAGCGCATCGCCGGCGAATAACGGATCAGCTTGAAGAACGGCAGCACGCCGAGCCCAGCCAGCGTCGCGTGCCGGCCGGTGGCCAGCACGATCGCGGCCGGCAGGAACGCCATGAGGTCGATGATGCCGAGCGCGGAGAAGGCATAAGAGAGCCGGTCGGACAGCGCGGAGCCGTTGCGCTGGGTGTGCCCCGCCACGGTCCACAGCCGCGCCAGATATTCGAGCGCGAACACGATGACGGCGAGGACGGCGACCGCGCTGAACAGCGTGTCGAACCGCGCGTCGAGCTCCGGCACCGAGGCGAGGATCATCGCGACCACGTCGAGCACGATGACGCTGATGATCACCTGGATGAAGCGCGACCCGATCGAGTAGGCGAGCGGATCGTGCTCCAGCAATTCGTACAGGCGATCCCTTAGGTTGGGATCGGCCGAGCCACGTCCTCGCGGAACGAGGCGCATGGCCGTTTACGCGCCTGCCATCGCTTTTTCGATCGCCGCGAGCGCCTCGGGCGCCTTGGCGCCATCGGGACCGCCAGCCTGCGCCATGTCGGGCCGGCCGCCGCCGCCCTTGCCGCCGAGCGCCTCGGAGGCGACGCGCACCAGGTTCACGGCATTGAAGCGCGCGGTGAGATCGGCGGTGACGCCGACCACGATCCCGGCCTTGCCGTCCTCGGTGACGCCGACGATGGCGACCACGCCGGAGCCGATCTGCTTCTTGCCGTCGTCCGCAAGGCTCTTGAGATCCTTCATCTCGATGCCCTCGACCGCGCGCGCCATCAGCTTGACGTCGCCGACCTCACGCACGCCTGCGGCTGCGCCGTTCCCGACGGATGTACCGCCTCCCATCGCGAGCTTCTTGCGGGCGTCAGAGAGCTCGCGCTCGAGCTTCTTGCGCTCCTCCATCAGGGCTGTGATGCGCGCCGGGACGTCGTCGATCGAGGTGCGCAGCTCGTTGGCCGCGGTCTTCGCCAGCGCCATGGTCTCGTTGGCGTGCCTGCGCGCGTAGTTGCCGGTCAGCGCCTCGATGCGGCGCACGCCGGAGGCGACCGCGCTCTCGCCGGTCAGCGTGATCAGGCCGATGTCGCCGGTGCGCTTCACATGGGTGCCGCCGCAGAGCTCGACGGACCAGCCGAGCGCGTTGGTGCCGCGCTCCCGCGCGGTCCGGCCCATCGAGACGACGCGGACCTCGTCGCCATACTTTTCGCCGAACAGCGCGCGCGCGCCGGCCTCGCGGGCCTCGTCCACGCCCATGACGCGGGTGGTGACCTCGTCGTTCTCCAGCACCACGTCGTTGGCGATGTCCTCGACGCGGGCAAGCTCTTCCGCCGTGATCGGCTTCGGGTGCACGAAGTCGAAGCGCAGGCGGTCGGGCGCGACCATCGAGCCGCGCTGGGCGATGTGGTCGCCGAGCACCTGGCGCAGCGCCTCGTGGATGAGATGCGTCGCCGAATGGTGCGCGCGGATCGAGGAGCGCCTGCCGTGATCGACCTCGAGTTGCAGCGCGGTGCCGAGCTTCAGCTCGCCGCTCTCCACGGTGCCGACGTGGACGAAGAGATCGCCGAGCTTCTTCTGCGTGTCGGTGACGCGGAACTTGATGCCGCCTTCGCCGCTGAGCACGCCGGTGTCGCCGACCTGGCCGCCGGACTCCGCGTAGAACGGCGTCTGGTTGAGCACGATCGCGCCGGTCTCGCCGGCCTTGAGGCTCGCGGTTTCCTGTCCGTCCTTCACCAGCGCGGAGACCACGCCTTCGGCGCTCTCGGTCTCATAGCCCAGGAATTCGGTGGCCCCGAGCTTCTCGCGCAGCGGAAACCAGATCGCTTCGGAAGCCGCCTCGCCCGAACCCTTCCAGGACTCGCGCGCCTTGGCCTTCTGGCGCTCCATCGCGTCGGTGAACGAAGCTTGATCCACGCCGATGCCGCGCGACTTCAGCGCGTCCTGCGTCAGATCCAGCGGGAAGCCGTAGGTGTCGTACAGCGTGAAGGCGACGTCGCCGTCGAACATGTCGCCTTTCTTCAGGGACGCGCTCTTCTCGTCGAGGATGGCAAGGCCGCGCACCAGCGTCTTGCGGAAGCGGGTCTCTTCCAGCCGCAGCGTTTCCTCGATCAGGTTTTCCGCGCGCATCAGGTCGGGATAGGCCTGGCCCATCTCGCGGACCAGCGCCCAGACCAGGCGGTGCATCAGCGGCTCTTTCGCACCCAGCAGCTGCGCATGGCGCATCGCGCGGCGCATGATCCGGCGCAGCACATAGCCGCGGCCCTCGTTCGAGGGCAGCACGCCGTCGGCGACGAGGAAGGCCGAGGAGCGCAGATGGTCGGCGATGACGCGGAACGAGGCGACGGTCTGCTCGTTCGGCCCGCTGCCGAGCGCGGACGCGGTCGCGTCGATCAGATGGCGGAACAGGTCGGTCTCGAACACGCTGTCGACGCCCTGCATGATGCAGGCCATGCGCTCCAGCCCCATGCCGGTGTCGATCGAGGGACGCGGCAGATCCACGCGCTCCTCCTTCGTCACCTGCTCGTATTGCATGAACACGAGATTCCAGAATTCGAGGAAGCGATCGCCGTCCTCTTCCGGCGAGCCCGGAGGTCCGCCCCAGATGTGGTCGCCGCGGTCGATGAAGATCTCCGAGCACGGGCCGCACGGCCCGGTGTCGCCCATCGCCCAGAAATTGTCCGAGGTCGGGATGCGGATGATGCGGTCGTCGGAGAAACCCGCGATCTTCTTCCACAGCCCCGCCGCCTCGTCGTCGGTGTGGTAGACGGTGACGAGCAGCTTGTCTTTCTTGAGCCCGAACTCCCGCGTGATCAGGGTCCAGGCCAGCTCGATCGCGCGCTCCTTGAAATAGTCGCCGAACGAGAAATTGCCGAGCATCTCGAAGAAGGTGAGATGGCGCGCGGTGTAGCCGACATTGTCGAGGTCGTTGTGCTTGCCGCCGGCGCGCACGCATTTCTGCGACGTGGTGGCGCGCTGATAGGGCCGCTTCTCGACGCCGGTGAAGACGTTCTTGAACTGCACCATGCCGGCATTGGTGAACATCAACGTCGGATCGTTGCGCGGCACCAATGGCGAGGAGGACACGATCTCGTGGCCGTTCTCGGCGAAGAAGTTCAGAAAGGTCGACCTGATCTCGTTGACGCCGCTCATGTTCATCCAATCGGGTGTGCTTGGACCCGCGATACGCCATCCAAACCGGGCATTTGGGCTGATATCTGCGGGTCAAAGCGCTTTTAGACAAGGCCAGCTGCGCTGTCCAGAAACTGTGCAAGGAGATCAGTGAGTTGCCGCAGGCGCGCAATCCCGTTTGCAATCCCGTTGAAAGCCGCCAAGTGCGCGTTGACAGGCTTGGCCGGGCTGTGGTCTGTACCCATCTGTATCGTACGGCCACGTCGGGAGAGACCGGCTTTGGTGCCGGCGCCGAAGGAGCAACCGCCCCGGAAACTCTCAGGCAAAAGGACCGCGTGGCTTTGACGACATCTGGAAAGAGGCGCCGACGGGTATAGCCCGGACAGCGTCCGCCGACGGGATAATACTCTCAGGCACAGCGACAGATGGGGCTTCGACTGGTTGCTACCGGGGAATCGTCCCCGGGGAACCGCCGAGGGCCCCGTAATGCTTGCGCGCGACGACCAAGATTCCCTCAAACGTACGCCCCTTCACGGGCTTCATGTCTCCCTCGGCGGCAAGATGGTGCCGTTCGCGGGCTATGACATGCCCGTACAGTACCCCGCGGGCGTCCTGAAAGAGCACCTCCATACCCGTAGCCAGGCCGGCCTGTTCGACGTCTCCCACATGGGCCAGCTCGCGCTTCGGCCGAAGTCGGGCAAGGTCGAGGACGCCGCCCGCGCGCTGGAGCGGCTGGTGCCGCAGGACATCGTGGCGATCGCCCCGGGACGGCAGCGCTATGCCCAGTTCACCAATCCGGACGGCGGCATTCTCGACGATCTGATGGTCGCCAATTTCGGCGATCACCTGTTCCTGGTCGTCAACGCCGCCTGCAAGGAAGCGGACGAGGCGCATCTGCGCGCGCATCTCTCGGGCGACTGCATCATCGATTCGCTTCAAGACCGCGCCCTGATCGCGCTGCAGGGCCCGAAAGCGGAAGCGGTGCTGGCGAAATTGTGTGCAGAGGCGCCCTCCATGAAGTTCATGGACGCCGGTCCGCACAAGGTCGCCGGCCTCGACTGCTTCGTCTCGCGCTCCGGCTACACCGGCGAGGACGGGTTCGAGATTTCGGTCCCCGCGGCCGATGCCGAGCGCCTCGCCAAAACGCTGCTGGACAATCCCGATGTGATGCCGATCGGCTTAGGGGCCCGCGACAGCCTGCGGCTGGAAGCCGGGCTCTGCCTCTACGGCCACGACATCGACACCGCCACCACGCCGGTCGAGGCCGCGCTGGAATGGTCGGTGCAGAAGAGCCGCCGCAGCGGCGGCGCGCGCACCGGCGGCTTTCCCGGCGCCGATGCGATCCTCGCTCATTTCGATAACGGCGCGAGCCGCCGCCGGGTCGGCCTGCGCACGGAAGGCCGCGCGCCGGTGCGCGAGGGCGCGCTGCTGTTTGCGGATGACGCCGGCGGCGAGCCGATCGGAAAGGTCACCTCGGGCGGCTTCGGCCCGAGCCTGAATGCGCCGGTCGCGATGGGCTACGTGCCTACGGCATCGAGCGCGCTCGATACAAAACTCTTCGCCGAGGTGCGCGGCCAGCGGCTGCCGCTCACGGTCGCCGCCATGCCTTTCGTGAAAAACACCTACAAACGCTGAGGACAAGACAATGACCACGACGCTGTACACCTCCGACCACGAATGGCTGGCCATCGACGGCGACGTCGCCACCGTCGGCATCACCGACTACGCGCAGTCGCAGCTCGGCGACGTCGTGTTCGTCGAGCTGCCCAAAGCCGGCCGTGCCCTGAAGAAGGCGGAAGCCGCCGCCGTCGTGGAATCGGTGAAGGCCGCCTCCGACGTCTACGCGCCTGTCACCGGCGAGGTGCTCGAGACCAACGACGCGCTCGCCGCCGAGCCGGCGCTGGTGAACTCGGACGCGCAAGGCAAGGCGTGGTTCTTCAAGATCAAAATTGCCGACAAGAGCGAGCTCGGCGGCCTCATGGATGAAGCCGCCTACAAGGCCCACACGGCGTGAGATGAAGCGAACTCTGACCTCATATTCGGTGTCATCACCCGCCTTGTGCGCACTGCGCACTCGGGCGGGTGATCCAGTACGCCGCGGCTTCTCGGCTCAAGCCGTGACGCCTGCGTTTACTGGATGCCCCGCCTTCACGGGGCATGACGGCGACAGCGAAATCTAAAGCGAGGACCCATGATGACCGCGCACCGCAAATCCAATGGCGACACCGCCGCCACCTTCGTTCGCCGCCACATCGGCCCGTCGGCGCGCGACGTCACCGCAATGCTGGAGGCCGTCGGCGCCAAGAGCGTGGACGCCCTGATGGCGGAGACGCTGCCGGCCTCGATCCGGCAGACCGCTCCGCTCGATCTCGGCAAGCCCTTGAGCGAGACCGAGGCGATCGCGCATATGGCCGAGCTCGCGCGAGAGAACCAGGTCTTCACCTCGCTGATCGGCCAGGGCTATTCCGGCACGATTTTGCCCGCGGTGATCCAGCGCAACATTTTGGAGAACCCGGCCTGGTACACGGCCTACACGCCCTATCAGCCCGAGATCAGCCAGGGCCGGCTGGAGGCGCTGCTCAACTTCCAGACCATGATCTGCGATCTCACCGGTCTCGACGTCGCCAACGCCTCGCTGCTGGATGAAGCGACCGCCGCGGCGGAAGCGATGGCGCTCGCGGAGCGGCACTCACGGGTCGAAGCCAAGGCCTTCTTCGTCGACAAGGACGTCCATCCGCAGACGCTGGCTGTGATGCGCACCCGCGCCGAGCCGCTGGGCTGGACCCTGATCGTCGGCGATCCCCTCGCCGATCTCGACAAATCAGACGTGCTCGGTGCGCTGCTGCAATATCCGGGCTCCTCGGGCGCCGTGCATGACCTCAGGCCCGCGATCGCGACGTTGAAGGCCAAGGGCGCGCTCGCGATCGTTGCCGCCGATCTCTTGGCCCTGACGCTGCTCGCCTCGCCCGGCGAGCTTGGCGCCGACATCGCGATCGGCTCGGCGCAACGTTTTGGCGTGCCGATGGGTTATGGCGGCCCGCACGCGGCCTATATGGCGGTGCGCGATGCGCTGAAGCGCTCGCTGCCCGGCCGCATCGTCGGCCTCTCCGTGGACTCGCGCGGGATGCCGGCCTATCGCCTCGCGCTGCAGACCCGCGAGCAGCACATCCGCCGCGAGAAGGCGACCTCCAACATCTGCACCGCGCAGGTGCTGCTCGCCGTAATCGCCTCGATGTACGCGGTCTATCACGGCCCCGAGGGGCTTGCGCAGATCGCGCGCAACGTGCATCGCCGCGCCGCCGTGCTCGCAGCGGGCTTGCGCAAGCTCGGCTTTGCGCCGCAGTCGGATAGCTTCTTCGACACGCTCAGCGTGGACGCCGGTGCCAAGCGCGCCGAGATCGTCGCGCGCGCTACCGCCGAGAAGATCAACCTCGGCGTTGGCGACACCGCGCTCCGCGTCGCGCTCGATGAGACCACGACCCCGGCGACCGTCGAGGCGGTCTGGCGCGCGTTCGGCGGCACGCTTGTTTACGCCGAGATCGACGCCACCACGCGCGAGGCGCTGCCGGAGTCGCTCAAGCGCACCACCGCCTTCCTCACCCATCCCGTGTTCCACGCGCATCGCTCGGAAACCGAGATGCTGCGCTACATGCGCAAGCTCAGCGATCGCGACCTCGCGCTCGACCGCGCCATGATCCCGCTCGGCTCCTGCACGATGAAGCTGAACGCGACCACCGAGATGATGCCGCTGACCTGGCCGGAGTTCGGGTCCTTGCATCCGTTCGCGCCGCGTGAGCAGGCCAAGGGTTACCACGCGCTGTTCGCGCGGCTGGAAAAGTGGTTGTGCGATATCACCGGCTATGACGCGATCTCGCTGCAGCCGAATTCGGGCGCGCAGGGCGAATACGCCGGACTGCTCGCGATCCGCGGCTATCATGCCGCGCGCGGCGAGGCGCACCGAAAAATCTGCCTGATCCCCTCCTCCGCCCACGGCACCAATCCGGCTTCGGCCGCGATGGTCGGCATGGACGTGGTGGTGGTCGCCTGCGAGAAGAACGGCGACGTCGACGTCAACGATCTCCGCGCCAAGGCCGAGAAGCACTCGAAAGATCTCGCCGCGGTGATGATCACCTATCCCTCGACGCATGGCGTGTTCGAGGAGCACATCCGCGAGATCTGCGACATCGTCCACGGCCATGGCGGCCAGGTCTATCTGGACGGCGCCAACCTCAATGCGCAGGTCGGCCTATCCCGGCCCGGCGATTACGGCGCCGACGTCAGCCATCTCAACCTGCACAAGACCTTCTGCATCCCGCATGGCGGCGGCGGCCCCGGCATGGGCCCGATCGGCGTGAAGGCGCATCTCGCGCCGTTCCTGCCCGGTCACCCGGCGACGCAAGCCGAAGCTCCGGTCGGCCCGGTCTCGGCCGCGCCGTTCGGCTCGGCGTCGATCCTCACCATCTCCTACATCTACATTCTGATGATGGGCGGCGACGGCTTGAAGCGCGCAACCGAAATCGCGATCCTCAACGCCAACTACATTGCCGCGCGCCTCGATGCGCACTTCCCGGTGCTCTACAAGAACGCGAAGGGCCGCGTCGCACATGAGTGCATCGTCGATCCCCGCCCGCTGAAGACGACCTCAGGCGTCACCGTGGACGACATCGCCAAGCGCCTGATCGATTACGGCTTCCATGCCCCCACCATGAGCTTTCCGGTGCCGGGCACGCTGATGATCGAGCCGACCGAATCGGAATCGAAGGCGGAGCTGGATCGGTTCTGCGACGCCATGATCGCGATCCGGAAGGAGATCGCCGAGGTCGAGGCCGGCCGCTTCAAGATCGAGGCTTCGCCTTTGCGCCACGCCCCGCACACCGTGCACGACATCGCGGATGACGACTGGAAGCGCGCCTACACCCGCGCCGAGGGCTGCTTCCCCGCGGGCACCTCGCGCACCGACAAATATTGGTGCCCGGTCGGCCGCGTCGACAACGTCTACGGCGACCGCAACCTGGTGTGCTCGTGCCCGCCGGTGAGCGATTACGCGGAGGCCGCGGAGTAAGGGATCGTAGCTTCGTAGGCTGGGCAAAGCGACTTGTCCGCCGTAGCTCGAAGAGCGAAGGCGGAAGCGTGCCCACCACCTTTGTGCGCGTTGGAATATGGTGGGCACGGCGCTTGCGCGCCTTTGCCCACCCTACGGCCCCGAACGCGTATCTAGGGTGCAAGGAGCGAACGGTTCTTTCGGTCCCACCGCCAAAGCCGTTCGTTGGTGAGAAGCGTACCGCCCCACCAGCGTCTGATCGGGTTTTGACGGCGGAAATCCTCCCGGCCTTCAAGGACCGCTTCCCCAAATTCGGTGAGCGATAGCCGGCTTCGGCGAAAGGCCGCGTTGCGGCCTCGCGCATCGTGCGGGGCCAGCGTCGCGAGTTTCGGATCGAGACCCGTGATCACCGGCATTGGGCCGGACCCAAGCCCTTCGAGCAGCGGGCCCAATTCCCATTGATCGAACACGCGCGTTTGCAGCGGACCGTCCGGTTGAAACAGCTCCTTGGTACGGTTGTGCCCCCGCGCAATCAGGTCGAGAAGCCGCGCTTCCGTCGTACCTAGTCCGGTGATTGGTGATGGCAGTTCTGCCAGCAATTGTTCCATCGCAGGCTTCAGGAAGGGCAGCCTGGGGAAATCCCTGCCGAGCAATCCGAAACAGAGCTCCGGCGTTGGCGCCCGGTAGGCTTCCCAGGCCATGTTGGCGATCTCGAAGTCGCAGTCCGCGACCTCCAATTCCCGCACCATACGATCGCGAAGCTCTGTGCCGTCCGCTCCGCGCAGATCGAAATTGACACGTCGCAATCTCAGACGATCGGTGATCGATGGATGGGACCGCAAATAATCGAGGATCCAGATCAGTTGCAACTGACTATTGGGCTCAGGGTCGAACCACAGCTCGATGAGATCGACGCCATAGGTCTCGCAAAACCAAATCAGGCCTGTCTCCTTGTGCGCGAGACCGGTCTGAGGCAACCGGCCAACAAGATCGGACCAACGCACCTCCGGATCGCCTCTGACATAGCCTCCCGTCAGGTATTGCTCGAGGTGATGCGAGGTAGGCAGTGGCCCCGAAACGAAGCGAAAGATGAACGGGACGACCATGTCGGCGCGATCCGCATGGGCAAGACCAACGCCGGACGAACTGGTCAGGATCACACGCTTCATTGCCGACGCGCCCCACAAAACGAAACGGGCACTGACGACGTCGGCAACTCAACGTCCTCAGCGCCCGCTCCTCGCGAAAGTTCTTCGCGTTAGGCCTTACTCGTCCGCCGGCTCCTCGCCGTCGGCGTCACGCTCCGGTGCACCGGCGAGAATCTGCTCGGCGATCAGGCCGGAGTTCTGGCGGATCGAGGTCTCGATCTTGGCGGTGATGTCGGGGTTGGCTTTCAAAAACGCTTTCGAGTTCTCGCGGCCCTGGCCGAGGCGCTGGCTGTCATAGGAGAACCAGGCGCCGGACTTTTCGACGATGCCGGCCTTGACGCCGAGATCGAGGATCTCGCCCATCTTGGAGACGCCCTCGCCGTACATGATGTCGAATTCGACCTGCTTGAAGGGCGGCGCCAGCTTGTTCTTCACCACCTTGACGCGCGTGGTGTTGCCGACCACTTCGTCGCGCTCCTTGATCGCGCCGATGCGGCGGATGTCGAGACGGACGGAGGCATAGAATTTCAGCGCGTTGCCGCCGGTCGTGGTTTCCGGCGAGCCGTACATCACACCGATCTTCATGCGGATCTGGTTGATGAAGATCACCATGGTGTTGGATTTGTTGATGGAGGCCGTCAGCTTGCGCAGCGCCTGGCTCATCAGACGGGCCTGGAGACCCGGCAGCGCATCGCCCATCTCGCCTTCGAGTTCGGCCTTCGGCACCAGAGCCGCGACCGAATCGACCACCAGCACGTCCACCGCACCCGAGCGCACCAGCGTGTCGCAGATTTCCAGCGCCTGCTCGCCCGTGTCCGGCTGCGAAATCAGGAGCTCGTCGATGTTGACGCCCAGCTTGCGCGCATAGACCGGGTCGAGCGCGTGCTCGGCGTCGATGAAGGCGCAGATTCCGCCCTTCTTCTGCGCTTCCGCCACCGTGTGCAGCGCCAGCGTGGTCTTGCCCGAGGATTCCGGCCCGTAGATTTCCACGACGCGCCCCTTCGGCAGACCGCCGATCCCGAGCGCAATGTCGAGCCCGAGGGAACCCGAGGACACCGCCTCGACATCCATCGACCGGTCGTTCTTGCCGAGCTTCATCACCGAGCCCTTGCCGAACTGGCGCTCGATCTGGGAGAGCGCGGCGGCCAGAGCTTTACTCTTGTCCATGGAAGATCCTTCGACGATACGCAGGGCAGTGTTGGACATTGGGTCGTGCTCCTTATGGCGAGGATTCGCTAGAGGGACAAACGATTGGCGGGGCGGGCCGGCGATAAAAACAATGTACCCTATTTGTTCCAAGTTCGCAATATGTTCTTTCGCGGATTTTGGCGCTGGCCTGTTTCCGAGCGCAGCGGCCTAGTTTGAAAAGTGCAGTGGCCTGATTTGTTCTGGAGCTATTTTAACGTGCATTAGCAAACGGAACACGTCCATTCATATTGATGAACCAGACGTATTGTTCATCTACATGAACAGGGCCTCAGTGGGCGGCCTCTTTCATTCGAAGATGTCTTTCTTCCCGCCGTCGTCCTGATCTTGTTCGGCAAGGATTTCCTTGTCGATCCAGACCCGGAAGAGCGCGCCGCCCTAATCGATCTTTCTCAAATTGCTGATGGGCATCACGGACCACTAGTGCCCTACCCGCTCTGTGTTGGGGCGGTGCATTGTCAGCTATTCAATCCATTTTCCACTCAGTGGTTTTGGTGCGGGATGGAGGGAATCGAACCCTCACGGTTTTTTGGGCCAACGCCCTGGAAAGGGTCTCTCGAGGCCCTTTGGCAAGGCGCCGCGTTTACCAGTTTCGCCACATCCGCAATGCGCTTCCTGCATCAAAACGCGCAAGCTCGCCATTCATAGAATCACGGAAAAGCAGCGCCCTATCCGCCTCTGCGGGTGTGAAACGATCTCGTCTCCTACCCGTATCTATTTGGCTGGGGGATTTCAGTGCCCAGTTCGACGCAGCGCCCCCAAGCATCCATTTGAGCTTGGTCGCGTTGTGCCGTTGAACCTTCTCGTCATCCATTCGGACTGATCAATATCCGGGATTTTGCTGATCCCTCTCGGGGCTGGAACGCCGCCGCCTGCGCTTCATTTCAAGCGGGCGGCGTTTTCATTTGTGTCATGATCTGCCAGATCGGGTGTCCTAATTAGGACAGCACCCGGATTTTGGGCGCTGGTCTGTTTCCGGCCTCAGCGGCCTGATTTGAAAAGGACGGTGGCCCGTTTTATTCCGGGGGTTACGTTTGGTGCATCCGCGAGCGGAACGTCGCCGTCATAAATCCGCAATCCCAGCGAATCTTTTCACGGTGTCCGGCCTGTCTGAGGATGGTGCCGCTGGTAGTTTAGGGAGTCTGGGTGATGACGGAAAACACGCAGCAGCAGGCGGACAGGCGCAATCGGCTGTTGGAAGCCGCCACGCAGGAAATGATCAAATTCGAACAGAAGGAAAATGAGTTCCGCAGGCGCGATCGCCAGGAGCGCGCGGCGGAGCTTCGTCTGCCTTTGGATAAGATCAACGTCCACTGAGCGGCGCCGATAGTTTCACACGACTGTCATGGCACGTTCCTAGCATTGTCATGCGACGGGGGTCCGGCGCGCGGCTCTCCGTCCAACCTCGGCCTAGACCACCAGATGGGCGGAGAGCTCGCCGACCTCCTGAACCATGGCGGCACGCCCGGGTTAGCTCGGCATGTATCGCATCTGGTATTTTTCGCCTTCCTCGCCGTGACCGGGATCGGCTTCGTATTTCTGGTCACGATAACCCGCTTTGTGGGCGGATGAAGTAAGGCCGCCTCAGTAGGCGGCCTGACGGGAACGACTCTCGAACCAAGGGATTGAGATTCCGGTCTGTGGCGCGACACTCTCGCGCCATCCACCCGGAACGGTCCATCGTACAATGCGCGCGTTGGCGATGGGCCGGGTCTCGTGAGGCCGCCTCGGTTGGCGGCCTCTTTCGTTTCGTGAAGTCTTCCTTCCGCCAAGGAAGCCCCTCCGTACCGACTGGTTGATCCCGAATCTTGAGGATGCTGGCCGCCGGATCCATGCCGCGCCCGTTCTTTCTGCTTTGGCGACACCCCAGCTCAATAACATGGCGCTTAGTTGCGGCGGAGCGTGCTGTCCGCATTTGAGCCGTTGTGTCCCAAGTTGAATTCGGCAGTGTCCTAATTCGTAAAAGTTCCGAATGGCGGGACAAATTGAGGACTCGCTAATCCCCTGATCCGAGCGCACACTTTCACCATCACCGCCCGGATCGTGGCTACCATCGGTGACGAGAACGCTCCATCACAGCGCTCCCGCCCCCTCGAACAGGGAGCAGCGCCTTGCAAAGACGGCAACGCATCAGACAATCCGTATCTCTTCAGGACAGGCTGCGGGTCTTCGCTGACGATATCCGCACCCGGGCGGCAGAGCTTTCGCCCGGCGTTCTGAAGGATGAGATGCTGAGGAAAGCCCGGCAGGCTGACACCGCATGTCACCTCGAAGAGTGGGTCAATTCCTCGGGTTTGCAGGCACCGAAGTAAGCTGAGCATCGATGGCTCAGTATTTTTTCGACCTCAGGTCGGATGGCATCTTCTCGCAGGACAAGGATGGCGTCGAACTGCTGGACGCCGAGGCGGCACACGATATGGCGCTCGGCGCACTTGTCGATGCCGCCCGCGATGCGGTCATGGAAGGTTCGACGGGCCAGCATTTCGCGGTGGAAGTTCGTAACGGAACTGGCCGTGTTCTCGAAGTCACCGCCATTTTCAATTCCAGGATTTTCAGCAAGCAATGATAACGCCGCCTCAGTGGCGGCCTCTTTCACTTGAAGACGTCGTCTTCGCAATCAGCCGAAAGCTCGCGTCAAAGGCCGATAATCTGGCTAGACAGGCGAATAGTCCTTCGGCAATCCCGTAACAAGTACTGCCCCCACGACGTTCTTTCTTCGAGACAATACTGATTCTCAGAAATTCGCGGTACGTGGTGGCCCGATCCCCGCTGCGGCGTCCCGCAACGTGACATAAAACCTTGGCACAGGTTGTGCACACTCATCGTCACCGGGGTTTTGCATCCACCTCTCCGGGGCTGGAAAGCCGCCGCCCGCGCGATATTTAAGCGGGCGGCGTTTTTATTGATGTCGCAATCCGACAGTCCCGTTGTCCTAATTAGGACAGCGCTGGGATTTTGGTGCTGGGCCAACCTCCTGGTCCAAAGCGAATTTCGAAGCGGCTTGATTTTGAAAAGTTCACTTTGGAACTGAAGGTGGCTCGTCTGCATATTAAGTTCACTTGAACTCAAACCCTGCGGTTAGGACCCGTAAAGACGAGGTTGTGTCATGAAGCAGCGCCGTCGTTTCACGCAGACCGTGTCACTGGAAGAACGACTTGCCGGAGAAGCGAAACGCCTCCGCGAACAAGCTAAAGCCCTGCCTCACG
This sequence comes from Bradyrhizobium sp. LA2.1, assembly GCF_040547725.1. NCBI lineage: Bacteria > Pseudomonadati > Pseudomonadota > Alphaproteobacteria > Hyphomicrobiales > Nitrobacteraceae > Bradyrhizobium > Bradyrhizobium sp. LA2.1. The sequence continues at coordinate 339,145 of NZ_JBEPQI010000004.1, forward strand.
GTCCTCAACGAGAGGACCTCCTCCGCAAAGCCAGACAGGCTGAGACCGGCTCGCACATGAGCGAGTGGCTGAGATCGCCGGGGCTTCAACCGCCCAAGCCAGCCTAGAAGCAGACGCGCCTGAGGTATCGCGTTGCCGGCACAGATCCGGATTCTGTCCCGGCGTGGTCATTCGCGTTGGCGGCATCAACGCTTGAGGATGAAGGTTTTCCCAATTCCTGCGGCTGGCCCGATGAACCTTGGCACGGGACGTGCAGACAAAACGATATCGGGATTTTACAATTTCCCTCCCGGGGCTGGAAAGCCGCCGTCCGCGCTTCATTTAAGCGGACGGCGTTCTTGCTTCTGAAGCCCAACAAGCAACCTGTCCTGACTTGATGTTCCGAGTGTCCCAATTGGGACAGCACCCGGGTTTGGGCGTGGTCTGTTTCCGACCTCACTGTCCGATTTTGAAACGAGCCGTGGCCGGATTTGAAGTCGTTCAATTGTCGCGAGGTGAGACAGCACGTCGCGGCAGGACGCAGTCACCCTCCACCTGTCACCGAGCGGCCCTTGGCAATCTACCGGTGATTGAAAACGCCATCACGCTCGCGCCTCGCTTCCCTCTTGGAAAGAAGCAACGCGGCAGAGCTTCGCGAAATCCTTCAGGCGCTCCGCAAGAAACTGAACCAACGCCGCCTCGATTGGCCGCCCCGTCTTGATCCGTCACCGCGTTGGCGCGGCTGCTGCGGCGACAGAAACCGAGGGGAACCAGAACACTCTTTCACCAAGGCGGACAAGCGGCCGCTTCGAAACGTCGCGGCCTGCGGGAACAAAGTTCATGCGAATGGACGATGACCGCATCGAGATCGTCTCCCTAGCATTCACGCGCCTCGTTCGCTCGGTTCGATTCAAGATGCTCTGCGAACAGGCTCAAACCGAAGAAGGGTCTGCCACTTCCAGCCACGACCGCTTCGATCAACGAGGTACGATGAATGGATCAATTGTACGCCGAGCGGTTCGATAGCTCCCAGAGTTCGGAACACCGCCCATTCATTTCGGTGGCAATACCCACCTTCCGCCGACCGGAGATGGTGCGCCGCGCGATTGAAAGCGTGCTGCAGCAGGAGCACGCCGACTGGGAAATGGTGATCAGCGACGACGAAGGTCCGGAAGGCGCGACTTGGAGCATCCTGTCCGAGCACGCGCGGAGCGACCCGCGCATTCGCGTTATCGAGAACCACCGCGGCCGCGGCCAGGTTGAGAATACCAACAACGCGATGCTCGCATGTCGCGGCGACTGGATCAAAGTGCTGCACGACGACGACTGGCTCACGCCAGGATCGCTTGCGACTTTTGCGGAATTGGCGAGGACGTACCCCGCCGCTGCGTTCATGACCTCCACATCTCATCTCGTTCAGGACAGCGGCATAAGGTACCGGCGAGGACGCCAAGTTTATCTGTATTCGGGCCAGCAGTGCCTGGCGGATCTCTATCTGGCGGGCAAGACCCGATTGCTTGGGATTGTCCCGTCGACCCTGCTGATCAACGGCAAGGTCATCCGGGCCGGTTGCCTGATGCGAAACTACAAGTCGATCAGTTGGGGCGTGGACCAACTGTTCTTTCTCGATCTCGCCTGCCAGGGCGACATGGTGGCGATCGACGACGGTCTTGTGTTCTACGACACGACCAACCACGCGAGCATCACGGCATTGGGATCGTTCCCTCAGATCGACCAGGAGACCATCGAACTCAAGCACCTCGCCTGGAGCCTTCTGGAGGATAAGCGCGGACTTCCCGATCCTGAAACGATGGTGCGTGCATTGCGGGTTGCCCGGCTGCGCACACGGATCCGTCAGCAGCCCCTGAGCGCAACGATCCGCGATGCGCTTCAAATCTTGCGCCCCTCGGTTTTGAAGGCGGCCAATTTGGCGATCCGAGCCTGGGCGCGCGCACCGGGTGCGATTGCAACCTTACCGGGGATCGCTCATTGCACGGATTTCCTGTGAGCTCATTCGGCAGTCCCGGTGTCAGAGTTGCCACAGGTGCGTTTGAGACACCGAGATAGGTGACCGAAAATCAGTCCCTCCCAAAGCCGCTCCCGTCTCCCGATCCGGAGCGCACCGAGGAAGCCGGACGGGAGTATGCCGCGGCCCATCGGTCGCGGGAATTTTTGGCAATGCGGCGGACTTGACTGCCGCGCGCCCGCATAGACATCGGGCGCAGCTGTTTCGATGATCGCCAGGCCCTTGCGCTCTCGGTCGGACATCATCCAACCGATGCCACCCATCCGAATGAAAAAATCTGCCCTGCGAGGGTGCCGGTCAGGCAATACGCACGTCTCCGTGGTCTGCCAATCCAAGACGATAAGGAAACCGTACCGGCCCTCGATATGCATTTGCGCATGCGAATGCGGGGCAGGAAAATTTGGCAATTATGTGCTGAAACGAACAGAGGCGCGGTGAGGGTCGACTAAACTCGGATTCGCTTGGTCTTTGCCAAGGGCCAAGCATCCCCAAGCGGCCCCGGCCTTCACCCCTATCAAGCCCCACCGGCCGGGGCCGTCTTCAGGGACGAGCCTGTTTCCTGGCGTGGTGGCCTTTGATTTCGGGAGTGACGCGATTTGTGGCGCAGAACACAACCTGACGACGAATAGCTGTGGTAGGATGCGAGGCATTGCAACGCCAAGGGTCGTCAGCGCCCCGCGTGGGAACCGTATTAGGGTTGAGCTGTTGACCTGTTTCATAGATGGGCTCAATTATGATCGACGCTGCTAAATGCGAGGAACTCGCAAATCATTACAAGGTCCTCTCTCAATCGTCCGGGGTTTCGGCGGACAGGGCCTTCCTGTTGAAGAACATCGCCCGGAGCCTCACTGGCGTGGCGAGCCAATTGGACAGGCTTGCCGCCCTGACGAGAGACGAAGCAAGGGTCACGCCGCCACAGATGTAGGCGGACGCAAGGCGGATCGAGACCGTCCGTAAAGACAGCTATGATTGACCTGGTTCAACGGCGCTCGGCGTCCAGGTCTACGATTGCCCAACCTGCAAGCGGCGGTCCTGGCATTCTCGCCGGCCAACGGGACGCCAACCACGCCCGGGGATTGGGACAGTACCCGGATTCCAGCCGCCGAAATAATTAGGAACGGTCCTCCCAAGGCGGGGTTGGCGGCGATACTCTCTCTGAGAGGCGGCGCCATGGTCCGGTACTTTTTCGATATCCGAGACGACACCGGCCTCTATGCCGACGATGAGGGACTGGAGTTTCGAACCCAGCGCGAAGCAGAGATCGAGGCGACGCAGACATTGAGCGGCCTTGCGCGCGACCTGGCGGGACACGAGGATCGAACAGACGTTGCGATCGAAGTCCGCACCGACGCCGGGCGGGTGTTCCAAGCCGCCCTCATCTTCGAGCCGCCGACAACGAAGCAATAGGCCACCACGGCTCGCCACATTGGGCGTGCACGTCGCGACGGACCGAGGCCGCCTAATCGGTCCATTCCGCGGAGCGCTCGCCCCGCCTCATCTGCGATCTACCTCACTTTGCCCCATCTCGGTCCGCCGCGAGGACGGCGGTTCGTCGTCATGCCTCCGATCGAACTTGAATTTAACGCTACAGCGTGTAACGCTAATATAAGTAGCGTTACTCTGTGTACCGTTCTAACAACCTCAGGAGGCACGATGAAGGCAATCCTCAAGATCGCTCTGGCGCTGTCTGTCCTCGCCGGCTCGGTGCCGGCGCAAGCCCAGATATCGAATGCCGCGACGGCATCGGGCGCCCCGAAGGTCGGCGCAAAGGTGACGAGGAAGTCTCAGTTGCACGACGGCTGCCACAGCCGGCACGCCCAGATGATTGGCAAGCCCTGCCGCTAGAGGCCCTGCCGCTAGCGCGGCAACCGATTCAAAGATCAAGTGATTCAAAGATGATGAGAGGCCGCCTCGGTTGGCGGCCTTTTTGATTTTTGCCGATCCTCCGCATTCGTCACCCTTCGACTGAAGATGACGCGCATCAAAGACGCGGCCGCCGTGCGCCGTCATAATTCCGCAATCCTGCGGCATCGAACCTTTTTGCGGTGTCCGGCTTTCTTCGGGATGGAATCGCAACGATGGGGACCTGGAACATGACGGAAGACGCGCACCCCAATGCTGTCGGGCGCACTCACCTCCTGGCGGCGGCGCATGAGGAGATGGTGAAGTTCGAGCGGAAGGAAAACGAGTTTCGCAAGAAGGACCGCGAAGAGCGCGCCGCCGAACTCCGCCTTCCCCTGGGTGAGATCAAGGTCCACTAAGCCTGCGGACGGGCTTCTGATCTGACCAAGGCTGCGCCGCGATGGGCGGGTAGCCGCCGTACCGGCCGTCGGGAATGCGCGTCGCAGGATTGGGCCGGCAGAGGCAGCCCCTGTTCATGTCGAGGATCCGGCATTGCGCTCAGGGTGCGCCCCGGCGCCGTTGCGCGGCGTTGAAGGTATCTAAACACCACAATTAAACTATTGATCGCACAACGAAATCGCCCGACCCCCTACTGTGCATGGGGTTGTTTTCCATGTTTTGAAAGGGCGCGGCAGCGTCCTGGGTGCCCACCCAGGATCGAAGCGCCTGCTTTAGCCCGGTCCGGCCTTGGCTGCCGTCCGCCGGTACGCCTTACAGCAGCGCCAGCAGCACGAGGCCGATCACCAGCACGACGAAGCCAGCCGCAGTCGCGGCGGCGAATGACCGCTCTACGTTATCCATGATGCCACCCCGCTGCCGGCGCACCACGTTTCCCCCATGGCGTCGCCGACGATGCGAAATCTCGCCGAGGGGTGTGGCTCCAGTGGTGCGATCGGGTGGCCAAATTGGGACGCGTGCGGGGCCAGTCTGCGGCCTCCCGACGCGGATTTCGGTGCCGGCCGTCAGGCACCCGTAAGCCTGGTCTCCTAGTCTGGCTGTGCCCGGTGGACCAACACCGGGCCTCCATACACAATCGAGGACCCCGCTCTGCCCCGAGCGGGGTTTTCTGTTTGCAGGCACGGAGGCGCGGCAGGTTGAAAGCCGATCTGCCGGCCCTGTCAGGCTGTCGTAAGCTCAACCGGCTAGGGTCGTCTGGCTACGGTGTTGCAGCCCAGCACCTCAGCCTCCAATAACCTTTCACCCGCTTGGCTCTCCCCAAGCGGGTTTTTTTATGCCTGCCGGCCGCCTCACCGAGCCCTCTCCTCTCGCGTCAGCCGCAGCGAGAAGGCGCGGATCGTAGGCGCCGCGAGCAGCACGATCGGCAGCATCGCGGCCCACGCGATCAGCCACGACACCATCCAGTGCGCGAGGAAGACCGTCGCGCCAGGAGCGGGAAAGCTGGCGATGCCCGCGGCGATCAGCGAGGTCAGGCCGGACTGGATGACACCGAAGACGAAATGAGAGTAGCGGCGGGGAATGCCGAGCATGACGCGCCCATGTTGTTTGCCGTCATGAGGCCAAGCAAGGCATATGCCGCAGCGCGCATGGAGTGGACTTCGACGCACACCGCCGGCGTCGGATCAGTGCCGCGAATCGGACAGCGGCGCGCGCCGCCTCGCTTCAGTGCAATCGGACCGCGACGATAGTCCTTCGAAACGCCAGAACGTGACGACGCTGGTCTCGCCGCACTCTTCGCAGACGAGCTTCTCGTCACCGAGCATGAAACGCGCGCGCTTGAAGCTCGATGAGGACGCGGGATGCCGGCAATGGGGACAGGTCAGCGAGAAATTCCGTGCACCCCAGCGCAGCACAAGATGTCTCAGCCAGCTCACACCTTCCCCTTCGTGGCATCGCGTTCGAACCGTCGTTCACAAGCAGAGCATAGATACATGACACGCAAAAGTGGAAAAGTATCGACCGCACCTGTTCGCTTCGAAGGGCTGCGGCAGCAACGCGCGCCGCTTTGGGTTCCACAAGATGCGGGATGGAATCCGGACCGCGCTTCGCAGCGATGTGTCAAATGCGCGGATCTCGCGTTCCGTGGTTCTCCGACCATGAACAGAGTTCCTCGGCGCGGATGGTTGCACGGCAAGACCGGATGAATTTGCCATGCCTTGCCCGGATTCCGTGCACGGTTTTCGGAACCTGATTTCGTTTGTTTTGGGCCGCGCGCGGTTCCAAAGATTACCGTGAATTATCCAAGGCTTACCGCCAAATTTCGCTTGTCGCAGGAATAGAGTGACGCCCAACATGTTCACGGTGAATGGAGGGTGAATCGTGGAGATGACCATGAATCACAGGGGCGTTGAGTTCACCGTTGCCACGACGGCGCTTCCCGGAGTCTGGCAGTGGCAGTTCCGCATCGGTGACGAGACCAGGACGGGCAAGACCGAGACGAAGATCGATCTGTTGGCGATCCGGCGCGTGCAGCTGCGCATCGATCGGGAGCTGAAGGCGATCGGGCGCAAGACGGCATGAACAAACCACCCGAGCCGGATGCCGGAGCCACGCGCGCCCGCGAGGTCTCGTCCGTAGCGGCCCGGAATTGATCTGTCCCTGGTTTGGGACTGCACTGCGCGCGCCCATGGCCTGGGAGGCGGGACCATCATGTGACCGGTGCCAGCCATGCCGCTCTACTTCTTTCGAATTCGGAACGGCCGCTATTCCGGCTGCGCGGACCAGGCGACGGAATTTGCCGATCGCGATGCGGCCTGGAAGATGATGACCAGCATCTGCGCCGACATGGCCGCCGGCCTCGCGCGCAAGCTCAACGAAAACTCCGAATGGCACATGGAGCTGCTGGACGAGGCCAAGGAGCCCGTGTTCCGGATCCGCATCATCGCCGAATCCTTCGAGGAGACTTGACGTCTAGTCGGCGCTGGGCAGCCGCCGCATGGTGAATTCGATGTCGCCGCCCGGCAGTTCGCGCCAGGTCTCGACCGCGCTCATATAGCCGGCCTTGGGGTAGCGGGCGAAGAAAGCCTCCGCCCTCGCCCGCGCCGCCGGGCGCGGCAGAGTGAAAGTCTCACGCAAGAAGCCGTCGCCGCCGCGCTCGCCCGGCTTGCCGCCCATCTTGCGCCGGCGCGCCATCCGCTCGGCGAGATCCCGCGGACGATCGGCCATGCCGTTCCTCCTCAACGCAATACGCTCTCGGAGATGTAGGAAGCAGGCCGGCCGAAGAGGAGTCCCGGCCGGAGGCATCAGCCGCCTCCGATCGGGGACAAGGTCAATTGGCGGTCGTGCCGGACTTCTTCTTGGGCGCGCTGGTTGCGGCCGATGCCTTCGGCGCAGCCGCCTGCTTCGGCGGGTCGGAACGCATGTTGCCCCAGGGATCGTTGGACGCCTTGGAGTCCGGAATCTTCTTCAGCGTTTCCTTGTAGGCCTTGTCACGCTCGGCTTCCGCGGCCTTTTCCTCGGGGGTCTTGCCTGGACCCTCCTGCAGCAAATTGAGATTGGGCATTTGCGCGTAGGCCGGTCCCGCCAGCACGGCCAGCAGCACCGCCGCCATACGGAAAAGCTTCATCATTGACTCCTTGATCATCCATGAAGGGCGGGTCAACCGCGCCTTGTCGTTCTTGTCAACGGCCCGCCAGGGCCGAATGGCGCGCTAGAGCCGGTCCGATCTGCACGATTTCGGCGCCTGCAGCCAGTCGTCCCAAATCGGGCCGCATCTGGTGCACCCGTCCAGCGCGAGACCTAGCGCTATCAACCCAAACACGAGGACACACCGACGCAACATCGCCCACCCGTTCCCAAGCCCGGTATCATATCGGGCCAAGTCAGGCATTTTCAAGCCGACAGAGCCGACGGAAGACCGGGTGACTTTGCCGCGCCGATGCGCGCAGAATGGCCGAAACATCCAGCAACACAGGGGGACCGACAGCAATGCCATCGCAGCCAGAAGCCGGGTTCGGCATCGCTGAGGCCAGACGCATACTCGGCGAGGTCTTTGCGCCCTGGGTCCAGGATCTCAACCTCGCCGTCGAGCGCCTCGAGCACCTGCCGCCATCGGACGTGGTGGATTGGCAGCCGGGCGCGCTCCTGCGCATGCCATTCTCGGAGCGGCTGTGCCGCAACGGCGGCGTGGTGTGCGGCCAGGCGCTGATGGCGCTTGCCGATACCGCGATGGTGATCGCGAACCTCGCCGCCAATCGCGGCTATCGTCCGATGACGACGGTCGACCAGACCACGCATTTCATGCGCGCAGTCTCCTCCTCCGATGTGCTCGCCGACGCGCGCGTGGTGCGGCTCGGACGCACCATGAGTTTTGGCCGCGTCACGCTGCTCTCGGCCACCGACAACAAACAGGTGGCGATGGTGTCGAGCGCGTTCGCGATGCTGCCGGGCTGAGCATCATCCAAAAAGAAGAGAGCCGCGTGAGCGCGCAAGGCGCTCCGCGGCTCTCCAATCAATTTCGCATCGAAGCGAGGGACTGAAGCGCGATTGCGTCCGCGCTTCGGTCAGCTTCAGGAATTACTTGCCGAGAATTTCGTCAGCCGCGGTGACGACGCTGACGGTCGGATTCTTTCCGCAATAGGCACCGAACTTCTTGGCGTTCTCGATGAACACCTCGGTGTCGATGATCGCGTTATCCTCGTCGCCCTTGTACCAGCCGTCCATCCAGGTCAGCACGACCGCGATGTTGTCTTCGCCGCTCTCGAGGAACTGCTTGCAGGTCATGGTCGAGAGGTCCCACTTGACGGCGTGGGCGGGCATCGACGACAGCGAGAGCGCTGCGGCGAACAGAAGCGAAAGCGTGGTCTTCATCAATATCTCCATCGGCGCGTAACGCCATAAAGGAAGGGCTTGTGAGGGAAGTCGGCGGGAAGTGACTCACCGCTCCAACGTCGTAAACGAAGTCTGAAGCGCTGTGCAAGTAGCGCCAGTATTGAGTTTATTTCAACGTAATTTCTATGCACTACTTCACAATCATCGTTATGGATTAATGCCGATGATCGAGAAACGTGCAGCGCAGCGTTACCGTGTTTTCAAGGGTGGAACGATCACCTTTGAAAGCAGCGGCATCGCGTGCACGGTGCGAAACATGTCGGAAGGCGGCGCGGCGATCGAGCTCGATTCCCCCGTCATATTGCCGAAATCATTCACGCTCTCGATCGCGCGCGACAATTTCGTACGGAATTGCCACACCGTATGGCGCAATGATAGGCGCATCGGCCTCGCTTTCGTACGATAGCACGCACGATGTGAACAACCGTTCGCATCGCATACACAACGCAGCATCATGCTTGCTTTATACGACGTCGACGACGCCAGCGCAGGCTCGCGATGATCAGCAGGATGATCGCGAACACAATTGCTGACGACGACACCCAAAATCGTCCGCCCGGACGATCGATGGTGCGCGACCACAGCGACGGCCCTTCACCCGGCCGCGCCAAGCGAAATGCAACGACGCTGTCGCCGATCGAGGTGCCGACCTCGGAGTGGCCGCCCGCGCCGATCGCGACATATTGCTCGCCCTTCCAGAGATAGGTCATGGGGTTGGCGACGCCGGGCACCGGCAGCCGGCCTTGCCACAACTCCCGGCCGCTTCGCGCATCGAAGGCGCGCAGATAGGCATCCATCGCGCCGGTGAAGACGAGACCGCCTGCGGTGACCGCGAGCCCGTTGACGAGCGGCGCGCCCCACGGCAGCGGCACGCCGAGCGGCGCAAGGTCTTCCGTGGTGCCGACCGTCGAACGCCAGAGGATCTTGCCGGCCTTCAGATCGACTGCGACCATCTCGCCCCAAGGCGGCTTGTTGCAAAGAAGCCCGAGCGGCGACATCACCACCGCGCGCGACATCGCGAACGGCGCGCCCCTCTGCTGGCCGAAATCATGACCGGGCGGCGGATCGAATCCAGCCGCCTCCGCACGCGGGATCAGCTTGATGAGATGAACGGCGCGGGCGGTGTTGGCGTAGAGGATCTGGTTGACCGGGTCGAAGGCTGCGCTACCCCAGTTGACGCCGCCGCCGGTGAAGGGAAACTCCGCCGTGCCTTGCGTCGAGGGTGGGGTGAACAACCCCTCGTTACGTGCCTCCGCGAATTGCCTTTCGCAAGCGGAGCGACCCAGGCCAGGGAGGAGCGAGAGCGCATCCTCAGTCGAGATTCTTTGCGATGTCAGCGGCGGCACATGCGTCGGGAATGGCTGCGTCGGCGACAGTCGTTCACCCTCCGCGCCGCCTTGCGGCACCACGCGCTCTTCCACCGGCCACACCGGCTTGCCGGTATCGCGGTCGAGCACGAAGACGAATCCCTGCTTGGTCGGCTGAATCACGACATCGCGCTGGCCGTCTCCGGTGTCGATACGCGTCAGCGTCGGCTGCGACGCCAGGTCGTAATCCCAGACGTCGTGATGCACGGTCTGGAATGCCCACACGAGCTCGCCGGTCTGGATGCGCAGCGCGACCACCGAATTGGCGTGCTCGTTGTTGCCCGGCCGCTTGCCGCCCCAAAAGTCCGGCGACGGCGAGGATGTCGGCAGGAAAACCAGCCCGCGCGCCGCGTCGACCGACATCGGCGCCCAGACATTGGCATGACCGGCTTCGACACCGTCGCGCTTGAGCGGCTCGAAGGTCCAGCGCGGCTGGCCGCTGCGCGCATCGAACGCGCGCACCACGCCGCTCGGCGCGTCGACGCGGCGGTTGTCGCCGATCGCGGAGCCGATCACGACGACACCGCGGCCGACCGCCGGCGGCGAGGTGATCTGGAATTCGCCGGGCCAGTCCAGCTTCATGCCGATATCGGGCCTGACCTCACCGCCAGTGCCGAAACCGGCGCAGGGAATGCCTGTCTTTGCATCGAGCGCGATCAGGCGGACATCGTTCGTGCCCATGAAGATGCGCGATCGGCAGGCGGCATTCGCGGGCGCCTCATCGTCGATCCAATGGGTCACGCCGCGGCAGACATAGCGGTTGGCGGGCCGCTGATTGGTCGCGATCTTTGGATCGAAGCGCCATTTCTGCGCGCCCGTGCCGGGATCGAGCGCGATCACCTCATTGAAGGGCGAGCAGAAGATCAGGCTGTCCTCGACGAACAACGGTGTCGCCTGGAATTTGGTTCGCCGCATCACCTCGGGCGGCCGCGCCGCGAGATCGCCGGTATGGAATTCGAAGGCCCGAACCAGATTGCCGACATTGTCGGGCGTGACCTCCCGCAAAGGCGAGAAGCGTGAGCCGCCGGGATCGCCACCCCAGCTCTCCCAGGCGATGCCTGGCCACGAGGAAAACAAGAGGAGCACGATGGCGGCGGCCGACTGACACAGACGGCTCGCCAACGCCCCCCTCATTTATTTGGGCTTCTTGGCAGGTTCAGCCGGACGGGCTCCGCCCCACGGGTCGTACTTCTCCTTGGGCTCCGGAATGCGCTCGAGCGCGGCCTTGTAGGCCTTTTCGTCGACCTTGGGCTTATTGTCCGACTTCGCTTCGTTCGGCTGGCCTCTGCTGCGGCCCTGCGCCTGCGCCGACGCAGCCGTTAGTGCGAGCACGGCGGCCGCGATGACCAAAATCCGCATTGATGCAATCCCCCTCGTCTGGGGCACAAATTAGCCTGCAATCCCGTAATAGCAAATGCCGGGGGGTCGGGATTTCAGCAAATCTTGATCGGCCGGGACTTTGCCGGATCGCATTCCTGCCTATCTGTTGGCCCGCAGGGGACCTTCACGGATGTTGCGGATTGTTGCTCATGCGGCGCTGCTGGCCAGCGCCCTCGCACTCGGTTCTTGCGGCTTCGCCGACAGCCGCGCGCCGGTGCCCGAGTTCATGCGCCTGAAGGAAGCCGAGCAGCCGCCCCCCGAAGCGCCCCCTGACGTCAAACGCGTGGTCCGCGAGCAGATCAACGTGGTCTTCCTCAACACGTCCTATCCGCGGGAGGTGCACGTCGCCCCGCCCCATCGGGAGGTGCGGGGACAGGGCTGGACCGCCTGCGTCAGCGCGCAGCTCACCTCCGCGACCGGCTCCACGCTCGGCACCCAGATTTACATCGTGACGATCTCAGGGGGAAAGGTGGTCGATCGCCGCCGCGCGGAAGTCGACGACATCTGCGGGACGGAAACCTACGAGCCGATCTAGGAACAAATCACGCCGAAACGCGCTCCGGTTCCGGGAAAAACCTGTAATTCGACCCGGAACGATCACCGCCTCCCCTTCTTGTTACCCCCGAGGGCAGTTTCGGAGGAGGACACGATGAGGACATTCACGATCGCACTATTGGCTGGCGTCGGCGCCCTCGCTGCGGCGAGCGGCGCGAAGGCCGCGGACATCTACACGACCAGCGAATACGCCAACCCTGAGCTCGTTCAGGAAGTCCGGCTTGTCTGCGATGACGCCGGCAATTGCTATCGCACCCGTGGCGGCTCGCGCGTGATCGTGCGCGACTCCTACAACGCCATGCCGCGCGATCGCTATTACGAGCGTCGCACCTATCGCGACTGGGACGATGGTCCGCGCGGCGGCGTCGGCATTCGGGCGCCCGGCGTCAGTGTCGGCGTCGGTGTCGGCGGCGACCGCTGGTAGTCACTGAAGCTGTAACAGGGCAGGACCGGACGAGATCCACTCGCCCGGTCCTGCCCATGTCAGGTTTCGAGTCAGGTTTCGAGCGGATCGGCCGGCGCGACGAGGCGCGTTGATGACGGGAGCTGCGCGACGAAGCGGGCGAGCACCATGCCGGCAAGCATTGCGGCGACGAAGATGAAAGCGGACGCCGAGCCGAATCCGAGCGCGGTGAGCGCAGGGCCCGGACAAAAGCCTGCGAGCCCCCATCCGATGCCAAAGATGGCGGGACCGGCGATAACTCTCGAATCGATATCCTTTCGCGTCGGAAGGTAAAAGCGGTCTGCGAAAAACGGTCGCGCGAGTTTCAAGACACGGCTGAAGCCGATGAAGGTTACCGCGACAGCACCCGCCATCACGAAGGCGAGGCTCGCATCCCACGTTCCGGCGGGAATGCCGGCGACGTCCAAGAAGTTCAGCACCTTTGCCGGATTCGACATGCCGGAGACGATGAGCCCGATACCGAAGACGAGGCCGATCGCGAATTGAATGAGGATTGCCATCGTCGTCAGCCCCAGTGCCGCATCACGAAGACAGTGGCAATGCCCGCCGACATGAAGGTGATGGTCGCGACCAGCGATCGCAGCGACAGCCGCGACAGGCCACAGACGCCATGGCCGGACGTGCAGCCGCTGCCCCAGACCGCACCGAAGCCCGTGAGCAATCCGGCGACGATCAGCACCGGCGTTCCCGCCGCGATCGTTTGCACCGGCAGGCTTCCGCTGACAATGCGCACCAGGATGGGCGCGGCGACGAGGCCGGCGACGAAAGCGAGCCGGCCGGCGAACTCGCGGTCCTCGTAAGGCGGAAACAGCCGCGCCGCGATGCCGCTGACACCGGCGATCCGTCCCGTCGCCCACATCAGGAGCACGGCGGACAGGCCGATTAACGCGCCACCAAGGAGCGACGCCATCGGCGTGAAAGGTGTGGCGATCATTGTGATCCTCCAGGTCGAGAGCTTCCATCATGGCACGCCGCGGCGGCCCGAATGCTCAATGAGACGTTAATATTACCATTCGAATTGAAGCGGCGTCCCAACGGAATTTTCCAATCTTTGCGCTAAGCATGACCTTCTGAACGGGGAACGACGGGACGTGGTCGATATCGCGCATCAGGCAGCGATCAATCCGGCATCGGCAAGGGCTGCCGCGGCAACGCGCGCGCTCGTCCCCCTCACGTCCATCGATCCCGGCCAATGGCGCGCGCTCGCCCAGCGCGTGATCGAGCCGAACGGCTATTACCTGCCGGGCTGGGAGCTCGCTGTGAGCGAGGCCGCACGCGGCCGCACGGACGCCTCGGCGCTACCCGCATTCGACGGCGCGTCGGCGCGGCTGATCGGGCTGATGCCGGTGGTCTCGCTCTGGCGCGCCTGGAAGATCCCCCTGCCCGCGCTGGTGAGCGCGCATCCCTACGGCACCCTGTGCAGCCCGCTGATCGACCGCGACGCGCCGATCGAAGCGGCCACGCGCCTGTTGCAGCAGGCGCGCGAGGCCGGCGCGCATGCGCTCGTGCTCAACGGCGTTGCGCTCGACGGCGCGGCGATGAGTTCGCTCAATGAGGTTCTCAATCGCGACGGACTGAAGCCACGTGTCCTCTCCTCCTACATCCGCGCCAGCCTCGACGCGACGCAGGATGGTGAAACGCTGTTGCATGAAGCGCTCGGCGCCAAGAAGCTCAAAGAGCTGCGTCGCCAGCGCCATCGCCTCGAAGAGCACGGGCTTGTCGCCTTCGAGGTCGCGCGCAAGCCCGACGAGATCAGGCCGGCACTCGAAACATTCCTGCAACTCGAAGCCAGTGGCTGGAAAGGCAAGCGCGGCACCGCGCTGATCCAGCACGCAGGCGATGCGACTTTCATTCGCTGCGCCGTTCCCGCGCTGGCAGAGACCGCGCAGTGCGAGGTCATCACGCTGCGCGCCGGCACGACGCCGGTGGCAGCCGGCATCGTGCTACGCCACCAAGACCGCGCCTTCTTCTTCAAGCTCGGTATCGACGAACGCTTTGCGAGATATTCGCCAGGCGTGCAGCTCACGCTCGACCTCACGCGGCATCTCTGCGCCGATCCGGCTATCGCCAGCGCGGATTCCACGGCGAGCGCCGACCACCCCATGATCAACCCGATCTGGCGCGGACGCTTCGCCATCGGCGACGTGCTGATTCCGCTGCGGCGTCACGATCCGGTCGTCGCGCTCATTCACACGGCGCTGGTTGGCCTCAACGTCGCGCACGACGGCGCGCGACGCGTGGTGCGTCTGCTCCGCAAATAAGCGAAAGCTACTCCGCCGCCTGCGCGTTGATCTCCGCCGAGACCTCGCGGATGGCGCGGGCGAGCAGGTTCGGATCCTGCGCGCCGGAGACGGCATATTTCTGCGCGAACACGTAGGTCGGTACGCCGGAGATGCCCTTCTCGGCGGCCTCCTGCGCGTCGGCCGACACGCGCGCGACGTCTTCGTCGGTGGCGAGGCGCTTGCGCACGTCGTCGGCATCGAGGCCGACGTCGGCGGCCGCCTGCACCAGCACGTTCACGTCAGTGAGGTCGCCGCCGTCGCGGAAATACAGCTCCATCAGCCGCTGCTTCATCTCGGGCGCCTTGCCTATCGCCTCGGCCCAGAGGATCAGGCGGTGACAGTCGGTGGTGTTGGGCTGGCGCGCGACCAGCTCGGGCTTGTAGACGAGGCCCTCCTCGCTTGCAGCCGCGACGACGCGGCCGGCAATGCCCTTATAGGCCTCGACCGAGCCGAATTTGGTGGTGAGATAGTCCTCGCGGCTGATGCCCTCGCGCGGCACCCAGGGATTGAGGAAAAAGGGATGGAAATTGAGTTTGACGGGAACGTCGGGAACGAGCGCCAGCGCGCTCTCGATCCGGTGCTTGCCGATATAGCACCAGGGGCACACCACGTCGGAGACGACATCGATCTGGAGCGGTTTCAACGTGCTCATAGCGCCTCCTTCGGGCGATGCGGGTTTGCCCCAAGATAAGCAGAACCCGCCCCGAGGCAAGGGCGCTAGGTCATAGCTGCTGCCATCTGCTTGAGCCGCTCGGCGGTGCGCTCGTCCGCCGGGAAGAATGTCTCCAGCGCCAGCTCCGACAGCGTGATGTCCACAGGTGTGCCGAACACCATGGTGGTGGAGAAGAAACTTAGTATCTCTCCGCCATGGCGCAGCTTGAAGGGAATCGCGACATTGTCGCTCGACAGCGGCCCCGAGCGCGCCGGGATGGGGTAGCTCTTGAGGTCGTTATAGAGCTTGATCAGCTCAGGATCGGCCGTCGCCTCGCATTGCCGGTGCAGCCGCTCCAGCAGGTGCCCGCACCACTCCGCAAGATTGACCGTGCGCGGCGCCAGCGCTTCAGGGTGAAACGCGAGCCGCAGCACGTTGAAGGGCTGACCGAGCAGCCGCTGCGGGATGCCTTCGAGCAGCGGCGCCACCATGCGGTTGGCGGAAACCAGATTCCAGTGCCGGTCATAGGCCAGCGCCGGATTGGGCTCATGCGCCCTGAGAACGAGGTCGATCGCCTGGCGAGCTGATTTCAAGGCGGGATCCTCCAGCGGGCGCTGCGGAAACGCCGGCGCATAGCCGGCCGCGACCAGCAGCACGTTGCGTTCGCGCAAGGGTACCTCGAGACGTTCGGCGAGCCTGAGCACCATGTCGCGCGAGGGCGCAGCGCGGCCGGTCTCGACGAAGCTCAAATGCCGCGCGGAAATCTCGGCCTCGCCCGCCAGATCGAGCTGGCTCATGCGGCGGCGTTGCCGCCATTCGCGCAAATGGTCGCCGATATGGACGGGCTGGCTGCGTTCGGCCTGTGCCGTGGATGCATGTGCGTTCATGCTCGAAAACCTAGCATGCGGATTTCAGCCCTTCCATTACCCGCGAGGTAATGAATATTGGCATTTAACCATCTGAAATCGCTTAATCTCTTTTCGCAGACTCTGCTCGACACCAATACCGGACGAGCAAAGTTTGCGAAGAAGGGGGCAACGTCGCCCGCGTCACGTGCGAGCTCGCCGCAGCGCAAGTGACCGCGATGAGGCATGCGCACGCTGGAAGTAAAGATTAGGGACTACCTGCACCGCCAGAGGACCGCCGCCTATGAAACGGCCTTCCCGGAAACCTTGTCGAAAAGGTGCGTTCGCTCCAGATCGATGGCGACATCGATAGGGCGATCCGGCACCGCGGAAACACCGACCTGCATCTGCGCCGTGAATGGAAATGCGCCCACGGTTCCAATCACGAGAGTATGCGGCCCGAGCGGCTCTACGTCTTTCACCATCATGCGGACGGAGGAGCCCACTGGCGCATCTTGCCGCAGCACGTGGTCGGGCCGCACGCCGAGCACAACGGGCTTGCCGATGCTCCCTGCATAAGCCGCCTCTCGGGATTTCGGCAATCTCAACGCCGTACCCGAGGGTTCGGTGAAGATCAGTGCACCGTCGCGAGCGGCAATCTCCCCGTGGATGAAATTCATGCTGGGCGCGCCCATGAAGCCCGCGACGAAGAGATTGCTTGGTTTCTCATAGATCGTGATCGGATCAGCCGCCTGCTCGATGCGGCCGCGATTCATCACCACGACCCGATCGGCCATGGTCATAGCTTCGACCTGATCGTGTGTGACATAAACGATCGTCTTGGCGAGACGGCGATGCAATGCCTTGATCTCGGTCCGCATCTCGATGCGGAGTTTGGCGTCGAGGTTTGACAATGGCTCGTCGAACAGAAACACGTCCGGGCTGCGCACGATGGCACGGCCGATCGCCACGCGCTGACGCTGCCCACCGGAGAGCTGCTTGGGCCGACGGTCCACGTATTGCTCGAGGTCGAGAACCCGCGCCACGTCCTCGACGGCTTTCGCGATATTGGCGCGCGACTCGCCCCGCGCCTTCATGCCGTAGCCGATATTCTCACCAACAGTCATATGCGGATAGAGCGCGTAATTCTGGAACACCATCGCGCAATTACGCAAGCCTGGGCGCAGCTGCGTCACATCGCGATTACCGATACGAATGGTTCCGCTGGTGACCGTCTCCAGTCCCGCTATCATGCGCAACGTCGTGGTCTTGCCGCAGCCGGACGGTCCGACAAGCACGACAAACTCCTCGTCGGCCACACTCAGATTGAGCCCCTCGATGATCTTGTAGGGCCCATATGCCTTGCTGACGTTCTCGATCTCGACGTGCGCCATGGATTCCTTTTTCCGTCCCCTATATCGACGGCCAACAAAACCCGGATGATGCTCACGCATCATCCGGGGCAGTCTCCGCGGGAAGCTAGTTCTTCGGTGAGAGGCCCATCGCCGCGCGATAGGCGGCGAGCTGCTTCGCGCGGCCGAACTCATCGGTCAGGCGATTCCATTCCTTCGCGACCGCGTCCAGCGCGGCCTGCGGCGTGGTCTGGCCGGCCAGCGCCTTGCCAAGCTCAATCTCCACAACCTCGGTGTAGGAGAAATAGCCGGGCAAACGCATGTCGAGCGCAACGTTCTTGCCGTTAATGGAGTCGGCCTGGGCGCCGAGATATTCCTTGGCTTCCGTCGGCGAGAAGATCTTGCTCCACAACTCCAGATTCGTGGTGTGCGACTTGCGGTATGGGTTGACACCCGTGCCACCGGTAATCGCGGCCTTGCCGGAGACTTCGGGGCTTGTCAGCGTCTTGACGAAATCCCAGGCCGCCTGCTGGTTCTTGCCCACCTTTGGCACGGCAATCTGCCAGCCTCCGAACGCCATGAAGGGTGCCGGCAGCACTGCCGGAAACTTGTCCCACTTCTTGGTTTTGGCGTTCCATATCTCGTCAGAGCCGGGCAGCACTGCAGAGCCCACCTTGCCGGAAATCTTCGATTGCTTGGGGTCGGCGGCGATCACGCCGGTGTCGCCCCAACCGATCGACTCGGCCACCTGGCCGCCGGCCACGGCGGCATTGACCTCGCCGAACGAAAAGTTCAGCGCATTGGGCGGGCCAAGCTTGGAAGCGCGAATATATTCCTCCAATCCCTTCACCCAGCCCGGATTGTTGATCTGGGCATCCATCGTTTCGGGGTCGAAGAACATCGCGCCCGGATAGTTCGGGTTGTTGGTATAGGCCGCCGCGTGGCTGAAGAAGAACCAGAACTGCTGGCCACCGCGACGGAAGGCCTCCGCCGTGCCCCAGAGTCCCTTGTCGGGGCGCTGAAAGAACTCCGCTATGTCGAGATATTGCTTCCAGGTCTTTGGCGGCGCCAGGTCGTAGCCGTACTTGGCCTTGAAGGCGTCCTTCTCCTTGGGATCGCTGAACAGGTCGGTGCGATAGGTGTAGGTGTGAACGTCGCCGTCCATCGATTGCGAATAGATCTTGCCTTCCCACACCATCAGGCGCTCACGGTAGGCCGGCTCAACATCGTCCCAATCCTTGCCGGACTGCATCTCTTTCGGCATCTCGCTGAGATAGGTGACGAAGTCGGGCAGCCAGGCCGGCGCAAAGCTGACCAGATCGAACGTCGCGTCCGATCCGGTAAGCGATGTAACGATCTTCGGGTAGAGCTCCGACCAGGGGAACTCGACCACATTGACCTTGCCGCAGGTCTTCTTGGTCCATTCGTCCGCGCCGAGCTTGAGCGCGGAGGCGATATACGGTCCGGTCTGCGACGCCACAGTCAGGGTGACGCCGGAGTAATCCGGGCTACAAGCAGCGTTCGCCTGGCTCGCGGTGCAAGCCATCGCGAGCGAGGTGGTCAGCATCAGAAACGTCCGTCGCAACATCGTCCAGTCCTCCCTACATAGATTTTTGCTATTTGATCGCTCCGAGCAGCAGGCCCGACCGCATCATGCGGCTGAGCAGACCTGCCATGATCATCATCGGAATGATGGCGACGAGCGCCGCGGCCGAGATCGCCCACCATTCGTCGCCGCGCTGGCTGTTCTGTCCCGCCACCAGGATCGGCAGCGTCTGCCATCTGGAATTGGTCAGGAACAGCGCGAACAGGAACTCGTTCCAGACGAAGGCGAGCGTGATCATGAAAGTCGCCAGCAGTCCGTTCATCGACATTGGCACCACGATGCCGAGGAAGATGCGCCAACTTGGCACGTTGTCGACCATCGCGGCTTCTTCGACCTCGATCGGAATGGCCTCGAAAAAGTCGCGCATCAGCCAGACCACGATCGGCAGCGAGAACGCGACGTAGCACAGCGTCAGGCCGACATAGCTGTCGATGAGCTGGAAGCCGAGCCGGCCGATTTCGCTGTAGAGGAGATACAGCGCGAAGGCCGTGACGATCGGCGGAAACATGCGCTGGCTGACGAACCAGAACAGGATGTCTTCATTGCCGAGGATCGGCCCCGGCAGCGGCAGGCGGTTGGACAGGATTGCAGCGGCAAGCGCGATCGGGAACGCCAGCAGCAGCGCCTGCGCGCGGGTGAAGCCGAGCGAATTGTTGAACAGCAGATAGCCGCCGAGCGCGAGCAGGAAGAAGATCAGGCCGGCGCCGAAGCGCACCCTGAATTCGAACCGCACCAGCGCATAGGCCGCCATTGCGCCGACGGCAGTCGCGATCGCCGCCGCCGACAAGCCAACGATTGTCGAGTTCAAAAAGGTCCGGAAGAACTCGCCACGGATCCCCTGATAGAGATCAATGAAGGGCTGCAGGGTCGGCGTGAAATCGACGAACGGAATATAGGTCGGGCCGCCGACCACGCCCGGCGGGGTCTTGAACGCCGTCACGACCACCCAATAGAGCGGAAACGCCGTGATCAGGCACCATGCGAAGACACCGGCCGCGACCAGGCGGCGGCTCCAGCGCGACAGTCCGGTAAGGCCCTGCCCGCTCATCGGCGCTTCTCCAGATGCGGCCGCAGCAGCGCCAGATAAGTGACGCCAATGATCGTGATGGCGATCAGGAACAGGAAGCTGAGCGCCGACGTGTAGCCGAGATTGAACTTTTTGAAACCCTCCTGATAGGCGAACAAGGTCAGGGTCTCGGTGTCCACACCCGGTCCGCCGCCCGTCATCACGAATACGGTGTCCATGATCTTGTAGCTCTCGATCAGGCGGATGAAGACGACCGCGGCGGAGATCGGCAGCATCATCGGAAAGGTGATGCCCCAGAACTGTTGCCAGGCGCTGGCGTTCTCGAGCTCGGCCGCCTCGTAGACATCTTCGGGGAGCGTTTGCAGGCCAGCCAGCATCATCAGGATGATGAACGGGGTCCACTGCCAGATCTCAACAGCGATGATGCAGGCGAGCGCCCAATGACCGTTGGTAAGGAACGGCAGGTTCGCCATGCCGAACATGGACAGGAACTGGTTGAGCGGCCCCATGGTCGGATTGAAGATCATGCGAGCAACAAGCGCGACGGCGACCGGGGCCAGAAGCATGGGCAGCAGCAAGGCCACGCGAAATAGCCGTTCGCCCGGAACGCGCGCGTTCAGCGCGAGCGCAACGCCAAACCCGATCACGTATTGCAACCCGACGGCAATGAACGCGATCAGCGTCGTCGTGAAGATCGCATTCCAGAAGCGCGGCTCTTGCAGGAGCGTAGCATAATTGCCGAACCACACGACCCGCGGCGGGATCGGCGGAACCAGGCGATAGCTGAGGAAGCTCGTGGTCAACGAATAGATCAGCGGAAAGATCGAGATCGCCAGCACGACGAGCACCGCCGGCCAGATGAAGACATGCTTGATCGGATCGTTCCGCATCATGAGCAGATCATCCCTTCAACAGGGCTTCAATCTCAGCGCGCCGCGGCATGGCAGGCGCAGTCCCCGCGCGCGTCACGGAAATCCCCGCCGTAGCGGAACCGAAGCGCGCCGCTTCCAGGGGATCGGCGCCGCCCGCAAGCGCTGCAGCGAAGCCTCCGACGAATGCGTCGCCCGCGCCCGCGGTTTCGACCACCTTGCCGGCGGCGAACGGGGGCACGTGTAGCGAGCGATCTCGCCCGTGAAACAGCGCCCCGCGTTCGCCGAGCGTGATCAGCGCGGTGCCCGCTCCCTTGACCAGCAACGCGTCCCCGGCGCGGCGGGCGCCGGCAAGATCGCTCACCGCGATCCCCGTCAGCGCTTCCGCCTCGGTCTCATTGGGAACGACGTAGTCGCACAAGGCAAACAGGCCATCGTCGAATTTGACCGCAGGCGCCGGGTTGAACACGGTGATGCTGCCCGCAGCGCGCGCGATCTCGAGCCCGCGCTGCGCGGCCGCGACCGGTTGCTCGAGCTGGGTCACAAAGACGCGGCTGGTGCGGATCGCATCCGCCGCCGCATCGACGTCGGTGGGGCTAAGACCGTCGGCCGCTCCGCTCACCACGATGATGGCGTTGTCGCCGCGTGTCTCGTGGACATAGATGAAGGCCGCGCCGGTCGGCGCCTCCGAAGTCCTGGCGACGCGCGGTCGAATGCCCTCGGTTTCCCACGTCTTGATGGCAAGATCACCGAAGGCGTCGCGGCCGATCCGGGAGATGAAGGTCACATCTGCGCCTGCGCGCGCAGCGGCCACGGCCTGGTTCGACCCCTTGCCGCCTGGTCCCATGGCAAATCCCGAGCCGGCGATCGTTTCACCGATCGCGGGCATGTTGCCGGCCCGGAAGGCCAGATCGACGACGAAGATGCCGAGCACTGCGACGCCAGTCTTGCTCATGGTCGTCACTCTCCGTCCGGCGCGATGACGCCCTTGGAAAACAGGAAGCAGCCGTAGAAGCGCCGCTCTCCCGTGGCGATCACGCAGTAGGCCGTCTTGGCCTTTTCATAGAAGGCATGGCGCTCGACCCCGACCAGCGGCCAGGAGCGTCCCTCGGCGCGGTCGATCGCGGCCTGCACCTCGCGCTGCACCGGCGGCACCTCCTGGGGCTGGCCAACAATCTCCATGCGGATTGCGGCATCGTCGACGAACGTATCGAGCGGCAGCACCGAGAGAATGGCTTCGATCGCCTTTGCCGTACTGACGTTGTCGATGCGAAGCAGCTCGCCGAACACGGTCTGGCGCGCAATGGAGTCGGCAGGAAAATTGGTGTCGCACACCACGAGGCGGTCCCCGTGCCCCATTGCGCGCAAGGCATAAAGCACGTCGGCATTGAGCAGTGGATTGATGCCCTTGAGCATGTTGCGTCCCTCCCTTGTCTTCAAAAAATCGCCCGAACTCTGATGGTCCGGATGCCAACCCGTATCACCGCAAGGTGACGTCTTTAGTCCCCATAGGGAATCCAGATGTTCTTCACCTGCACCGCGTGGCGGAGCAGGATCGGACCTTCGCTCGCCACCCGGTCGTACCAATCGAGCGCCAGCCCGTGGTCGACCAGCGTCCGCTTGAGGTTGCCGATCGACAGCCGCTCCGCAGCAGTCGAGGCCTCCTGCGAGCCGAACACCCAGAGCGCATCGACGTCGTCATGCTCGGCAAGGACCCTTGCGAGCGCGTCGCGCTCGCCGGTGACGATATTGACGACGCCTGCCGGCACATCCGACGTCTCCAGCACCTGATAAAAATCGGTCGCTGCAAGCGGATGCCGCTCGCTTGGGACGGCGACGACGCGGTTGCCCATCGCAATCAACGGTGCCACCAGGCTGATGAAGCCCAGCAACGGGGCCTCGTCCGGACAGGCCACCCCGACCACGCCGATCGGCTCGTGCATGGCAAGCGCCGCGCCGCGCAACGGCGGTGAATGGATCGTCCCCTCGTATTTGTCGGCCCAGGCCCCATAGCTGAACAGCCGTTCGATACTCGCCTCGACCTCCGCGCGCGCCTTGGCGGGCGAAACGCCGGTCATATCACCGATGCGCCGGGCGAACTCGTCGCCTCGCGCGGACAGATTCTCGGCAAGGTAGTAGAGGATTTGGGCGCGATTATGCGTCGTCGCCCGCGCCCACCCCTCGGCCGAGCGCGCAGCGGCCACCGCGTTACGGATATCCTTGCGATTGCCCTCGCCGGCTTCGCCGAGGTGCTTCCCCTTCGGCGACAGCACCGCGCGCGAATAATTTCCGTCGGGACGAATCTGCTTGCCGCCGACGAACAGCTTGGCGGTCCGGTCGATCGACGGCGTGCCAAATCCGGCGCCGTCGTTAGAAGCCGCCGGGGATGGCGGCGGCACCTTCGCCCGCGATTTCCGCCCGCTCCAGGCTTTCGGCTTGAGATATTCGTAGAGACCTTCCCGGCCGCCCTCGCGACCGAAGCCGGACTCGCGATAGCCGCCGAAGCCGACGCAGGCATCGAACAAATTGGTCGCATTGACCCAGACAACGCCGGCCTGAAGCTTCGGCGCGATATCGAGCGCCAGCCCGATGGTCTCGCTCCACACGCTGGCGGCAAGGCCATAGCGCGTGTTGTTGGCGAGCATCACCGCCTCGTCCGGCGTGCGGAACGTCATCGCGACCAGCACCGGCCCAAAGATCTCCTCGATCGCCACGGTCGATGACGGATGTACGTTCCAAAGCAAGGTCGGGGGATAGAAGCATCCCTCAGCGGGGATCGGCCCCGGCGCCTGATACTTCTCGGCGCCCTCCTTGACGCCGGTTTCGACCAGCGCCTTGATCCGCTCGAGCTGCACCGGTGCGACCACCGCGCCCATGTCGATCGCCTTGTCGAGCGGCGGACCCACGCGCAGCGTCTCCATGCGGCGGATGAGGCGCTTGCGGAATGTCTCTGCGATCCCTTCCTGCAGCAGAAGCCGCGATCCGGCACAACAGACCTGGCCCTGGTTGAACCAGATCGCATCGACCACGCCTTCCACGGCGCCGTCGATGTCGGCGTCGTCGAACACGATGAACGGCGACTTGCCGCCGAGCTCGAGCGTCAGCGACTTGCCGCTGCCTGCGGTCGACTGACGGATCAACCGCCCGACCTCGGTCGACCCCGTGAAGGCGATCTTGTCGACACCGGGATTTTCGACCAGCAACGCGCCGGTGGCGCCATCACCCGTCACCACATTCAACACGCCGGGCGGCAGGCCGGCTTCCGCCGCGAGCTCGGCGAACAGCAGCGCGGTGAGTGACGTGAACTCTGCCGGTTTCAGCACCACGGTGTTGCCGGTCGCCAGCGCGGGCGCGATCTTCCAGGCCAGCATCAGCAGCGGAAAGTTCCAGGGGATGATCTGGCCGATCACACCGACCGGGACATGGTCGGCGAATTCGCGGTCCTGCAATTGTGCCCAGCCGGCGTGATACAGGAAGTGGCGCGCGGCGAGCGGCACGTCGAGATCGCGGGTTTCCCTGATCGGTTTGCCATTGTCGATCGCTTCCAATACCGCGAACAGACGAGCATGACGTTGCAGCATGCGCGCCAGCGCATAGAGATGACGGGCACGACCGTGACCACCGAGCTTTGCCCATGACGACTGCGCCGATCGCGCGGCGCCGACTGCAGCCTCGACATCCGCTGCGATGCCTTGCGCGATCTTGGCCAGCGTCTTTCCGGTGGCTGGCTCGATCGTCGCCAGATGCTTGCCCGAAGCCGGCGCGACCAATTTACCGGCAATGAAATGCCCAAACGTCGCGTCGTGCCGCTTCAGCCAGGCGCGCGCCTCGCCGTCCGCCTCGGGAGCGGGACCATAATCCATGGTCTCAAAGTAATGTGCGATACTCATGCTCAGCCCACGGGATGACGGTTGAAGGCCGAGTAGCGGCCGGTGACGTGATGCTCGAGCTGGCGCTCGATGTCGGCGAGCAGGCTCGAGGCGCCGACGCGGAACAGATCCGGCTCGAGCCAATCGCGCCCCAACTCCTCCTTCATCAGGAACTGGTAGTTGAGCACATCCTTCGCCGTCGAGATTCCGCCGGCCGGCTTGAAGCCGATCTTGAAGCCGGTCCGCTCCTCATAGACCCTGATCATGCGCAGCATCGCCAGCGTCACCGGCAGCGTGGCATTGACGCCTTCCTTGCCAGTGGAGGTCTTGATGAAATCCGCGCCGGCCATCATGCAGACCATCGACGCCTTGGCGACGTTGCGCAGCGTTTTGAGGTCGCCGGTTGCGAGGATCGTCTTCAGATGCGCATCGCCGCAGGCTGCGCGGAAATCCCGGACCTCGGCGTAGAGAGCGCGCCAATCTCCGGTCAGCACATGCTCACGCGTGATGACGATGTCGATCTCCTGCGCACCGTCCCTGACGGACGCCTCGATCTCCTTGAGTTTCAGATCGTGAGGCACGAGGCCTGCCGGAAATCCAGTCGAAACCGCAGCGACCGGAATGTCATACCCATCGAGCGCTTCGACCGCGGTTGCGACGAAGCGGTGATAGACGCAGATCGCGCCCGTGTGCAGCCGGCGCCCGGCAAAACCGAGTGCCTCGAGGAGGTCACTTCGTATCGGGGCCCTCGCCTTGGCGCAGAGGCGCTTCACCCGCTCCGCCGTATCGTCGCCGTTGAGTGTCGTCAGGTCGATGCAGGTGATCGCCTTGAGCAACCACGCCGCCTGCGCGTCCTTCTTGACGGTGCGCCGGCCCGGCAGGCTCGCAACGCGGCGCTCGGCGGCGGACAGATTGATCCGGATATCATCGACCCAGTCCATCTCGAGCGCGCGGCCGCTGTTGCGCGCGATCGGATGCGGATGATTGTGATCCCGCGCATGGGGCTGCGCCGGCACCGCGGATGGATTTGATATCAAGACGCCCTGCGCCATCGGTACGCCGCGCAATGCTAGCGAATCGGCTGAAACGGCAGATAGACTGAATGTGCCGATTGCAACATGCGATCCTCCCATCCCTTGGCCGCCGGCGCTTCTGCTGCTCCCGTCGCCGACAGCGAAACGCCTTTCGGGCCAAATGTTATTATTGTAACAGATTGACGTTGCCAAACTCACATCATTGTAAGATCATTGTCAACCGGATAAGCAAGCTCGGTGACGAAAATGACTGAAACACCGACCGCACGCCCCAGCGAGACCCGCGTCCAACGGCTGCAACGGCTGCGACGCGCCGTCGAGACGAGCGGCGCACTGCATCTGAAGGACGCCGCAGAGCTGCTGAAGGTGTCGGAGATGACCGTCAGGCGCGACCTTGCCGGGCCCGAGGCGGCGCTCGCCCTGCTCGGCGGCTACGTCGTCAACGCGGCGTCGCCGACCGGGATCAAGTACACATTCGAACAGGAAATCGACCAGCACACACAGGACAAGCGCCTCGCCTGCCGATCCGCAGCCGCCTCGATCAAGGAAGGTGACACCATCTTCATCGACTGCGGCACCACGATGCAGTCGCTGGCGGATTGCCTGCCCGAGGACATGCCTCTCTCGGTGATCTGCTATTCGCTGAATGTCGCCTCGATCGTCACCCACCGGCCAGCGACGCAGGTGATGTTGATGGGCGGGCTCTACCATCCGTCGTCGCAGTCGTTCTCCTCGGATGACGGCCTGTCCTACCTGCGGCGGCTCGGGGTCAACAAGGCTTTCATCTCGGCCGGCGGCCTGCACTGGACCCGCGGCGCCAGCTGCTCGAATTTTCACGAAGTCGCCATCAAGCAGGCCGTCATCGCTACCGCGATGGAGAGCATCCTCGTGGTCGACGCCAGCAAGCTCGGCAGCCTCAAGCCGGCGTTCTTCTCCGACGTCAGCTCATTCTCGCGGATCATCGTCGGTGGCTCCGTGTCGGCAGACACGCGCAAGCACTTCCGCAGCCTTCCCGTCGAATACGTCACCAGCACGGCCTGATCCGGACGGGGGCTGGTTCGCCCGGATCAGGCTTACTGAGCGATGCGCGGTCTCGGTGGATCGCACATCGCTATTTCAGGCTAGTTGCAGGCGGGCTTCGCCTTGTTGCAGGCATCCGTCAGCTCGGCCGGCGGGTCCTTCTTGAATACGGTCTTGTAGGACTCCAGCACATTCGACTGCGTCACCGGCAGCGACTGCACACCGATCCAGCCAGGCGTTTCCTTACCCAGCAGCGCGTTCATCATCGCCATCGCCTCGGCGACGCCCTGGTCGTAGGGACGCTGCGAGCCGGTCGCCTTCAGCGGCCCGCCCTTGGCAATCTCGATCGCCGATTGCAGACCGAGGTCGACCGTCGTCATGGGAATATCGATGCCCTGAGCCCGCATCGAGCTCAGCGTGTCGAGCGCCGGTTGATCCCACACCGCGTACAGTCCCTTGACGTCGGATTGCCTGTCAGGAAGTCGCCCGCGATCTGCGAGACCTTCGGCGGATCGGTGAAGTCAACCTGCTTCATCTTGATGTCGGGCCGGTTTGCTTTCATCCACTCCCGCACGCCCTTGGTGCGCTCGTTGGTGCTGAAATAGTCGACGCCGAAATTGACGAGACCGATGGTGCCGCCCTGCGCCACGCAGGATGCCAGGATCTGTGCCGCGATCTGGCCATTGCCCTGGCTATCGGCCGAGACCATCGTCGCATATTCCTCGGGATGCTTCAGACCAGTCGGGATGCTGTCCATCAGCACGAGCTTGATGCCGGCTTTGGCGATCTTCTTGTAGGTCGGCGCGGTCGCGGTGAAATCGACCGGAATCGAAATGATGCCGTCCGGATGCTGCTGGATCGTGTTCTCGATATCAGCGATCTGCTTGTCCACCTGATATTCGGCAGACGCGACGCCCGTCACCGTCACGCCGTACTTCTTCAGCGTATCGGTGATGCCCTGGATCTGGAGCTGCGACCAGTCGAGGTTGACCGTCTGCATGGAGATGCCGACCTTGAAGTTCTTCTCCTTGATCTTGGCGGCGTCGGCCTCCGACAGCGCGAGCACCTCGGGGGAAGCCGCCTTTTCGCCGTGGGGTCCCTGGCCGACGATCGACTTCGGCCCGAGCTTCGCGAGATCGACACCCTTGACGCAGGTCGCGGGCACTTCGGCGCGAGCCGACGGGATCATCGAGAGGGCGGCAGCGGCCACCAACGCAGTCAAAGGCAAGGTTTGTCGCAAGATTGGTTTCATTGTTTCCTCCATTTTTTGGTCGCCGATTCACCGGAGGGCCAGCGACCTTGCCCCTACTCGCGCAGCGCGATGAACTTGTTGTTCATGCGCCGCGCCTGACGTCGACTAGCGTTTCGTGAAAGCAACCGCGGCCACGATGATCGCGCCCTTGATCACGAGCTGCATCGGCGAGCTCACGCCGAGCAGAACAAGGCCGTTGTTGAGCGTGCCGATGATCAAGCTGCCGAACAGTGTTCCCAGGATGTAGCCGCGCCCGCCGAACAGGCTGCAGCCGCCGAGGATCACCGCGGCGATGACGTCGAGCTCCATGCCCTGCACGACATCTGGCCGCGCGGCATGTGAACGCGCCGACAGCACCAGCGCCGCCAATCCGGCCAGCGTGCCGGTCAGGACAAAGGCCGCAGTCGTGATCCGTTTGGTGTTGATGCCGGAATAGAGCGCCGCGGTCGGGTTGCCGCCGACCGCATAGATGCGCCGGCCGAACACATTATAGTGCAGCAGCAGGATGCCGATAATCATCGCCGCCATAGTCCAGACGATCGGAACCGGTATGCCGAGGAACGTGCCTTCGCCAAAGATCGCGAAATAGGTCTCGTTGGTGATGATCACCGGCTTGGTGTTGGTCACCATCATCGCCAGTCCCCGCGCCATGCTCAGTGAGCCCAGCGTCACCAGGAACGACGGGATCGATAGCTGCGTGGTCAGGATGCCATTGAGCAGCCCGACCAGCGCGCCGGTGCCGAGCCCGGCCACGGCGCCCACGATCCAGCTGTTGTTGATCTGGCTCATCGCGAGAGCAGCCGCCATGCCTGACAGCGCCAGCGTCGAGGCAACCGACAGATCGATCTGACGCGCGATGATAATAAAGGTCATGCCGACTGCGATGATCGACACCAGCGTGGTCTGGCGCCCGATGTTCAGGAAATTGTCGACCGAGAGAAACCAGGGCGAAGACAGGCTGAACACGACCAGCAGGATCACGAAGGCGATGTACAGCATGTACGGCCGCTCGCCCCGCAGCAAATTCTGGAGAATCTTGCGGCGGCGATCAGATGGGGTCGACGAGGCGACCACGTTGGGAGCAGTCAGTTCGGTCATGCGGGAAGCTCTTGCAAGTGGCCCGGCCCGGAGGCCTGGTACATCTGGAGGAGATGATGCAGCTCTTCGGCATCATCGATCTCGCCGCGCGACAGCGTACGAGCTACACGCCCGTTGACGATCACGGAGATGCGGTCGCAGAGCTCGATCAATTCGACGAGATCGGACGAGACGACCAGGACCCCGCTGCCGTCGCGGACGGCATTCCGGATCACGGCATAGATTTCCTCGCGTGCGCCCACGTCGACGCCGACCGTCGGTTCATCCAGGAGCAGCACGCGCGGCCGCGGATCATTCCATTTTCCGAACACGACCTTTTGCTGGTTGCCGCCGGAGAGCGTCCTGACCAGGCTGAACGCGCCTGGCGCTTTCACCGAAAGCCTGGCGACCGCGGTTTCCGCACGCCTGGCGGCGGCGCGTTGCTGCATCCAGCCCCAGCGCGAGAAGTGGGGAATTCGCGGCAAAGTGACGTTTCGCTCGATCGAATGGTCCAGGACCAGACCCTGCACGTGCCGGTCTTCCGGCACCAGCGCGATGCCCTGCTCGATCGCATCGGCAGGCCCTCTCGGCAGCCATCGCCGGCCCTCGATCTCGATTGCGCCGCTCTCGAGCGGCCGGAGGCCAAACACTGTCTCCAAAATCTCCGTGCGGCCGCTGCCGATCAATCCGGCGAGGCCGTGGATCTCGCCCTTCAGCACGGACAGATCGACGGCGCGAAGCCGGTCGTTGGACACGTCGGACAGCGACAGAACCGGCGACGGATCCAATTCACGCTTCGCGACAGGTTCGGTGCGCGGGCCCGTGGGTGCCGATCGATCGGTTCCGACGATCGCGTTCACCAGCCGCTTCATGTCGGTCTCGCCGGTGACAAACGTGCCTGCGTTAGCGCCATCGCGCAGCACCGTGACGCGCTGCGAGATCTCGAACACCTCATTGAGCCGATGGGTCACATAGATCACGCCGACTCCGCGGCGCGTCGCCTTCCCGATCGCATCGAACAGGATCCGGACCTCATCCGATGTCAGCGAGGAGGTCGGCTCGTCGAGGATCAGAAGCCGGACCTCGCCCATCAGCGCCTTGGCGATCTCCGTCATCTGGCGATAGGCGAAAGGCAGCGAGCCGACAGCCGCACTCGCATCCAGGGGAATGCCGAGCGCGTTCAGGAACGCCTCGGCCCTGGCCATCAGCGCGCGCTGCCGGACGAAGCCGAAACGCGCACGCGGCTCACGGCCGAGCAACAGATTGTCCGCAACGCTCAAGGATTCGACGAGGCTGAGATCCTGATAAACGACAGCGATCCCCGCCTCGCGCGACTTCGCCGGGCTGTCGAATTCCACCGGCCTGCCGGCGATCTCGATCGTGCCGCTGTCGAGGGCATGAACACCACTGAGAATCTTGATCAGGGTAGATTTTCCCGCGCCGTTCTCGCCCAGTAGCGCATGGACCTCGCCGGCGCGAACCTCGAGGTTGACGTCACGCAGCGCTCGCACGCCGCCGAAGCGCTTGTTGATGCCACTGACCATCACAAGCGAGGCCGACGACCGAGGTTCTGCTGCAACCGAACCGGACAGTTCCAAACTTTCCTCCCGTCGCCCCGCTAGACGCTGGTACGATGGTGACATATTGTTATTTTTGCAACTTATCCTGTTATAATTCTATCATCTCCGCCGACCTGTCAATGGCGGATCACGTCGCGGGGCCGGATCTAGCCCTGGCCCTATCTCGATTTGTGCGGTTGCGAACGTCAGTACAGACAGCCGGCCTTCCCAGCGCGGATCTGTTCAACATCAGGAACGGACCAAAGCTTCACGACGCGCTCCATTCGGTCCTGGCGGCAAGCACCCGATCATCCAAGCGAGAGGAGGCAGGCCCCGCGATCGATCAGCGCAAGCGTGTGCAGACAGAAAGGTAGATGCATAGGCGACGCGTGACAGCCATGGCGATGAGGCGGCCTTAGCCAAGCACACTAGACCGCGCGCGACACTTCGCTCCAATTCTGTGGATGACAATCCCTGCGATACGTCGTGCTCGTCGCGTCATTCCCGCCGCGCGGGATTACGTTCCTCGCCCTCGATCGTGCCGGCCGACCGCATCGACCGCGACATCTATCTGGTGCTTGAAGACGTCGGCGCGCGCTGGTTGCGCCCGGCGCGAGACCGACGAGCCTGACACCAACCTCGATATCATCCTGCAAAATCTGCGGTCCGGCCAGTACGCCTATCCGGTCCGAATTGTATCCTTCAATCCCGTCCAGGGGTAGTCGCGGGATGCGACTTCCGAGGTCGCCGACGCACTGGCTCGGCGTGCAGCCGACACCGACGCTGAGATCTCGTCGGCACTGCAGGACTTCATCGCCGCTAACGCCACAAAGCGCTTCGGCATGCAGCCAGCGCTGCGCCTTCGACTTCAGACACGTTATAATGCCTTTTGCTGCCTTTCATTCGATAGAAGCACGCTGCGTATGCCAATCCGTCACTGACTGGAAAGCATACCCGGCGCGGGCAAGCGTATCTTCGGACAGATGCGGGCCGACGAGTTGCATGCTGAGCGGCAACCCGTCCGCCGCCATGCCGTTCGGCAGCGTGATGGTCGGGCTGCCCGAGAAGTCGAATACCGCCGTGAAGCGCAGGATGCTGAGCAGCACGTTCGGATCGGCGCCGTATTCGCCCATCTTGGTCAGCGTTGGGATCGGCACGGGCATGGTGGGAATCAGGAGCAGGTCAATGTCGCCGAACAGCGCCGCGAGGCTGCCGCAGAACTTCAACCGCTCATGATGGATCTGAGCGATCTCGACGCCATTCATCGACCTGCCCTGCTCGATCAGCTGCGCCAGATCGGGACCGTATTCCGACTTCCGCGACGGATAGGTCTCGAGATGCGCCTCTGCGGTCTCGATGGAGCACATCGGAATCCACATGCTCACGAGCTTCTCGTAAGCTGGGAACTTGACCTCTCGAATATCGGCGCCGAGGTCCGCAAGCGTACGCTCCGCTTCCAGCAAGGCGGCGACCACCTGCGGATCGATCCCGTCCTGCGTGTAGCTGCGGTCCACGCCAATCCGTAAGCCCCGCACGCCGTCACCGATCCCCGCCAGATAGTTCGGCACCGGCGCCTGAAGGGCGGTCGGATCATTGACGTCTGCGCCCGCGATGACGCCGAGCATGGCCGCGGCATCGGCTGCGGTCCGGCACATCGGCCCGACATGGTCGAGAGAGTCAGCCAGCGGGAAGACGCCGTGGCGGCTCACACGTCCCCAGGTAGGCTTGATCCCGGTCAGCCCACACGTCGCCGACGGAAACCGGATCGAGCCGCCGGTGTCGCTGCCGATCGAGCCAAAGCAAAGTCCCGCCGAAGTGGCCACGCCCGATCCGCTTGAGGAGGAGCCGACCCAGTAGTCGGTCCCCCAGGGATTGAGCGGCGCCTGGTCGTCGGGATGATGGCTCGTATAGGCGCCCTCGGTCATTTTTAGCTTGCCGAGCGTGACGGCGCCGGCGTGTTCGAGCCGGTCCACGATCGTCGCGTTGAAGGAGGGGACGAACCTAGCGTGGATCGCGGTACCTCCAGCGGTCGGCGCGAAAGTGGTGTAGCAGAGATCCTTCAATCCGATCGGCACGCCGTGCAGCGGCCCGCGCCAGATGCCCTTGGCAAGCTCGGCGTCACAGCGCTTCGCCTGCGCCATGGCCCGCTCGGCGAGGACGAGCGCGTAGCCGTGAAACTTCTGATCGAGCTTCGCGATCCGGCCCAGCATCACCTCGGTCACTTTCGAAGGTAGAAGCTCGCCGCGGCGGAACAGCTCGGAGATTTCGATGATCGACTTGTAGTGAATTGGTTCTGCTGACATCTGACTGTCCTGCTGTTGTCGGAAACGGCTTCGCCCACCGGCACCGCAGACGGCCCGGTTTCGTGACTGCGCTACTCAGGGAGCGCCTAGAACTGCACGCCGCGCGTGAGGGCACCGTCGACCACGAGGTTGGTCCCCGTGATGAAACTCGCTGCCTTGCTGGCAAGGAACACCGCACCGTTCGCCATTTCCTGCGGCGTGCCCATGCGGCCGGTCGGATTCAGCGCCAGCGCGGTCTTGTACAGCTCGGGATTGCCGTCCTTGATCTGATTCCAGACACCGCCCTCGAAATAGGTATTGCCCGGCGACACCGAATTGGCGCGGATGCCTTTGCCGGCAAGCTGGAAGGCGAGACCTTGCGTATAGTGGATGATCGCGGCCTTGAACGTGCCGTAGGGGCCGCTCGCGAAGTCAACCTCCCGCCCTGAAACGCTGGAGATGGTCACGATCGCCGCGGCCTTGCTCTTCTCGAGATACGGCATCGCCGCATTGACCAGCCGCACGGTGCCCATCATGTCGGTGGAGAATTCCTTCTCCCAGCTCTCCTCGTCCTGTCCGATCGACAGCGCACTGACATTGGCGACCACGACGTCGATGCCGCCAAGCTTCGAGGCCATGTCCTCGACCCAGGCCTTGAGCGCCGGGCCGTTGGAGACATCGACCGAACTACCAAAGGCAGCGACGCCCTTCGCCTTGATCGCGGCGACTGCGCTATCGACGTCGGCCTGGTTGCGCGCGCAGATGCCGACATCCGCGCCTTCCGCCGCGAATGTGTCGGCGATCGCCCTGCCGATCCCCTTGGTGCTGCCGGTGACGAGAACCTTTGCTCCCTTGAGTCCCAGATCCATGTCCATTCCCTCCCTATTGACGACTTGAAAACATGCCATGCGGCCGTTCAGAGCAGGAGCTGCTCGCGGACATTGTCCTCGTTAACCTCGCCACCCGCCAGCGACTGCGCGATCTTGCCCTTCTCCATGATGTAACAACGCTCGGCGATTGCCAGGATCGTGTCGAGGTTCTGCTCGACGAAGATGATGGTGGTCCCGAGCTCGTTCCGGAACGATCTCAGCGCCTCGCAGATGTGCTGGACGATCGAGGGCTGGATACCCTCGGACGGCTCGTCCAGGATCATCAATGACGGATTGCCGATCAGCGCGCGGCCTATGGCGAGCTGTTGCTGCTCGCCGCCCGACATCGTGCCTGCGGCCTGCCGCCGGCGTTCCTTCAGTCGCGGAAAATACTCATAGACGAGTTCAGGCAGCTTCTTGCCGCCGGGACCGCCGATCAACTCGCCGACCTGCAGGTTTTCCTCGACGGTCATCTGCGGAAAGACATCGCGTCCCTGCGGGATGTAGCCGAAGCCCGCCCTAGCCCGCGCGTCGGCTTCGAGCTTTGATACGTCCTGCTCCATGAAGCTGATCGTGCCACGCCAGGTTTGCAGCAAACCGATCAGGCACCGCATCAGAGTCGACTTGCCGACACCGTTACGGCCGATCACGCCGACAATCTCGCCGCGGGAGACCGACATGGTGACGCCCTGCAGAATCGGCGTCGCACCGTATCCCGCCCATAATTCCGATACGTCCAGAATCCGGTCAGTGGGATTGGGTTTAGTGAGCATGGGTCTTACCGAGATAAATTTCCGCGACTTTCGCGTCCTGCAAAATGCTTTCGAGATCGCCGCGTGCGAAAATCTTGCCGAGATGCAGCACTGTGACGCGCTGGGCGACCTGGCGCACGAAGGCCATATCATGCTCGACGACAAGAACCGTCATGCCCTCTGCATTGAACGACTTGATCAGCTCGCCGGTCCTGAAGGTTTCCTCCGGCGACATGCCGGCAGTCGGCTCGTCCAGCAGCAGGAGCTGCGGCTTCAGCGCCAGCGCCATCCCGATCTCGAGCCATTGCTGCTGGCCATGCGACAGCGCACCCGCGAGCTTATCGCTGTCCGGCCCCAGGTTGAGCAGAGTCAACAGGCGATCCTCCTCGGCGATGCGTTCCGCGCCGGACAGTCGTTCCTGGAGCGCAGTCTGGATGTTTTGCCGAACCGGCAGCTCCTTGAACACGCTCGGAGCCTGCATCTTGATGCTCATGCCTCGCTGCACGCGTGCGTAAGGACGCTCCTTGGTGATGTCGACGGTATCGAACAGGATGCTGCCCTGGCTCGGCGGGTAGAGACCCACGATCAGCTTGAACAATGTGCTCTTGCCGGCGCCATTGGGTCCGATCAGGCAGTGGACCTCGCCGGCGTTGACCGTGAGGTCGACGTCGGAGACTGCGGTCAATCCGCCAAAACGCTTGGATACGCCTTTGACTTCGACCAGCGCCATGATCAGGACTCTTCCGACCGCAAGCGACCAGCCTCCGCCATGACGGGGCTATCATCGCGCCGCCGACGCCCGCTCCACCAGTCGGCAGCAAGCTTGCCGATGCCGAGCACAAAACCCTGCGGCGCCAGCATCACCGTGGCGAGCAGCAGCGCTCCCATCAGCACAAGTGCTGCCTGCTGGCTGTAGACCGTGATGGTCTGAAAGCCGAACAGCAGCAGGAACGATCCAACCAGAGTTGCGGTCAGATCGCTCCGTCCGGAGAAAGCCACCCATACGATGGGCATCGCCGCCGCAGGTAGGCCGATGCTGGACGGCGTGATGAATTGGCCCCAGGACGTGTACAGCGCACCACTCAGCCCTGCGAGGCCGCTGCCGATCACGAAGGTCAGGAGCTGGTATTTCCGGACGTCATAACCCAGCATCTCGGCGCGCTGCGGGTTCTCGCGCGTCGCCACGATGACGTTGCCGATCCCCGAATTCACCAGCATGCGCAACGCGAGATAGACGATCACGATCAGCGCGATCATGACGTAGTAGAGCGCCGATCCCTCGATATAGAAGTCGCCGACGGCGAGCGGGTCCATGCCCTTCATGCCGTTGAATCCATTCAGCCGCGCCGGGCCGATGTGCCATTCCGGCCCCGCCGTCTGGCCGAGGAAGAAGGCAAGCCCCAGCGTCGCAGACAGCGTCACGATCCCGAAGAAGATGCCGTTGATGCCACCCCAAATCATGAAATAGCCGAGGATGCCGGCCGCCACCATCGCAAGGACAACGGACAGCGCAAGCGCGGCGATCGTTGCGGTGCCGCCGCCCATGTTAATCGCGAGCACGCCATAACCGTAACCGGCGATGCCGAAGAACAAGGTCTGGCCGAACGACAGCATCCCGCCATAGCCCCACATCAGGCAGAGGCCGAGCGCCATGAATATCCAGATCAGGAAATAGGCGAAATTCCCCACATCATAGGAGTCGGCGAACAGCGGATATGTCAGTGCGCCCGCGAGCACTGCAAGGAAGCAGGACCAGAAGATCTTGCCACGTCCGAGCGTCTGCGGACCTTCCAGCAGCTTGAACATCACAAATTCCCTTTAGCGCCCACGACGAACCAGAACGCTGGAGAGCCCCTCGGGCAACACCCGAATGATCAAAATGACGGCGACCAGCATGCCAATCTGTCCGATGATCTGGCCGTAGCTCGCGTTCAGCGCCATCCGGATCATCGCCAGGAACACAGCGGCCGGCGCTGTTCCGAGCAGCACGTTTGCCCCTCCAATGACGACCGTAACGAAGCTTTCGACCACGAAGGTCGCCCCCATGGTCGGGATCAGCGTCATCGTTGGCGCGTAGAGCGCCCCGCAAAGTCCTGCAAGGCCGGTGCCGATCCCGAAGCTGATCGAATAGATTCGGCCCGTTCGCGCGCCCAGCGCCTTCGCCATCGCCGCATTCTGCATCGTCGCCCGGGCGATCACACCAAAGCGCGTCTTCATGAAAACGATGTAGAGACCGCCCAGCACGGCCACCGCGCAACCGAACAGAACCAGACGATAGGTCGAAAATGTATAGCCGCCGATTGCGAAGCTTCCTTCCGGCGTTCCGATGCCCCGCACGGCTGAACCGACAATCAGGAGCATCGATTGCGTCACGATGAGGCTGAGCCCCCAAGTGGCGAGCAGAGAATCCAGCGGCCGCTTGTAGAAGCGCCGCACGATCAGGAACTCGACGGCGACACCGATGAGCCCCGCCGTCAGCGCGGCCAGGATCTGGGCAATCGCGAGCGGAACGCCCAGATTCACCAGGCCGACGGTGACATAGGCGCCGCACATGATGAACTCGCCATGCGCCATATTGATGACGCCCATCATGCCGAACACGATAGCGAGACCTGCGGCCGAGAGAATGAGGAACGCGAACACGTCGGCGAACTGATAGAATACCGAGAATACTTCAGCCGACATCTTGGTCCCTTTGCCGATCCCGGCGCCGCATCGTTGCGGCGCCGGCCTTGTCCAAGTGCGCAACTCTCAATACGAGCAAAATCCGTGCCCGTCAGGCGTCACGATTTCTTCGGGAGATGGCTCGGCGTGTATTGGTCCTTGTCGTTCTTCTTGGTGAGATCGCAACCGATTTCGCCGAGCCAGTACGGCTGGATCGTCCCATAGTCCTTCTCGACCTTCACCTCATGCTTCGGCCCGACTGAGATCAGGCGCATGCGGTGCGAGGTGTGCTGGCTCTTCGGATCGATGCACACCTTGCCTTCGGGAGCGTCGATGCATGCATCGCCGGTCGCGATGACCTTGCGCATGTCGTCGAGCTTGATCGACTTCGCCTTCTCGACCAGCGCCTTGTACATGTAGAGCGCATTATAGGCATTGTAGCCCATGTCGTTGATGTAGAGCTCGTCAGGGAATTTCGCGTGCCAGCGCTTCTTGAAGTCGGTAGCCTCTGGCGTGTCGATCTCCTCGAACCAATTCGCAGTCGCATGCATGTTGTTAAGCGCCGGCGGCTTGAACCGCTTGTGCTCGAAGCCGAGCATGACCTTGATCGATGACCCCATCGGCAGATTGAGGTTGGCAGCAGCCGCCTGCTCGAAGAACGAATCCTGGGCAGCGCCGACATTGATCGTAAGCAGCCAATCCGGCTTCGCTTTCTGGATGTTCTGGATCGTCTGCGCGAACTGCGACACGCCGAGGGGAATGAACTCCTCGCCGACGACCTCGCCGCCGAGATCCTTCATGATCTTGCGGTTCCACTCCGCCGAGATCTGACCGAAATTGTAATCGGCCGCGATGACATAGACCTTCTTGCCGAACTTCTCGACCATCCACGGGATCAGCGTCGAGAATTGCTGCTCGGGCACCGCGCCCATGCTGATCATGCTGGCGTCGCAGACACCGCCTTCATACTGGTTGGTGTAGAAATAAGGCGTCGAGGTGCGGTCGACGATGGGACGCAGCGCCTCGCGCGAGGCCGAGGTGATGCCGCCGATCAGCACGTCGACCTTGTCGCGGTTGAGCAGTCGACGGCCGAACTCCTGATAGCGCGCGTTGTCGCCCTGCGGATCGAGGTGAATCAACTCGATCTGCCGACCAAGGATACCGCCGCTCTTGTTGATCTCCTCGACGGCCAACTGAGAGCCGTGCAGCTTCGGCATGCCCATGAAGGCGAGGTCGCCTGACACGTCCTCGAGCAGACCCACCTTCAATGGCGGTTCCGCCGCCCGAGCAACACTCACCCCCGCCGCTGTACCGAGCATAGCGCCGAGCAAGACCATTCCGAGCTTACGCCCCGAATTCATCGTGATATCCCCTGTTTCTGAAAGCGGCTGAATGTCATGGCTTGAGGTAATTCTTCAGGATCGATGCGCCCATCGTGTATTTTGGGTCGACCATGTTGCCGAGGCGCATGCGGCCGGCCTGGCTAAGCAGCATGTAGGCGTCGATCTCGTCGAAGCCGTAATCGGCCGCCATCCACCGCACGAGTTCGCGATAGGCGATACGGGCCGCGTCTTCGAGCGGGCGGGCGCTGCCGATCGTCATGATGAAGTCCTTTGTCTCGAGCCGCGGCCAGGCGAAGCTCCAGTTCTTGATCAGGTCGACCTGCAGCGTGACGGTCGCGCGCTGCTCCAGCGCCACGCCGGAGAGTTCGCCGTCGCCTTGCGTCGCGTGACAGTCGCCGACGTAGAGCATCCCGCCGTCGGTATGCACCGGGAAATAGATGATCGCGCCGGGGGCGACGTCGGGCAGATCCATGTTGCCGCCGTGGTAGTCAGGCTGCAGCGAGGAGATCGCCTCGATCTCCGGCGAGACGCCAATGGTACCGATGAACGGCTCGTAGGGCAGCGTAATCTTGTCGTTCCAGCGCACGCCGTTCCTGTCGACATGCAGCTTCTTCACGCGCTCCGGCAATGGCGGATTGAGCATTGCCGTCGAGCTTGTCCCGACGAGTCCGCCGAACTCAGGAATAATGCAGGTCGTGCCGGCCGGCTGCTCGCCGCGGGTCTCGACGTCGCGGATGTAGATCGCGAGGCAATCGCCCTTCTTGGCGCCCTTAACCGCGATCGGCCCGCATTGCGGGTTCAGATAGGGAAAGTTCAGTTTGGCGGTGGGGCTGTCGCTCTCGCTTGTGAGCACACCGCCGAACGCATCCTCCGTCTCGACAACCACCACTCCGCCGGGGTCGATCGACAGGGTCGGCTTTGCATAGGGACCGTAGACGTAGTGGAAGCCGCCCTGCTCTTCGATCGTCAGGCTATGCGTCGCCCCGGTCGCGCCTTTGGCGACCGCACGCTTGGCCATGATGGAATTCTTCAACCAGTCTTCTGCGAGCATATGATTGGCTCCTCAACTCAGATCCCGGGATGACGCTTGTGCCAGTCGGTAACGCGCTGGAACGCATCGCCCGCGCGAACGAGGCCGGCCTCATCGAAATGACGACCGACGAACTGGAAGCCAACCGGACCGCCATTCGCGGCGAAGCCGCCGGGTAGCGTCACGGTCGGGCTTCCCGTCATGTCAAACGGGCATGTGAAGCGAAGCAAGCCTGCGATCAGCGAGGCGTCCTCGCCGAGCGTCGCCATCTTGGCGAGCGTGGGCGCGGCGAATGCCTGGGCCGGCACTGCGAGGAGATCGACCGATTCGAACAGAAGGCGGACGGCGCCACGAAACGCTTCGCGCCGGAGCACGATCTTCTGATAGTCCATGCCGGACTGCTGCCGACCGAGATCGAGCAGGCCAGCCAGTGCCGGGCCGTACTCGTCCTTGCGCGCGGGATAGGTGTCCTCGTGCGCGACGGCGACCTCGATGCCGCACAGCGGGAACCAGTCGTCGATAACCGCCTTGGGATCGGGGAACGTGATCTCCTTGATCTTCGCGCCGAGATCAGCCGCTACACGCAGACCCTCGGTCAACACCTTGGCGGCATCGCCATCGGTGCCTTCGCTGGTCCAGCGCCGGTCGACGCCGATCGTCACGCCGCGAAGGTCGCCGGACAGACTGGCGAGATAGTCAGGCACGGGCAGCGGAACCGACGTCGTGTCCTCGGGGTCCTGACCCGCGATCACGCCGAGGATGGCGCCGCAATCGACCGCGCTCCTTGCCATCGGGCCGATATGATCCAGCGTCGCCGCAAGCTCGAATGCGCCGTAGCGGCTGACGCGTCCCCAGGTCGGCTTGAGCCCGGTGACGCCGTTAGCCGCGGAGGGAAAGCGGATCGATCCGCCCGTATCGGTGCCGAGCGAGCCGAAGCAGAGGCCCGCCGCGGTGGCGACGCCGGAGCCGCTCGAGGATGCCCCCGGCCAGAGATCCGCGTTCCACGGGTTCTTCGGCGGGTCGATCTTCGGGTGATGATCGGCGTAGGCGCCTTCGGTTTGCTGCAGCTTGCCGAGGATGATGGCGCCGGCATCCTTCAACCGCGCAACTACCGTTGCATCCTCGGTGGGACGGAAATCTCGATGAATGGTCATGCCATGGGCCGCCGGCGCGCCCTTGGCCCAGCAGAGATCCTTGACCGCCACTGGCACACCATGCAGCGGCCCCTTGATCTTTCCGGAAGCGATCTCCTTCTCGGCCGTGGCAGCGTCCGCGAGCGCCGAGTCTGCCATCACATAAGCGAAACTC
Organism: Bradyrhizobium sp. LA2.1; assembly: GCF_040547725.1. NCBI lineage: Bacteria > Pseudomonadati > Pseudomonadota > Alphaproteobacteria > Hyphomicrobiales > Nitrobacteraceae > Bradyrhizobium > Bradyrhizobium sp. LA2.1. The sequence goes on from NZ_JBEPQI010000004.1 coordinate 380,297, forward strand.
TTGAGCTTGCCGTCGAGCTTCTCGATCCGCCCGAGCATCGCTTTGGTCGCTTCGACCGGCGACAGCTCCTTCGCCTGGATCTTCCGCCCGACGTCGACGAGTCCGAGATAGTGGAGATCTGTTGCCGCCATCGTTCTTCATCCTCACGCTCGATGTGACGCGCGGTCGTCTCCGCGCATGCGTCACCGTTCTGGCGACGCGGAGGCATCGCCAGCTTCCTTGGCGGCAAACGAAAAAAGCCACCCGTCCCTCCCGAATGAGGCGACGAATGGCTCAAATGCCGCGGCTATGATCTATCGCTTAGGGGCCGCAATCGAACGAAGCACTTAGTGCAAGGAGCTGGACGTCATCGGCCAGATCGGCGCACGCGAGGTTCGACAGGTAGCCCTGTAGGAGAAAAGTCTAAGTAACTGCCCATCGCATTGTCAACGATGCTCTCTGCCTAAATTTCGATAGTGCTGCGCAGCAAAACGGCAAGCCACTTGCACTGTCATCGCCGATGATGATTTCATCTTCGCGTTGCACTACCGAAAGTCGTCAATGACAAAACCGTCTGTTCCCGTTGGCATCATCTGCTCGCAGTCCGGGCCCTATCAGGCCATGGGCCGCGAGATCCTCAAGAGCGCGATGATGGCGGTCGACGAGATCAACAACCAGACGGAGTTCGGCTTCTCGATTGCCCCTCATATCCGCGATCCTCGCGGCATCATCTCCGAATACCATACGGTCTGCGACGATCTCATTCGCAATGTCGGCGTCGAGCACATCATCGGCTGCTACACGTCGGCGTCGCGTAAACAAGTGCTGCCGATCGTGGAACGCACCGATCGCCTGCTCTGGTATCCTGCGCGCTATGAAGGCTTCGAGTGCTCCGACAACGTCATTTATGTCGGCGCCTCGCCCAATCACAACGTCCTGCCGCTCGTCCGGTACGTGCTCGACAATCTGTCACGGGAGATCTTCTGCGTCGGCTCCAACTACGTTTGGACATGGGAGACCAATCGCGTCACCCGGGAGTTGGTCAGCGCGGCAGAGGGCCACATCCTGGCCGAACGGCTGCTCGAACTCGGCGAAAGCGCCGTTGGGCACATCGTCGACGAGATCGTCCGCCGCAAGCCGCCGATCGTCTTCAACACGTTGGTCGGAAGCTCGAGCTACGACTTCATTCGCGCCTTCCACGCCGGCACCAAGGCCGCCGGGCTCGAGATTCCGATGCTGAGCTGCAGCCTGTGCGAACCGGAACTGTCGATCGTCGGACCGGCGTCGGCCGGCTGCATCACGTCATCGGCCTATTTCGAGAGCATCCGCCTGCCGGAGAACCGCGCATTCGTTGCACGCTGGAAGGCGCGCTATGGCGACGACAGCAGCCCCTCGGTCGACGGGCAGTCCGCCTATGTCGCCGTCTATCTGCTGGCGCGCGCGTTGCAGCGCGCTGGCACATCGAACATCGCCGAGGTGCGGCGCGCCGCGGCCGGCCATCGCTACAATTCGCCGCAAGGACCGGTCTGGATCGACGGCGGCAACAATCATTGCGTCCTTACACCGCGGCTTGCCGTTTCCAATCCGCGAGGACAGTTTGATATCTTCTGGGAAGCCGACGCGCCTGTTAAGCCTGATCCTTACCTGACGCAGCTCGACGTTGCCGTCAGCCCTTCGAGGGAGACCTCGGCGGGCGGCGCATTGCCGAATGCGCCGCATTTGCGGGTTGTAAAATGAGCAGACCGTCTTCATTTTCGCTGCGCGGGCGTAAGGCAATCGTCGCCATCAAGGACGAACGCGACGCAACCATCGTGCGACGCCAGTTCGAGCGTCTTGGGGTCGACAGCATCGCGTGGGAGCCGACAGAGGCGATCGACTTCGCGCCGGATCTGGCGTTGATCGATGACGAGTTCCTGCCTTTGACGCAACCGGCACGACGCGCGTTCCTGGGACGCTGCCCGGTCATCGCCCTGCTCGGCACCGAAACGCCAAGCCGGCTGAAGCTAGTGTTCGAGCTCGATCCGGCCTCGTTCCTGGTCAAGCCGTTGCGCTCGGCCGGCATCTACGCGGCGCTCGTCATGGCAATCGAGCGAAGCGAACGCACCAACGAATTGAAGCAGCAGGTGGTCAAGCTCGAGCAGCGTCTTCGGTCGCGTCGCGTCGTGCTCGCCGCCGTTCTCCAGGTGATGCACTCGCACGCGCTCGCAGAACCAGCCGCCTTTGCGCTGATCCGCAAAGCCGCCATGGAACAACGCAAGACGATCGAAGAGCTTTCGGCGGAGATTACCGCCAAGGGCATGCTCCCGCGCGCAACCGGCTAACTCACTTCTTTACGAGTGCAGTCCTCACCGCCTCGGCAAAACCGCGTATCGTCGGACGCGACGGCCGCGCCTCGCAGAAATTTGCCCGAGCGAGAATTAGGAGAGAATTTCACTTCGATTCCATCCTCCGAGGAGGGCGGAAGCCCTACCACCCACAACGCCCCCGAGAAAGACGCCGAGACCCTCCGCAGGGGCGGCTTTAATCGGCCGATCTCCTCTATGTGACTTCCAACGCCAGTAGCAGCGAAAGCCGGCCCTGTGCCGACGCACGAGCTTCTCGGGCGGATGATCGTGAGAACCATCAGGATTGATGGAGAACGGGGCGGCGTCAGGGAGAGCCTGTTTCGGCCGACGGCAGACTGACGATCCGCGGCGCGCCGACATCGCGGGGCAATGGCGCGCCGAGCACAAGTGAGAGCCGATACGAGGCGTCGGTGAGCCGGGACGCCAGCGCCTGGAGGTCGGCCTGACGGATGCGTTCGATTGGGCCGCTCACGGTCATGGCGCCCACCAGCGCTCCGTCGTGGCCGAAAACGGCGGTGGAGAGGGAGGCCGTCACAGCGTCGTAGATTCCGGAACTGACGAAGACCTGCACGCCGCCATCCGTGCGGTCTGCCCAGCGCGCCGTCCGCAGCACTTGTCCCGTCGAGGTCAAATCGAGTGGCGCGAGATTTGTGGGCCGCGCGACGTCGCGCACGAGCTGCGGCGAATCCACCCGAAACAGACAGAGCCGGCTATCGCGTTCACGCACGTGGAACGCACTGCTCTCCAACGTCTCCTGGCTTAGCCGCTGAAGGACCGGCAGCACATGCTGTTCGAGATTGAAATTGGCCCGATAGGTGATGCCGAGCTGGAATGTCTTTGCGCCGAGCGCGTAGCGGCCGTCGCTGAGGCGGACGACGTAGCCGGCTTCATCCAGCGACACCAGCGAGCGCATCACGGTCGGTTTCGCCAAGCCCGTGATCTTGGCGATGTCGGCCAGGCTGCGCGACCCGGCTCCAGCGAAGGTATCCAGGATCGCCAACGCCCGTTGCACGGCGGCGACCCCTTGCGTCTTGGGCATCGAAAATCCCTGTCCTGCCGATTTTCGGTTGACCTCGGCTCGTCACCGTTACACTATGCGTAACGGCGTTCCATTTTCAATGGGGTTGATATGGCCGTAGGGTTCAGGATCCTTTCCCGCAAGCGTGTTGTCGCAGGCGAATGGGTCGAACGGGCTCGCGCCCTTCCGGTCGCCAACATCAGCGATGTGATGTCGCGCATGGCCGCGGGCGGCGCCACGCTCCGGCCGATGCATGCGGCTGGCGGCATGGCCGGTCCCGCTTTGACCGTGAAGACGCGCCCCGGCGACAATCTGATGGTCCACAAAGCGCTCGACATCGCGGTTGCCGGCGACGTCATCGTGGTCGATGCGGGCGGCGACCTCAGCAACGCAATCTTCGGCGAGATGATGCTCGCGCAGGCCGCCCGGCGCGGCGTCGCCGGCATCGTTATCCATGGCGCGATCCGCGATGCCGCTGCGATCCGGGCAAACCCGCTTCCCGTTTTCGCGGCGGGTGTCACCCATCGCGGTCCGTACAAGGACGGTCCGGGCGAGATCAACGGACCGATCGCGATCGGCGGCTTGGTCATCCAGTCCGGCGATTTGGTGCTGGGCGACGACGACGGCGTGCTAGCCGTCGCCATCGACGATTGCCGAGCGGTGATCGAGGCAGCCGAAGCCAAGCAGTCTGCCGAGACGAAGCAAATGGCGGCGATCGAAGCCGGTACCCTCGATCGTAGCTGGGTCGACGCCTCCCTCCGACGTCTCGGCTGCGAGATGCCAGAGGTCTAGCGATGGCCGGGCGTACGATCTCCGAGAAGATCCTCGCTCGAAAATCCGGGCAGGATGCGCACGCCGGGGACCTCGTGGTCTGCGAGGTCGATTGCGCGCTCGGCACCGACGGTTCGGTCCCGATGGCGCTCGACTATTTCAAGGCGATGGGCGGAGAGAACGTGCGCGATGCCGCCCGATTGGTCTTTGCTCTCGACCATTACGTGCCGCCGACAAGCCCGCAGACGATCGAGCTGCACCGCGTGATGCGGGACTTCGCCAGGCGGTTCAGCGTCACGCTGCATGAAGCTGGCGAAGGAATCGGTCACCAGCTCATCGTGGAGACGGGCCGCGCTCTGCCGGGTGGTCTCGTCGTCGGAGCCGACAGCCATGCCGTGACATACGGGGCACTGAATTGCTTTGCGACCGGGATCGGCTCGTCCGATCTCGCCGCGGTCATGCTGTGTGGCCGGATCTGGCTGCGCGTGCCGGATTCGATCCGCGTCGTCCTGACCGGACAACTGCCGAGCGGCGTCTATGCGAAGGATATCGCACTGGCCCTCGCGGGCATGCTCGGCGCTGACGGTGCCGCCTATCAGGCACTCGAATTCGCAGGACCGGGTGTCGCCACCCTCGCGCTGGAGGACCGCCTCGTCCTGAGCAATCTTGCGGTCGAGATGGGCGCGAAGACCGGCATCTTCCCGGCCGATGCTGAAACCGTCGCCTATCTGCAGGGCCGCACCGGCCAGGCTTTCGAACCGGTCGCAGCGGATCCGGATGCGCACTACAGCCGGACCGTGGAGGTCGCGCTCGACGCCCTCACGCCGCAGATCGCGTTGCCGCATCTGGTGGATCAGGTCGTGGCGCTCGAGGATGCGGCCGGCACGCCGGTACAGATGGTCTATCTCGGCACCTGCACGGGCGGCAGGTTACGCGACTTCCATCAGGCTCTCGCGGTGCTCGAGGCGGGTGGAGGCGTTGCACCCGGCGTGCAGCTCGTGGTCACGCCGGCATCGCGCGAGGTCCGCGACGCCATGGCGGCCGATGGCACGCTCGACGCCCTGGTCGGCTTCGGCGCAACCGTGGTCGAGCCGGGCTGCGGCTCCTGCTGCGGAACCTGCGGGGTGATCCCTGGCGATGGGGTTTCGGTGATCTCGACCGCCAACCGCAACTTCAAGGGCCGCATGGGCAACGCCAAGGCATCGATCTACCTCGCCTCCCCGGCAGCTTGCGCAGCCGCCGCGACCCGCGGTGTCGTGACCGATCCTCGCGAGGTGTCGCGATGACAGCCCTGCGAGGACGCGCGCGACTTGTCGGCGACGACGTCAACACCGACTCGATCATCAGCTCGACCCGCAAGCGAGAGAGCCTCGACCCCGCCGTTCTCAGGCAATTCCTGTTCGAGCATGTCGATCCGACCTTTGCAGCTTCTGTGCAACCGGGAGACATCCTGGTGGCGGGCAAGAATTTCGGTTGCGGCTCGGCGATGGAGGTTGCCGTCACAACCGTGCTCGGGGCCGGCATTCCGGCGGTGATGGCGCGAAGCTTCTCGCGCACCTACTACCGCAACGCGATCAACAACGGCCTGCTGCCGCTTGTCTGCGAAACCGGCGGAATTCGTGAGGGCGACATCCTGATCTCCGACGGCACCGGCGCGATCCGCAACGAACGCAGCGGCGAGACGCTCAGCCCGGAGCCGCTGCCGCCGATCATGCTGGCGATCCTGCGCGCGGGCGGCCTCGTTCCCTACATGCGTCAGAACGGTGACTTCAAGCTATGACGATCACAGAGACTCCGAGCGCCATTGCCTCGACGGGATACCGTCTTCGGCTTCCTGGTCCAACCGAAGTGCCCGAGCGGGTGCGGCAGGCGATGGCTCGGGTGATGGTCAACCATCGCGGACCCGAATGCCGGACTGCAATCGGCGAGGCGGAGGAGATGATCCGCCCGATTTTAGGCACGACGAACCGCATCCTGTTCTTTGCGAGCTCCGGAACCGGCGTTATGGAGGCTGCGCTCGTCAACGTGGCCGGACCGGGCCATCGGATCCTCGTAGTCGAGCATGGTCAGTTCGGTGAGCGTTTCACCACGATCGCCAAGGCCATGAACATCACCGTCGACACGGTCGCGATCGAATGGGGCCAGGCGATCGATGTCGCCGCGGTGGAAGCCCGATTGCGTGAGCACGCCTATCGCGCCGTCGTCGTCGTGCACAATGAGAGCTCGACCGGGATCGTGGCCGATCTCGCGGCGCTCGGCGCACTGGTGCGCGACCGGCCAACGCTGCTCATCGCAGACTCCGTCAGCGGTCTCGGCGGCATCGCGATGCGGCAGGACGAATGGGGCGTCGACATCGTTGTCTCGGCCTCGCAAAAGGCCTTGATGTGCCCGCCCGGCCTCGCACTTGCCAGCGTCAGCGCCAAGGCGTGGCGCGTGATCGGGCAGGACGAGCAGCGATCGGCCTTCTATTGGGATTTCCGTCGCGCGCTGAAATCCGCGGAGCAGAACGAGACCGCGTTCACGGCACCGGTGAGCCTCATCTATGGCCTGCGTGAGGCCTTGACGATGATGCACGAGGAAGGCTTCGCCAATGTGCTCGCGCGCCACAAGAAGCTCTCCGCCGCGCTGCGCGCCGGCGGCGCGGCGCTCGGACTCGCAGATTTTTGCCGCGATGAGCCGCGCTCGAACACGGTCGTGGTTTTCAAGGTCCCCGACGGGCTCGAAGGCGGAGCCATCGTGCGGCAGCTCTACCAGGATCACCGCACGGTGATCGCAGGCGCCCGCAACCGTCTCTCCGGCCGTGTCATCCGGTTTGGCACGATGGGTGCTTTGAGCGCCGGGACCATTCTGACCGACCTTCTGCATCTCGAGGACGCACTCACGAAGTTCGGCCTGCCGATCGAACCCGGCGCCGGGCTCAAGGCGGCCACCGAGTACCTCGCCGCAACCGCATGAGCAATCGCTGAACCCACGAGGGCGAACCACGATGAGATCTCCTGCCTCCATCCTCGCCCGAGTCGTGACGCTCGCGGCATCGCTGTTCGCGGCCGAGCTGGCCTCGGCCCAGCAGAACGTCGTGCTCTATTCGGCCAACGACGACACCGTGAACAAGCTTGTCGCCGAAGGCTTCGCCAAGGCGACCGGAATCAAGGTCGACGTGGTCTCGACCGGATCAGGTGTGCTGGTGCGCCGCGTCGCGTCCGAGGCCGCCAATCCGCAGGGCGACGTGATCTGGGGCGTCAGTGCGACGCTGCTGCGGCTGGCGAGCCCGCACCTTCAGGCTTACGCGGCGAAGGGCCGCGAAGCCGTGCCGGCGCAATTTCGCGATCCAAACGACCTTTGGTTGGGCACCAACATCCAGGTCGTTGTGATCGGCCAGAACACCAAGGCGATCGACAAGGCCAGCGGGCCCAAAGCCTGGGCAGACCTCCTCGATCCGAAATGGAAAGGCAAGCTCGCCTTTACCGACCCTGCCAATTCCGGATTCTCATATGCGGCCGCGACCACGCTTCTCTCGCTGTGGGGCGCGGACGACGCAGCCTGGACCAAGATGGACGGGCTGCTTGCGAATGCGAAGGTGCTCAACCGCTCGACCCAGGTCTTCGACGGGATCGGCAGCGGCGAATATCCGCTTGGCATCACGCTCGAATATGCCGGCTTCCTGTGGGCCCATAACGGTGCGCCGGTCAACGTTGCCTATCCGGCCGAGGGCACCTATGCGGGCGTCGAAGGCGCGGCCATCCTGAAAGGCGGACCGAACCCCGAGCCTGCCAAACGGCTGGTCGACTATCTGGCCAGCAAGGAAGTCCAGGAGATGTTGCTGAAGGCGACGTTCCGGCGCCCTGCCCGTCAGGATATCGAGCTCGAGGCAGTCGCACCGGGGATGCTGCCGTTCTCGGCGGTCAAGGTGCTGCCCTATGACGACACCAAATGGGAAGCGGCCCGTCGCGACACCCTCGCGCGGCTGAAGACCACGATCCAGAACACGCGCTGATCCGATGACCGCGATCCGGATTGAAAACCTGACCCGCACCTTCGGCGCGGTGCGGGCCGTGGACGACATCTCGCTCGACATCAAGCATGGCGAGCTGTTCACGCTGCTTGGGCCGTCAGGCTGCGGAAAGACGACGTTGCTGCGCATGATCGCAGGCTTCATCGACGTCGAATCCGGCTCCATTTGCTTCGACGGCCGGCGCATCGATGCTCTGCCCGCGCATCGCCGCGACACCGGCATGGTGTTTCAGAACTACGCGATCTTCCCGAACCACACCGTCGCCGAAAACGTGGCCTACGGGCTGAAGGCCAGGAAGGTTCCGGCTGCCGAGATCGCATCGCGCGTCGACAAGGCGCTCGAGCGGGTGCGCCTTGCAGGTTACGGTCCGCGGTCACCACACCAGCTCTCCGGCGGTCAGCTGCAACGCGTGGCAATCGCCCGCGCGCTCGTGATCGAGCCCGCCGTGCTCCTGTTCGACGAGCCGCTGTCCAACCTCGACGCGCAGTTGCGTACCGAAATGCGGATCGAGGTCCGACAGCTGCAGCAGGCGCTCGGCCTGACTGCGATCTACGTGACGCATGATCAGGAGGAGGCACTCGCCATCTCCGACCGCATCGCCGTCTTGCGTCACGGCAAGATCGAGCAAGTGGACACGCCGGAGCGCATCTATCGGATGCCGCAGACTGCCTTCGTCGCCGAATTCCTCGGCTCGACCAATATGGTGCCGGGCATCGCGGGAGCTTTCGACGGCCGTAACACTCCTGTCGCAGCAGCCGGAACGGAATTCACGGTCAGAGGCGAGGTCGCAGCGCCCGGCGCGCCGGTGTTGCTGTCGGTCAGGCCGGAGGCCCTGCAGCTGCGAGACGGTTCCGGTGGCTCGCTTGTGCATGCGCGTCTGGCGCTGCGTGAATTTCTCGGCCCGGTACAGCGCCTCCACGCAACCCTGCCGGACGGCACCCAGATTCGGATTGCGGCGCTCGGCGGCCAGGCGCTCGATCTCTTGCCCGGCGCGCCGCTCACCCTTGCTTACGACCCTGCCCAGATCACGGCGTATCCGGCGCCATGAAACGCTTCGCCACCATTGTGACGCTGGCGGCGCTGGTGCTGCTCGCGGTGTTTCTGCTCTACCCCTTGGCGCTCGTTCTGGATGCCAGCATACGGATCGACGGCACGGGCGGCCTGACACTTGGGAACTATGCGGCGATTGTGAAGAGCCGCTACTATCTCGGCAGCATCGGGAACAGTCTGCTCTGCGCCGCGCTCGCAACGGCCTTCGCATGCGCGATCGGCATCCCGCTCGCCTTCTGTCTTGCCCGGATCGACATACCGGGCCGCGCGCTGCTGCTGACGCTTGCGTCCTTGCCGCTGGTCCTGCCCTCGTTCGTCAGCGCCTACGCCCTCGTGCTGCTGTTCGGCCATGCTGGTGTCGTCACCACCGCTCTGCGCGGGATCGGAATCCCGATCGGATCGATCTACGGCGTGCCCGGAATCGTCATCGTGTTCACGTTGACGCTCTATCCATACGTCGTCATGCCCGTGCTGGCCGGATTCCAGGCAGTCGACGCCTCGATGGAGGAGGCAGCCCGCAATCTCGGCGGCTCACGGCCCTATGTGATCCGCACCGTGCTGCTGCCCATCGTTATGCCGGCGATCCTTGCCGGCGGACTATTGGTGTTCATTGAGGCACTGGAGAATTTCGGCGTGCCAGCGGTGCTGGCTGAGGACCGGCCGTTCCTGGCCGTCGACATCTTCAAGCTGTTCGCCGGCGAATCTGATGCCAACCCGGCCGCGGCGGGCGCACTCAGCGTGCTCCTGATCGCCTGCACGGCGATCGCGCTGCTCGTTCAGCGGCACTACCTCGGCAAGCGCCGGTTTTCGACCAATGCCCGCAGCGCGCCCGCGAAGCTGCCTCTGACGCCGGGACTGCGGCTCACGGCCACGATCGTGAGTTGGGGCATTGTGATTGCATCGCTGCTGCCGTTCGCGGCCGTGTTGATGATCTCCCTCCTGCGCTTTCGCGGCCCTGTCCTGACCTGGGAGTTCGGATTGGGCAATTACGCCACCCTATTGTCGGGCTCCTATCGGCCGCTGCTCAACACGCTGACGCTCGCCAGCATCGCGGCCGTCGCCACCATGCTGATCGGCGCTCCGATCGGCTATGTTGTGGCCCGGCACCGCTCGCGCCTGTCGGGATTGCTCGATTTCGTCGGCATGGTGCCGTTTGCGGTCTCGGGCACGATCCTGGCGATCGGGCTCATCATCGCGTTCAACAGCGGTCCCTTGATTCTGACCGGCGGCTGGCTGATCCTGGTCATCGCCTATGTCGTCCGCAAGCTCCCCTTCGCGATCCGGTCGTCCTCGGCAATCGTGCACCAGCTCGATCCTTCGCTCGAGGAAGCCTCGATCAATCTCGGGGTCTCGCCAAGCAAAACCTTCGCGACCCTGACCGTGCCGTTGATGACCAGCGGCCTTGTCGGCGGGCTGGTGCTGGTCTGGATCACCGCGGCATCCGAATTGAGCGCGACCATTGTGCTCTATGCGAGCGGCTGGGTCACCACGACCGTCGTGATGTACCATGCCATCGAGGGCACCGGCGCGGGTCTGGCGGCCGCCGCGGCCGCGGTGCTTATCCTCGTCACCGCAATCCCGTTGCTCCTGATCAATCGGCGCATCAACAGGCAGGAATCAACCGTGATATGACGGCAGGACAGGACGGTATGAACGAAGCAGCCCCGACGCTCCCGAATTTCCGCAGCGACAATGTCGCGCCGGTCAGCCCCGAGATTCTGCGAGCGATCGCCGAGGCCAATCGCGGCCCGGCCGCCGCCTATGGCGACGACGATTATTCAAGATCGTTGAATGCGCGCTTCTCGGAGCTGTTCGAGACCGCGGTCACCGTGTTCCCGGTCTCGACCGGTACGGCGGCCAACGCCTTGTCACTCGCGAGCTGCGCGCGGCCCTATGGCGCCATCTATTGTCACGAAGAGGCGCATATCCACACCGCGGAAGGCGGCGCGACCGAAGCCTTCACAGGCGGCGCGAAGCTCGTCGCCATGTCCGGCCGAAACTTTCGGATCGAGCCGTCGAGCCTGCGCCAGGCGCTGGGCCAGGCGGCTTGGGGAGTCCGCAATCGCTCCCAGCCCGATGCGGTGTCGATCACTCAGGCCAGCGAATATGGAACAATCTATCCCCTCGCCGAGATCGCCGAAATCGGAGCAATCGCCCACGACAGGAATCTGTCGCTGCACATGGATGGCGCCCGGTTCGCCAACGCGCTGGCGCGGCTCGATTGCAGCCCGGCCGACATGACATGGCGCGCCGGCGTCGACATCCTGTCCTTCGGGGCGACGAAGAACGGGGCAATGTCGGCGGATGCGATCGTGGTGTTCGACCAGGATCTCGTCGAATCCCTGTCCTATCGGCTTCGCCGCGCCGGCCAGACCTCGTCGAAGATGCGCTTTGCGTCTGCACAGCTGCTCGCCTACGTCGAGGATCGCCTTTATCTGCGGCTCGCGGCGAAGGCCAATGCCGTGGCTGCGCGTCTTGGAGCGGGTCTCGCTGCGCTGCCTGACGTTCAGCTCATTGCGCCGGTGGAAGCCAATCTGGTTTTCATCAACCTGCCCGCTTTGGCCATCAACCGTCTTGCAGCGAGCGGGCTGCAATTCGCGCGACGGGGCCAGGACGTAATCCGGTTTGTGGCTCGCTTTGACAGCACCGAACAGGATGCTGACGAGGTCATCGCGCTCGTCCATCGAGCGATCGCAGGAGGCTGAGAGCGATCATTCCTTAACCGATCATTCTGCAGATAGTTGCCCCGCCCACCGTCACCCACGCGTCTACAGCCTTCCAATTTTCGATTGCAGCTCCTGCGCAACAAGAGCATCGCTTGGCAAGCGGCACACGCTCAACCAACTGCCACGCCCGTTAGGGCGCGTGATGTCTTGCCGGTAGAGCCTGCCGGAACGCTTCTTCAAACAACCGGCCCATCTTTCTAGTAGAGCGATGGTCTCGGGACTGCGCACGGTGACCAGCCTGCGCGCGCCTCGCGAACAGCATCGAACACCTTAGGACTGTCGCGAACGGGCGTATTTTTTACCCGCGAGGTAATCGAATTGGTCCCCGCCACGGCGCATCTTCGGTCGCAACAGGAGATGACCATGATCGCGCTGCTGCTCTACCGGACCATCGCAGACCACCTTGTTCCCTGGGCCGTGACGCTCGCGACCCGCATGCTGGCACGCAGCCTCAACATGCCCGAGCCGCTGGTGCATTCGACCGGCGACTATGTCGTCGCGCAGGTCACAGCCTTCGAGCACGGCGTCGGCAAGAGCCTCTGCCCGTTTCGCATCGCCCGCCTGCTCCGCGCCTGGTGGCGCGGACGGCACTGAATTCACCCCCAAGCCCAACCCAACCATGGAGACCACGATGATCGACGCATCCGCCTTCCTGCGCCGCGCGCTTCTCGCCGACGCCATCTTCAGCGGCGTCGCCGCCCTCGGCTTTACCTTCGGCGCCGGCGCGTTCGCACCGCTGTTCAACCTGCCCGAAGCGCTGCTGCGCGAGACCGGCCTGTTCCTGATCACCTACACCGCGCTGGTCGGCTGGCTTGCCTTGCGTGCCTCCGTGGCGAGGCCGCTCGTGCTGCTGGTCGTGGTCGGCAACGCGGCCTGGACGGTCGGCAGCATCGCGCTGCTGTTCTCGAGCGCGGTGTCGCCGAACATCAGCGGCGAGCTCATGGTCGTCGCGCAGGCGATTGCGACCGGCGTGTTTGCCGAGCTGCAATATGTGGGATTGCGGAAGAGCGGGAATGTGGTGGCGGCGTGAGACCACGTCACTCGCTGTCGTCGCCCGGCTCGACCGGGCGACCCAGTATTCCGAGACAGTAGACGGATGCGGATGGGCTGCTGCGTACTGGATGCCCCGCTTTCGCGGGGCATGACACCGCGGCTAATGGCTAAGCCCGCGCGCGACCGTTCTTCTTGCCAACGGCATGGCCGTTGAGCTTCTTCTTGCCGGCCTTCGCGCCCGCCTTCTTGGCCTTCGCTTCCGTGCGCGTCTTCACCTTGGCGCGTTCGGCGCGGGCCTCAGCGCGCAGCTTCTTGCGCTTGGCCTCGCAGGAAGGACATTTGCAGCCGATCGGCTTCAGATAGGCTTTGAAGTAGTCGGTGCCGTAATCGTAGTTGATCTCGTCGCCCGGCTCGATGTTCCTGATGGCGCGGATGAAGACCTTGCGCTCGCGCGGCCGGACGTCGGACTCGGCGTTGGGGCGGCAGGAATGGTTGATGTAGCGGGCGAGGTTCTTGCGCACCGACCCGTCGATGGTCCAGCGGTTGTTGAGCTCGAACAGGTATTTGTTCTCGATCTCGTCATGCGCGGGAACTCTGGAGTCCAGGATCGGTCCGAAATAACGGATGATCCGGGTCCCCTTCTTGATCGGCATGGTGGCGAAGAGGCCAAGTCCGGTCTTGGAACGGCCGACGCGATAGGATTTGCTGGAAGCGATGGCTGGCATGATCGAATGAGATGTCGCGGACGAAGCGCGGTAAGCGCAGCGGAAGGCGCCCTTCTAGAACGATTCCGCGCCGCTGTCAGGTACATCCCGCCTCTGTTTGAACCTTGCCCACAGTGAAGACGTCTGATGGAGGGAGTTCCCTCTGTATCAAGGCGTCGTCATGAGGCGTATCGCGTTCCTTTGTCTGACCGTGCTGCTGACTTGCCTGAGCGCGGGTCACGTCGCCGCCCAATCCATGGGCAGCACCTATTCCTCCACAGCGCCAAAAGACTGCCGCCAGATCGGCAAGCCCAGCGAGCTTGACGGCAGCACCACGCGGGTCTGCCCGGGAAAAGACGGCCTGATCGTGCTGATCGCCGAGGATGATCTGCGCGAAATCGTCTCGATCGGCCGCAATCGCAAGGCCGCAGCGGAGGAACCGGCGGCAAAGATCTGGTTCGCGCCATTCAATTCATCGGAGGCCACCGTCGAATGGCGTAGCGCGGGCACGAAGTCGTTTGCCATGATCCAGCGCTGGCACATCGCCGATGGCACCGATCCCGACAAGCAGGGACGGCCGAACACCAAGGCCATGCTCGTCGTGACGCGGCTGCCGCCGGGGCCGGTCTGCCACGTCGCCTATGTCGATGCCATCAACCCCACCGCCAATGAGCTCGCTCGCAAGGCGGCGGACGATTTCGCCCGCAGCTTCACTTGCGGCAAGGACGAGGTGAAGATTGTCGGCACGCGTGGACGTGCGGTCGAACTCGCGACGATGCGGTAAGGCCAACTGAATCAGGTCTTCTTTTGGGTAGCACGCTTGAGGTCGCTCAGAGATTTTTCGATTTCCTCAAGCGTTCCCGTCCGGCTTGTATCGCTGCCAAATTTGTCTCGAACCTGGTTTACTGTGCTGACCGCAGCATCTAGAGCCGCAATATAAGCTTTCGCATTTTTTTGCTGTATCCCGAGAAGGATGGCCACGAGGGCTTGATATTGTAGGAACGGCTTTTCCGAACCAACGCGTTGTGCCAGCCAGTCGAGCATCTCGAAATCAAAAAATACTTGCAGCGATGTGATGACCATCAACCGCTTCCCCGGAGACGCAGAGCCAGCAAACTCGTGACGAAGGGGGAAAAAAGCCTGCCCAATCGTACGCATCTTGGAAACCACGACTTCCATAGCGCGCGTCCGATCATTTCCGGGCAGCATAGATGCACGTACGCTCTCGTACTCTGCGGCCAGGGATTCGGCTTTCGCCAGAACTACGCCACTACTTGCGTTGGCCGCCAAATCCTTGACCGTCATCGCTCGTTCGAGTTCGGCCTTGGAAGGCCCCGAGCTCAACTCCGCCTCCGATTTCGTCTGAGCTTCTTTTGCTGATTGCTCTATTTGCTTGTCTATTTTTCGGGATATTTCAACTCCCAACACCTTCACACTTTCCACATTGCCGAGAAAGTCGATCACCTGCCGACGAAAAAGAAGTACGCAAAGAACGGCCGCGGCCGGCCACGCGATCGCATTTAGAAACTCGGTGATGCTCTTTAGAAACTGAAGCCATGTGAGGCCACTATCATGAGGCGCTCCGACGCCCCCGGTGGCCTTAATCAATTCAGTAAGCTTGCTCAGAACTTCGGGGGAAACGTCCGACATGGGAAAGGACCGATGCAGAAACAAATTCTAAGTACAGCGCACCCCCAATACTCCTTCAAATCTATCACAACTTCAAGATGTATTACGTGAATCCGCTAGCCCACATTTCAGCGCTGCGATAGCACGCCGGTAAGCACTCTTCCTGGGCCGAGACGCGCCGTGCCACCGTTGCCGTTTAAGAGCTTGCTGGCCCCGGCCGCTTGATCAGGGACCCGGCAGCTTCGCCGTGATGGGCGCCGTCAGCATCGCCTCGAGCAACTGTTCGGTCGTCGTCCCTTCGGGCAGCCGCCCCAGAATGTCCTCGAGACGGCCGTCGAGCAGCAGCATGGTGAAGCCGTGCACCATCGACCAGGCGCGCGCGATCGCGGCGCCCTGGTTCAGCGTCAGTGCGTCGCCACTGATCTGCTCCTGCCGCATCATGCCGATGGCATTGGCAAGGCCGGCGAAGGAGGCTTCGGCCGCCTCGTGCAGCGAGGGCCTGGAATAGTCCAGCCGCTCGGTGCGGAACATGATGCCGTACATGCCGGGATGGGCCTGCGCATAGGCGACATAGGCCTTCGGCCGCGCCAGCGCGCGCTCCAGTGGCGTGGTGGCGGCGTCGCAGGACGAGGCCATCGCCGCGTTGAACTGGCGGAAGCCGACGGCCGCGAGCTCGCTGAGCAGGCCGGTGAGATCGCCGAAATGATGGGTCGGCGCGGCATGCGAGACGCCCGCCTCCCGCGCCACTGCGCGCAAGGTCAGGCCGGACAGCCCGTCGCGCTCCAGCACCCGTTCGGCGGCCTGGAGCAGCGCCTCGCGCAGGGCGCCGTGATGATACGGCGTCTCCGTCTTCGCTACTGCCGGACGGCGTGCGGAACGCGCCTGCGCGCTCGCGGCCGACGATGTCTTGCTCGGTGTACGCGGCTTGCGCGCTGTTTCGCTCTTGGTGTCGCTTTTGGCCATTTGCAAGCTATATGACGCAATATTGACAGTGTAAAGATTTCACTTGACGAATGCGGCGATCGGCATTATTCGATCTTTACGATGTAAAGATAGGGAGGGATACGCCGTGCAGCACGACGCCGTCACCGAGCGCCGCCATAACCTAGGTCCGATTCCATTCGAAGCCGACGCGCCGTTCCTCAAAATCGTCGGGGAATTGCCGCGCGATCTGAATGGCGTGCTCTATCGCAACGGTCCCAATCCGCAGTTCGATGCGCCCGGTGCGCACTGGTTCGTCGGCGACGGCATGCTGCACGCCTTCCACCTCGAGAACGGCCGTGCCAGCTATCGCAACCGCTGGGTCCGCACGCCGAAATGGCTGGCCGAGCACGATGCAGGCCGCGCACTGTTCGGCGGCTTCGGCCGCAAGCTGCCGGATGCCCCGCAAAACCTCACCGACGGCGGCGTCGCCAACACCAACATCATCTTTCATGCCGGCAAGCTCTTGGCACTGGAAGAAGCGCATCTGCCGACCGAGATCGAGCCGGGCACGCTGGCGACGCGCGGCTATCACAATTATCAGGGTCGCGTCGCCGGCAGCTTCACGGCGCATCCGAAGGTCGACCCGGTCACCGGTGAGCTCGTGTTCTTCGGCTACAACGCCGCGGGTCCGCTGACCCCTGCCCTCTCCTACGGATCGATCGACGTAACAGGCAAGGCCACGCGCTTCGAACGTTTCGAGGCGCCCTACGCCAGCATGGTGCACGACTTCATCGTCACCGAGAACCACGTGCTGTTTCCGATCCTCCCGATCACCGGCAGCATGGAGCGCGCGATGAGCGGACGGCCGCCTTATGCCTGGGAGCCGGACAAGGGCGCCTATGTCGGCGTGATGAAGCGCAACGGTACGGCCAAGGACATCGTCTGGTTCCGCGGTGAAGCCTGCTACGTCTTCCACATCATGAACGCGTGGGAGGACGGCAACCGCATCATCGCCGACGTCATGCAGTTCGAGGAAGCGCCGCTGTTTCCGCATCCCGATGGCCGGCCGACGGATCCGGAGAAATCACGCGCCCGCCATTGCCGCTGGACGTTCGATCTCTCAGGGACGACCGACCGCTTCCAGCAGACGTATCTCGACGATCTCACCGGCGAATTCCCCCGCATCGACGACCGCCGCGCCGGATTGAAAAGCCGTCACGGCTGGTACGCCTGCGCCAATCCGCGGCTGCCGATGTTCGGCGCGCTGTCGGGCGTCGTCCATGTCGACGGCAACGGCAGACGGCTCGGTCATTATCTGCTGCCGGCCGGCGATACCATCTCCGAGCCGGTGTTCGTCGAGCGCGCGACGGATGCAGCGGAAGGCGACGGCTGGCTGCTGGCGGTGGTCTGGCGCGCGCGGGAGAACCGCAGCGACCTCGCCGTGTTCAACGCCACCGATGTCGAAGCCGGTCCCGTTGCGCTGGTGCAGCTCGGCCACCGCGTGCCCGACGGCTTTCACGGCAATTGGGTGGGTGCGCAGTAACTCTCGCCTCGTCATTCCGGGGCGCGACGACGTCGCGAGCCCCGGAATGACATCGCGGATGTCACCAAAGAGGCCTGCACATGCCCTCGATCACCACAGATTGCCTTGCCGTCCTCGCCCTGGCCTGCGCCGCGCTCGCACTCCGGATGATCCGGCTGCGACGGAGCGGCCATCTCATCTTCAACGGCGGTATCTTGCTCTCGGTCGGCCTCCTGCTCGCCGCCGCGCTGCCGATCCTGTCGCGCCTGCCCTGGGCGGAATTCGCCGACGAGGCGTCCGACCAAGCCATTGCAGCACTTCATTTTTTGGAAGTTACCTACGTTATTTTGACACTGTAAAGATTTCGCTTGACCCGGCATCGCTCCTGATTTATTTATCTTTACATCGTAAAGATTGGCCAGACCGAGGCGGCTCATGGCGATTTTCCTGATCCTCGCGCCCTACGGCGCCTACACTTTCCTGATGCTGGTGACGTCGGCCACGATCAGCGTGTTCGCCGCGTCTGCAATCTGCCTCGCCACCATCACGGTCGATGTCGCGCGCGGCCGCTCCGTCAAGATCCTCGCGATGGGCTCGGCGATCGTATTCGCCGCAATCGGCCTCTACCTCGCGCTGATCGACCCGAAGCTCGGCACGCTGGGCGTCAAGCTGTCGGTCGACATCGGCATCTTCGTCATCTCGCTCGGCTCGATGCTGGTCCGCCACCCGTTCACGCTGCAATATGCGGTTGAAACGGTCCCGGCCGAAACGGCGGCGATGCCCGGCTTCCTCACCGCCAATTACGTCATCACCGGCGCCTGGACCGCCGCCGCGCTGTTGATGATGGCCGCCAACATCGCGCTGCTCTACGTCCCCGGCCTGCCGCTCTGGTCGGGCCTTGCGGTCGCCTTCGCCGCCCGCAACAGCGCGATCTACTTCACAAAATGGTATCCCGAGTATCGCCAGATCAAGTACGGTGCGCCGGCCAGCGCAATGCCCAACACTCGCTGAACAGGACAGACGATGAAGGACGTATTCGCCCGCCTCGCCTCCGACTTCCTCTCCGCCATCGTTTTCCTGGTCATCTACCTCATCACCGACAACGTCGTCCTGGCAACGTCGGTGGCGATTGCCGGAGCGATCGCGCAGGTGATCTACGCGCGCGTGAAGGGCCAGCAGCTCAATTACATGACCTATGCGAGCCTCGCGCTCGTCGTCGTGCTGGGCACCGTCACCCTGCTGACCAATGATCCCCGCTTCATGCTGGCAAAGCCCTCGATCGCGCATTTCGCTATCGGCGCCATCATGCTCAAGCGCGGCTGGATGCTGCGCTACATGCCGCCGATCGTCGTCGAGACCGTTCCGGAATATGTGACGGCCGCGGGCTATGCCTGGGCGTTGCTGATGTTCGTGATCGGCGCCGGCATGATCGTGGTCGCCTCCACTGGCGATCTGAAGCTATGGGCGTTCTACATCACGGTGGTCGCAGGCGGCGCCAAGATCCTCGCCTTTGCCGTGCAGTATGTCGTGCTTCGCCTCATTGTCACCAGCCGGCGCCGTGCCGCCGCCCGCGCCTAAATGCCTCCAAGGGAGGGTTAGGCAGCTGCTGCGAGTTGCGCTATACGCTCGGCCAGGGACGGGCCGCGGATCGTCGCTGCCCGCCGGGATTTATGGGAGACACGAATGGCCGTGGACGGCAACTGGACTCTGACCATGACGACGCCCATGGGCGAGCGCAAGGCCACGCTGACCTTGCTGAACTCCGGCGGCACACTGACCGGAACGCAGGGCGCCGACGGCAATTCGGCCGAGATCTTCGACGGCACCATCAGCGGCGACGCCGTCAACTGGAAAGTCTCGATCACCAATCCGATGCCGTTGACGCTCGAGTTCATCGGAACGGTCTCTGGCGACAGCATGAGCGGCGAGATGGGCATCGGCCCGATGGGCAGCTTTCCGTTCACGGGCGCGCGCGCGTAGGCACGTTGCGAACCGTGCGCGTGCTCCGTCTCATCGCGGCAGCGATCCTGTGTGTCGCGACACAATCGGCGCGCGCGGATGACACCGAACCGGCGTGGCGCGCAAGCGCGCTCGCCATGGTGCCGGCGGGCTATGTCGCCGGCACGGCCTACCGGACCGAAGGATCGACCGGCACCCTCGCCGTCTATCCGGCCTCGTCGAACGATCCGAAGACACCGGCAAGCGTGTTCGCTGCACGCCAGGCCCTCGTCGTCACGCTGACACCGGATGTGACGCGCGCGGTCTCGGCCGAATTGAAGCCGCGCAGCGGGCCGGACCCTGATAACGACGACACTGACTTCGCAAAGCTCCACGCCGATCTCGCCGCCAGGCGCTCAACGCTGCCCGATGGCACCGAGTCCTGCGATCTCGGCGCCTGGTCCATCGACAAGGATCCTGATGGTCTCAATGTGCGCGCCGAGCCGTCGGTGAAAGCGCGCGTGCTCGGCACGCTGCCGCCGCCCTATCGTCTGAAGCTCGGCGGCGCCGAGAACACGCCCGAGGGCGGATGGCTCACCGAATTCCGCATCATCGGCTTCAAGGACGGCTGGTTTCTGATCGAAGGCGCCAAGCCGCCAGGCAAGGATTACGAGGACGAGAAGATATATCCGCGCAGCGCGCCAAAACCCTATGCGGGGCGCGGCTGGGTCGCGTCCAACAAGGTCGGCGCGTCCTATGCCAACGGCGCTACGCGCATGGGCGGCCTGTTTCAGGCGCCCTTCGTCGATGCGAAATGGATGCCGGCCCAGCGCGAGCTCGGCGGCCCAATCGACACCGACGGCGGCCCGAAGCGCATCTTTGCCTGTAGCGGGCTCTGGGGCCTCGTCGAGAGCCAGGACGGCGTCCGCGGCTGGTGGCGCTCGCTGTGCTCGAACCAGGTTACGAATTGCAGCTAACGGGCTGCGGTCATTGGCCACGGGGCCAAGGCGCTCAGGTCGTTGACCACAGCCGGCTTCACGAGCAGGATAAACAGTATACAACTAAAGATTTTTATTGATCTCAACACACTTTCAGCAGAGGGGAATTTGCATGGTCTCCCTCCCCGCTCGCAATCGCATCCACCTGTTCCTGACCTCCGCCGTGGCCGCGCTTGCTGGAGCAGCGCCGGTGAGTGCCGACGTGCTCGAGCCGCAGTCACCGGCGTGGCAACTGAGCGAGCCGTTCAAGAAGAGCGCGGATGCCCGCACCAACATCAGTGGAGCGGCGTGCGCGACCACATCCCCGCCCCTCAAATCCTGCCTCGTCGTCAACGACGAAAAGAAATACGCGCAGTTCTTTGCGATCGAAGGCACGACGATCAATCCCGGCAAGGTAATCCGCCTGCTGAGCGATCAGGCCAGCGGCGATCCGGATGCCGAGGGCACCGCTTACGATGACGGTTATTTCTACGTGGTCGGATCGCACGGCCGCAAACGTCATCATCCCGACGACAGCAATCCGACGAGCTATCACCTCTTTCGCTTTCCCGTCGACAAGCTCACTGGAGAGCCTCCCTTCCCGATCTCCGCGGACGAGGTGATCGGCGTCGAAGCATCCGTGACGCGCCTGCGCGGTGCAATCAAGGACGCACTGCCCGTGGACTACGACAAGCCCCTCGGCGACAACGGCGCCAACATCGAGGGCATCGCGGTCAAAGCGGACCTGATGTATCTTGGTTTCCGTGGTCCCTCCAAAGACGGCAATGCTTATATTCTCACGGTCGACGCAAAGGCCGTCTTCACCGAGAACATGCCGCTCAAGGCCAAGCTCATCGACCCTCCGCTGGCGCTTGGCACAACGACCGGTATCAGGGACATCGCCGCCGTGTCAGGCGGCTTGCTTCTCCTGACCGGGCCGGTCAACGAACAGCAGATCGCGCCCGCCGTCGTCTTCTACGATACCAGCAGCGGCAAGCTTGGACCTAGCCACACGCTCGGCGTCGCCGACAGCACCGCCAAGGCAGAGACCCTGCTGGTGCTCAGCGACGTCAGCGGCGAACCATGGCGCGTGCTCGTGATGTTCGATGGGCCCGAAAACGGCGCGCCGACGCAGTATGTGGTGCCGCGCTAAAGCGCACCATCAGCGGCGGACCGCCGTTCAACTGCGCGGAGCGCTAACCCAAGTTCAGCTCCTTGAAGAAGTCATTCCCCTTGTCATCGATGATGATGAAGGCCGGGAAGTCGACGACTTCGATGCGCCAGATCGCTTCCATGCCGAGCTCGGGATATTCGAGCACCTCGACCTTCTTGATGCAGTGCTCGGCGAGGTTCGCAGCCGCACCGCCGATCGAGCCGAGATAGAAGCCGCCATACTTCTTGCAGGCCTCGCGCACGGCAGGGGCCCGGTTGCCCTTCGCCACCATCACCATCGAACCGCCGGCGGCCTGGAACTGGTCGACGAAGGAATCCATGCGGCCCGCGGTGGTCGGGCCGAACGCGCCGGAGGCGTAGCCCTCGGGCGTCTTGGCAGGACCGGCGTAGTAGACCGGATGGTTCTTGAAATAGTCCGGCAGCGGCTCGCCCCTCTCGAGGCGCTCGCGCAGTTTGGCATGCGCGGAGTCACGCGCGACGATCATGGTGCCGGTCATCAAGACCCGCGTCTTGGTCGGGTACTTCGAGAACGTCGCCAGGATGTCCTTCATCGGCTGGTTGAGGTCGATCTTGACGACCTCGCCGCCGAGCGACTGCTCGACCTGCGGCAGATATTGCGCGGGGTTGTGCTCAAGCTCTTCGAGATAGACGCCATCTTTGGTGATCTTGCCGAGCACCTGGCGGTCGGCCGAGCACGACACGCCGAGCCCGATCGGCAGCGAGGCGCCGTGGCGCGGCATGCGGATAACGCGCACGTCGTGGCAGAAATACTTTCCACCGAACTGCGCGCCGACGCCGAGCGACTGCGTCATCTTGTGGATTTCCTGCTCCATCTCGACGTCGCGGAAGGCGTTGCCGTCGGGCGAGCCGTGGGTCGGCAGCGCGTCGAGATAGCGGGCGGAGGCGAGCTTCACCGTCTTCATGCACAGCTCGGCCGAGGTGCCGCCGATCACGATGGCGAGGTGATAGGGCGGGCACGCCGCGGTGCCCAGCGTCAGGATCTTCTCCTTGAGGAAGGCGAGCAGGCGGTCCTTGGTCAGCACCGAGGGCGTGGCCTGGAACAGGAAGCTTTTATTGGCGGAGCCGCCGCCCTTCGCCATGAACATGAACTTGTAGGCGTCGTCGCCCTCGGCGTAGATCTCGCACTGCGCCGGCATGTTGTTGGCGGTGTTCTTCTCCTCGTACATCGACAAGGGCGCGACCTGCGAGTAGCGCAGATTGCGGCGCAGGTAAGCGTCGCGCGCGCCTTCCGACAGCGCCGCCTCGTCGTCACCATCGGTGATGACGTTACAGCCCTTCTTGCCCATGATGATCGCGGTGCCGGTGTCCTGGCACATCGGCAGCACGCCGCCGGCCGCGATGTTGGCGTTCTTCAGGAAGTCGAGCGCGACGAACTTGTCGTTGGGGCTCGCCTCGCCGTCCTCCAGGATTGCGCGGAGCTGCTTCAGATGGCCGGGGCGCAGATAATGATTGATGTCGCCAAAGGCCGCCTCCGACAGCGCCCGCAGCGCCTCGCGCGACACCACCAGCATGTCCTTCCCCAGGACCTTCTCGACCCTGACACCCTCAGCCGTGATCTTCTTGTAGGGCGTCTCGTCCTTGCCCAGCGGGAAGAGCGGGGTGTGCTTATAGGGCGGAACGGGCTTTGCGGGGTCGGGGAAGGCGGTGGGAGCGTTCATGATCTGGTCTCGGATTGGGGCCGCAGGGCGCGCGCCAAAGGCGCCGAAAGATAGAGCCTTTCTAAGCCCTTTTCCCACAAATGGAAGGTTTTCGCCTCCCCACAATTGGGGGGCCCCGCCCCGCACATTCTCCGAGTGTCCCGATGCAGCACCGGAACGCTATCGCCACCTCTGATTTTGCGATTTTATGTCCGCAATCGCGTCGGGGAAAATGGGGAAATCGAGATGTCAGGAATTACCACGCCAGTCGTGAAGTTCAGCGACCAAATCACCGGCTCTGTCATCAAAGGTTGGGAAGCCGGCGGCTATGCGCTCGCCTTGCTGGTCCTTGCGGCAGCGACCTTGGTGATGGCTTGTCTCTTGGCTCTTTCCGGACACGAGCAGCCTGCGATTGCGTTTCTCTTGGTGGGGTCCGCGGTAATCGTGTTTGTGGGGTACAACTTCTATGTGAAGGCCATTGTCCCAGCAAAGAGGGCCACCGAACGTCTCGAACAGAGCGGCCCGATGGTCGACACCGTCCAAGAGGTGGCGATCCTGCTAACCGACATAATCTCCCAACTGAACGACTACGCCCTGTCGAATACAGATGCGATCGTTTCAACGGTCGAAGGCGTGAAAGAACGAATCGCCAGACTGCCGGGCGGCAGCCTTCTGATTGGTTCAAGCTACGTCGCAAAGGGCGAGGATCTGGCAAAGGGCGTCCGCCAGGTCGCGGCAAGTTCGCGCAGCGTCGTCGCGGACGTTCGCGATTCCATCACAAAGGCCGACGTGTCGCGGATTGGTGGACATCTGGAGGATTTGAAGCAGTTGAAGCAAACAATTGAAAAAGAGCTTCTCGGCGCCCGGGGCGTCTAAACGGCACGACCGTTCGCAAACAGGCCTGATCGAAGGTCTTGCATGGCCTCGGAGTACAGGCTTTTATGCGCCCTCCAAGGGGCTTTTTATCATGACATTGAACTCGAACGTCCGCGGCGCGATCCTGGTCGCCGCCGCCATCACCGGCCTTGTGGCTCTTGCATCGCCAGCGCGCGCCGATCGTTGCGACGACAGCGCCAAGGAGCTGTCGAACCAGGTCGAGCGCCTCAAGGTGAATTTCCGGGCCGCCAACATCGTCTACCTCTCGCACCCCGCAGCCAAGGAGCTGTCCGTGGGTTGCCGCGGCGACAAATATTCCATCGAGCTCTATGCCAAGGGCGATCGCAAGCCCACGCCAGAGTTCTTTGCGCTGGTGAGTTCGATGGCGGCAATCGTCTTCACCGTGACGAAGGACGACACTACGACGGGCGCGACACGCTGCCTGAAGCGGATGGGACTGTTGCGCGGCGACAAGGTCGTCATGCGCTACCGCCGCCTCAACATGGAATGCACCCGCACCAAGACGGACGCATCCATCGCGATCACGCGCGGCAAGGACGAATAGACGGGGTACTTTTTCGCGCTCTTTCCACGCACGGGGCGACGCAAGCATCGCGACGCCGCCCGCCACACACTTCGTCATTGCGAGCGCAGCGAAGCAATCCAGTCTGTCTCTGCCGAGGTACTCTGGATTGCTTCGCTGCGCTCGCAATGACGAGGAGAGATTCGGCTTCCCCCACATCGAGCGATACCCGACACGAAAACAGCGCATCCCACCGCACCAACTCCTTCGCATTTTAACGATTGGCTTGACGGAAGCTTCGCTCCTCACAGCGCAAGGTCAATCGTTTCCATGTGTGAGGATTTGTGGATGAGCGTTTCTACCGTTGCGCCGCCGCCGATCGCGATCGTGGTGCCGAGCTACGACACGACCAAGCAGCAGGACGACCAGAAGACCAAGGACAACGACCCGACCTACAAGCCGCCGCCGCCCGCGCCGCTTCCGCCGGGTCAGGGCACGCGGATCGATCAGCTCGCCTGATCAGGCCGGTCAAAGATGAAACGCCCGATCCGGTCGATCGGGCTTTTCGCGTGTCCGGCCGCATCTTCGCCGGATAGCGGGACCAATATCGTGCGCGGCTGACCCGGGACCTGCGCATGATCGCAAAACTGCTGTTGCAGAACACGATCACCACCGCTGGCATGGGCGCGCTGCTGTTCGCTTGCGCCGGGACGATGCATTGGCCTTCGGCCTGGGTGTTCCTCGCCACCTGCGCCCTGCTCGGCCCGCTCTGCGGCTGGTGGCTTTATCGGGTCGATCCGGCGCTGCTCGCCGAACGTCTGCGACCGGTCCTGCAAAAGGACCAGCCTGCCGCCGACAAGGCCTTCATGATCGTCTTCGTCATTGCGATGCTGGCCTGGCTGGCCGCGATGGGGCTCGACCGGCGCACGCAATTCTCCGACATGCCGGTTGCGTTGCAGGCGCTCGGTCTCGTGCTGTTCGTCCTCTCGACGCTGTTCATCCTGTGGGTGTTCCGCGAGAACTCGTTCGCCGCGCCCGTGGTGAAGCTCCAGGCCGACCGCGCACAACGCGTGGTCTCAACGGGGCCTTACGCGCATGTGCGCCATCCCATGTACAGCGGCATGATCCTGTTCTTCGCCGGCGTGCCGCTGCTGCTGGGCTCGTGGTGGGGCCTCGTGATGGCGCCAGTCATCGTCGTTTTGTTTGCTGTCCGCATCGGCATCGAGGAGCGCACGCTGCGCGAGGGCCTGCCGGGCTATTCCAACTATATGACGCGCGTGCGCTATCGCCTGCTGCCCGGCGTGTGGTGAGCCGCTATCCGGACCGGCTAATTGTCCAATTCCTTGTAGCGGCGGAAAATGCCTTGCTCGTTGAAGGGAATGCGGCGCTCACTTTCGAGATAGGCCTTGATGTTCGGCCGCGCGGCGATGCGGTCGTGCAGGCTGACGAGGCCCGGGATATTTCCCTCAAACGCCTTCATGCGCTTGGGAAAGGCGTAGCGCAGCCCATCGACGATCTGGAACAGCGAGAGATCGACGTAAGTCAGCCTGCGACCGGTGACATAGGCACCGCCATTACACGCGAGGAGCTCCTCGAAATAGCCGAGATATTTCGGCACGCGCTCGTCCCAAAACTCGGCCGTGCGCTTCTTCGCCGGCGCCTTCTGATCTTCATAGTACATCGAAGGCCCGAGCGGGTGATGGGTGTCGTGGATCTCGGTCACGAGGTCGGTGATGGTGAGCTGAAGCTGGTGCACCCAAAGCTTGCCCGCTTCCGTCTTCGGCGCGAGCCCATGACGGGCGCCGAGATAGAGCAGGATGTTGGCGGTCTGGCCGATGACGAGCTTGCCCGCTTTCAGGAACGGCGGCGCAAAGGGCGGCGTGCCGCCATGCGCGTCCATCATCTTCATCATGGCGCTGGTGCCGCGCGCCCCCCGCGCGACGTCGATATAAGCCGCCCCCGCCTCCTCCAGCGCCAGCCGCACATATTCGCCGCGGCCCTGGATCTCGGGCCAGTAGTAGAGCTCGTATTTCATGGGAAGGGTCCGTGAGCGTGGAAGCGGTCGGACCAATGTAACATGCGGCCGAAGGTTCCGTGAGAGCGAGACGGAACGGCGGCACCACATACCCCGTCGTTGCGAGCGCAAGCGAAGCAATCCAGCATCTTTCCGCGGAGACAGTCTGGATTGCTTCGCTACGCTCGCGGGGAGAGAGCTGCGCGCCCTAACTCAATTCGCCGCGAAACAAAACAGCAGGCCGTCGCCGCCGGTGCTCTTCAGATCGGCCTGCGAGCAGCCGCCGTCAGGACCGCGCGAGGGGTGAGAGCTGTTCCAGGACTTTGACGGCTCGTCGTCGCGCAGGCCCTTACGATCGGCATGGCCGACGACCGCCGCGCCCTGCGTGCTCGACGTCCAGTTCCTGCAGGTCTTGTCGTCGCCCGCGGCAAAAGCGGTGCCGTCCGGTTGCGATCCCGTGAGGATATCGTGTCGGTTCGGCGTGTCGCCGGCGCCGTTGATGACCTCGCCCTTCTCGCTGAGCGCTGTCTGCTTGGTGAGGTTATTGGCCGCGCCGTGCAGGTCGGCAACGTCCTTGGCAATCACCGCACCCTTGGCATTCTGCCACGGTCCCTTGCCAATGCGGTCCTTGGCATTGACGGCGGGCTTGCCGTCAGCGGCCTGCGTCGAGAGATAGGCGCGCCAGGTCTTGCCGCCGGCGCCGCCGGCCTGCGCCAGCTTCTGGCACTGCGCATCGGCTCCCTCCAGGCCGCCGAGATCGGCTCCCTTGCCCGGCCCGCTCGAAGTCACGAAGAAGGTCATGTCGGCTGACTGCGCCCACACCGATGGACTTGCGAAGACCGCGAACGCAACGCCTGCTGGCACGATGACCCTGGCAAGAATGCTCATCCTATCCTCCCGATTGTTCCTACGATTGCGCCTCGCTGGACGGTCTTTGATCCGCTGACATGAACCCGTCACGACAGACATTATTCCAGCGGCCATCCGCCGCACGCGCATCACCTCGAGCGGCGGCGCACGACCGGTCGCCCCGAGGGCCATGTCGATTAATTGCTTCCCGAGACCGTAGCGCCGGGCGAGCATACCAACGTGGGGCCGATCCTCAAGAGATCGCCCGGGAGAGGACGCGGGAGTCTGCTGTGGGGCCGTTCAGGGCGGCATCCGCGATCACATCGGGGCTGCCGCCGGGCGCGGCGCGAGGGGAGATCGTCATGCACTGGAACACCGTCCGCCCAATCGCGGCAATTGCCGGCTATGCCGCGCTTTGCTGCCTTGCCATCAGTCCGGGCCGCGCCTCGGCCGCGGAATTGCTCAAAGCCCGGCTTGCGCAAAACCTCGGACCGATCTCCGGCCTTGCGATCGTCGCCAAATCGAAGGGGATTTTCGAAAAGAACGGACTGGACATCACCGTCTCGAATTTCACGTCCGGCAAGCAGTGCCTGGACACCGTGATCGGGGGCGGCGCCGACATCGCGACGACGGCGGAGGCGCCGGTCACCGCTTCGGCGATGGCAAACCAGCCCATCGCCTTCGTCGCCGGCATGGAATATTCCGACCTCAAGACGGTCGTCGCGGCCAAGGCTGGCGTCAAGACCAAGGCAGATCTTCGCGGCAAGCGAATCGGATTCACTGCCGGCACCGGCAGCGAGGTCTACACGGCGACTTTGCTGAAGTCGGCGGGATTGACTCCCAAGGATGTCACCCTCGTCAACCTGCGGCCGCAGGAGATGCTACCGGCACTTGCAGCAGGAAGCATCGACGCGATCGACACTTGGGAACCCCACATCGCCAACGCCAAGAAGGCCCTCAGCGAAGCCGTCGCTGAGCTCGATACAACGGGCACTTACTCCGAGACGTTCAACATCGTCGTCACGAGACCCTATCTGGATGCCAACCCTGCGCTGGTTGAGAAGTTCATCGCCTCACTGATCGACGCCGAGGTCTGGATGAAAGCACACCCGGATGAAGCGATCACGGTCGTGGCGGACGCGGTTGGCATGAAGCGCGACGACCTCGCTCCGATCTGGGCCGACTATGTTTACCGGGTGCGTCTCGACGACCGGCTGATCGAGATTCTCAAGACCCACTCCGCATGGCGCCTCGAGAGCGGCAACCATCCTCCGGGAGCGGTGATGCCCGACTTCAGCAAGGTCGTCGTCGCCGAGCCGCTGAAGAAGGTCGACCCCGCACGCGTCACGCTCTCGTGGAAATAGGCACCCGCACAGCCATGCAGGACGGCACTTCAGCAGGACAAGAAATTGCTCTCCGCACCGACGGTCGCGGTCGGCGGCCGGATTCAGCTCGTCTTCGCCGCCTCAATATTCTGATCGGGGCGCTTTCGCTTCCCCTGTTCGTCGGCCTCTGGGAACTGGTCTCTCGTTCCGGGGCCGTCAACATGGTGCTGTTTCCGCCGCCGACGGTGGTAGCTGCGGCGGTCCTTGAGTGGATACGAAGCGGGCAGTTCCTTGGCGATCTGCTGGCCAGCCTCTTTCGCGTCACCACGGGGTTCATCTTAGGCGGCGCGCTCGGCATCCTGCTCGGTATCCTCACCGGCCAATTCCCTGTTGTTTCGAGCTTGCTGTCCCCGCTATTCCACATCCTGCGGCCAATTCCGCCGATTGCTTTCGTGCCGATCGTCATCCTGTGGTTCGGCCTGTCGGAGGCGGGAAAACTATTCCTCGTCGTATGGGGCGTGTTCTTCACGGTTTGGCTTTCGACCCACATCGGCGTGCAGAAGGTCGACCGCGGCCTGATTCGGGCGGCGTTGATGCTCGGCACGCCCCGGCGGCAGATGCTCCAGGAGATCGTGCTGCTGGGCGCGCTTCCCTACATCGTGGTCGGGTTGCGCACCGCCGTCAGCATCTCCTTTTACACGCTTGTCGCGGCCGAACTCGCAGGCGCTTTCGCCGGCATTGTCTACAGGATCGAGATTGCGCAGCAGAATTTGCAAACGGGCCAGGTCATGGGCGGGCTCGCAGCGCTCGGGTTGATTTCGTTCATTGCCGACCGGCTGTTTTCGGCTCTTGCGGAACGTACTGTCTGGTGGCGTTGATGTCGGGAGCTCGATCGATCATGAAACTGGCTCTGGCAAGTGCGCCAGCCTCCGTCGAATCGGCGCGGAAACAACCGGCCATTCAAGTCTCAAACCTGAGCATCGTTTTTGACACCCGCCGCGGGCAGACCATCGCGGTGGATCGCGTTTCCTTCGACGTGGCGCCTAGCGAGTTCGTTTGCATCGTCGGGCCCTCCGGCTGCGGCAAGTCGACGGTGCTCAATACGATCGCCGGACTGGAAGTGCCGTTTGAAGGCGACATCCTGGTAGAGGGCTCGCGCGTCTACAGCCCGCGACCCGATGTCGGCATGGTGTTCCAGCAGCCGCATCTCTTCCCCTGGAAGTCTGTCCGCAGGAACATCGCCCACGGCCCGAGGATGCTTGGGAAGTCCAGGACGGAAGCGAATGCCATCGCCGACGATCTGATCGCGATGGTCGGTCTCAAGCGTTTCGCCGACGCCTATCCGAACACGCTGTCCGGGGGCATGCAACAGCGCGTGGCGATCGCGCGAGCGTTGGCCAATCAGCCTCGCGTGCTGCTGATGGACGAGCCCTTCGGAGCCCTCGATGCGCAGACCCGGGCGGTGATGCAAGACAATCTGCTGGAGCTGCGCGACCGGATCAAGGCGACGATCGTGTTCGTCACGCATGACATAGATGAGGCCATCGTGCTGGCCGACCGTGTTCTCATCATGAGCGCGGGACCCGGCCGCATCCTGCGCGAAGTCGCGGTCAAGCTGCCGCGCCCGCGGTCGAGCTCTGTCATGGTCGAGCCAACCTATCTTTCCCTCAAGAAGGATTGTCTCGACGTCATCCGCGCAGAAGGGTTGCGGGCGTTCAATCAGTCGGACGCGAGCTGATCCCCCAGAACTTGGAAATCGCGAAGCAGCCCGCAGCGCGCTGGCATGGTTCTTGAATAATCGATGCCGGGTCTCACCGTGGAGCCGGCGATGCACAGGGCGAATAGCGCGATAGCGGCAGGCGTGATGCTGGCCGAGTCGGACAATCTCGTCAGGCCGCTGCCCGGCTTGCTGGATGGTCTCAACCGGGCTGATTGCAATCGGCTGCGCGCGATCGGACGCGAGAAGGCCCTGGAAGCCGGCCAACTGGTTTGGTCTCAGGGCGACACACAGGCTGGGATCTACCTGATCAGCGAGGGACGCATACGCAGCTACTATGCGGCGCCGTCGGGGCGCGAGGTCACGCTCGCCTACTGGTTTCCCGGCAACTTCGTCGGCGGCCCCGATATATTCGGAACGGGCCCGCACATGTGGTCATCGGTTGCGGCCGAACCCAGCCTGTTGACGTTCATGCCGGGACTGGCGCTGCGGCGGCTTGCGCTGGAATCGCCGGCGATCGCCGTCGCCCTGCTGGATGCCCTGGCATTCAAGGCGCGATGCTATTCGGCGATGGCCCAGATGCTCGGGACGCGCTCGGTGACCGAGCGGCTGCATAGCCTGTTGATCTTCCTGTCGCACGTCTACGGCGTTAAGCGCGACGGCGAGGTCGTCATCGGGATGCCGTTTACCCACGGCGATCTCGCCAATCTCATCGGATCCACCCGCCAATGGGTGACAGTACAGCTCGCGCGGCTCCAGGAGGAAGGCGTGATCAGGTACGACAGATCCGTGATTTCGATCCTGGATCTTTCGACACTCGAGCAAGAGATGGAATAAATTCCGTCCGTCAACCGCCAGACTTCAATTCGAACGCCGCTCGGCCTGCACTGGCCTCGAACCGCCGCGCCAGTCCGATCAGCGCGCGATCATGCCAGGCCGGCGCCAGAAGGGTCACGCCCATCGGCACGCCGTTCGGCAATGTCGCGTTCGGAACCGCCACGCCGCAGAGATCGAGCAGATTGGCAAAGTACGAGTAGTAGCCGAGGCGATTGTTGAGGGTGATCGGATCGCGATCCATCTCCTCCAGCGTGAACGGCCGCGGTGCGGTCGGGACCACCAGCGCATCGATACCCGCAAAGATCGCCTCGGCGTCGCGGCGAAGCCGGTGCAGCCGGTGAATGGCACCAAATGTGTCGATCGCTGAATAGCCGGCGGCCGAGCCCAGCACGGTCCTCGTGACATCAAGCAGGGAGCCAGAATCGATGTCCATCAGCGAAGCGATGGCCGAGTGCCGCTCCGCGACCCAGGGTCCGCTGAACATCAACTCCCCGGCCTGGCGGAACGGCGCGAAGTCCACCTCGATCGCCGTTCCCCCGATCTGCGTGAAACGCTCGCAGGCGCGCTCATAGAGCTCGCCGCATTCCGGCATGCCGAAGCATTCGAGATCGGCGGCCGCAATGCGGCCGAACCGGAACGATGGCACCGCCCCGCTGGCGAAAGAAAAGGCCCTGGGCAGGCGGCTGTAGGGATCTTCGAAATCGAACCCTTCGATAATTTCGAGGATTGCCTCGCCATCGCTGACGGTATTGCAGAACACCGAAACGCAATCGATCGTCGGGCAATTCGGCACCAGCCCGCGTGATGACACCAGCCCAACGGTCGGCTTGATTCCGACGATGTTGTTGAAGCCGGCAGGTATGCGGCCGGACCCGCCAGTATCGGTGCCGAGCGCGAACGCGACGTGCCCCGCCGCGACGGCGACCGCGGACCCGGAACTGGAGCCGCCCGCAATATAGCGCGCATCGGCAACCGACGCGCAGGGGCCATAGGGCGAACGCGCACCGGACAGGCCTGTGGCGAACTGATCGAGATTGGTCTTTCCGAGGCAAATTGCGCCGGCCGCGGTCAGGCGTTCGACGCTGTGCGCGGAATGCCAGGGCGTGTAGCTGAACGCGGGGCATGCGGCAGTGGTCGGCATTCCCTCGACATCGATATTGTCCTTCACACCAAAGGGAATGCCGAGCAGCGGAAGATTTTCGCCTGTCCGCGCGCGCGCCACGAGCTTCCGGCATGCTTCGAGCGCCTCCTCCCGCGGGCGGAGATAGATCCAGCAATTGCGGTCGCGCTCGGCCTCGATCCGGTCATACGCCGTTTCGATCGCCTCCAGCGGCAGGGACGAATTCCTGGCAATGGTTTCGTGATTTGTCCTGGAGCGCGCGACAGACTGGCTCACCGAATATCTCCCTCTCTAACCGGCAGGCGCGAAATTGCGGGAGCTCTGCGCGGGCAACAAGCAATTAAGTGCTTCGCGCAAAATGGTCGGCCGTATCAGGATATAAGCGGCTCAAAGAAAAAGGGCGCCGTGCCGAAGCACGACGCCCTTGTCTTTAATCTGCGTACGATCAGTTGGTCTGCTGGATCGCCGACAATTCCCAGCCGCTGCCCGGACGGCGGGCAAAGGTCCAGATCTCGGTCGCCTCGCCCGGCTGCTCGCTGCCGGCGACAACCGTACCGCTGTTGCGGTCCAGCGTCTTGTCGGTGAGGGCGAAGCGCAGCGCCACCGTGGCGTATTCGGTCTCGCCTTCGCGCCAGGCCTCCGCGAGGTCGCCCTGCAACAGCTTGACGTTGGTCACCTTGTTGACGACGTTGCGCGCGCGGTTCTGGCCAAGGTCCTGCTCGAAATAGGAGACCATTTCCGGCGTCGCGAGCGTGTGCAGCTTGGCCACGTCCTCGTTCGACCAGGCGGCCTGGACATCGCCGAGCAGGCGCTCGAACGCCTCATAGTCATCCGGCTTGATCTCGAGCGGCGCGTTGTTGGCGCCGCCGAAGCCGAAGCCGCCGAGACCACCGCCAAGTCCACCACCGACGCTACCGCCACCGAGGCCGCTGCGATAGTTCGGCTGCGGTCCCTGACCGCTGCCTGCATCAGCATTGGCATAGGCCGCCTGCTGCGAGTGGCGGCGCTGCCACCAGGACATCGCCAGCCGCACCACCAACACCACGAGCGCGATCTGGATGATCAGGCCAATGATTGACGACAGGCCGCCGAGGCCACCGAACAGGCCGCCGCCGAACAGCATGCCGAGCAGGCCTGCGCCGAGGAAGCCGGCCGCAAGGCCGCCCATGAAGCCACCGGCGCGGCCGAACAGGCCGCCACGCGCGGGTGCGGCGGCAGCCGAATTCATGCCGGCACCCGGCTGGGTATAGGTGCGGTTGAACTGCGAGGTCGAGCCCGGCGCGGTCGTGGTCGACGGCGGCGCCGAATAGGTGCGCGAACCGCGCGAACCCGACGACATGCCACCACCGACGCGGGCGTCGGCGGACGAAATCACCAGCGCAGTCGGCAGCGCAAGCGCCAGCATGACGGCGAGGGTCTTGAAGAGAGTGCGGGAGCGTTGCGAGAAAGTCATGTGCGTTTCCCAAATCCCCGGCATGGGGACGTGCTCCTAAGATGGGCAGACTTCCCGAAAAGTGAAGCCGGTTTCGGAACTTATGGCTGCGGCCCTCAGTCGCGGGGATGTGGCAAAAGCCCATATTTGGCGGGGGTTTGGCCGGGGAGCCGGAGGAACTGCGGTCGCGGGTTACCGGCGGGTTTACGACAGGAATGCCGCTTTTTCCTCGTCATTTCGAGGAACTCTCGCAAATCGACAGTGGTAGTCGCCGTCATCCCGCCTTTGCCATCGTCTCCTTTACGGCCGCCACGAGCTGGCTGAGCGTGAACGGCTTTGGCAGGAAGTCGAATTGCTGGCCTTCGGGCAGGCTCTTCTCGAAGGCATCCTCGGCGTAGCCGGAGACGAAGATGAACTTGATGTCGGGATTCTTCTCGCGCATCGCCTTCAGCAGCGTCGGGCCGTCCATCTCGGGCATCACGACGTCGGAGACGACGAGATCGATCGCACCGCTCTGTTCCTCCAGGACCTCCATGGCCTCGACACCGTTCTCGGCCTCGACCACGGTGTAGCCGCGCGAGCGCAGGCCGCGTGCGTTCAGCGCGCGCAGGCCCTCTTCGTCCTCGACGAGAAGGATGGTGCCCTGTCCGGTGAGATCGGTCCGCGGCTTGGCCTCCGCCGCCGCAGGTGCGGTCTCCTTCGCGGCGCCATTGGCCGCGCCGACCACTGCTGCGGGCTGCTCCTGCACCTCGGGCTCGGCGTGATGGCGCGGCAGGAAGATATGGAACGAAGTCCCCTGCCCCGGTTCCGAGTCCACGTAAATGAAGCCGCCGGTCTGCTTGACGATGCCGTAGACGGTGGAGAGCCCGAGGCCGGTTCCCTTACCCACTTCCTTGGTCGAGAAGAACGGCTCGAAGATCTTGTCGCGGATATCGGCGGGGATGCCGGTGCCGGTGTCGGCGACCTCGATCCGCACATAGTCCGCGGCCGGCATGCCCTTGTAGGCGAGCTTGGCCGCTCCTTCCGCGGTGACGTTGGCGGTGCGGATGATCAGCTTGCCGCCGTCGGGCATGGCGTCGCGCGCGTTCACCGCGAGGTTGACGATCACCTGCTCGAACTGGGAGACGTCGACCTTCACCGGCCAGAGATCGCGGCCGTGGATGGTCTCGTGCTTGACCTTCTCGCCGATCAGCCGGCGCAGCAGCATGGCGAGATCGGACAGCGCATCGCCGAGGTCGAGCACCTGCGGCCGCAGCGTCTGCCGCCGCGAGAACGCCAGCAACTGCCGCACCAGCGTCGCGGCGCGCGTCGCGTTCTGCTTGATCTGCATGATGTCCTGGAACGACGGATCGGTCGGCTTGTGCGCGTTCAGCAGGAAGTCGTTCGCCATCATGATGGCGGAGAGCACGTTGTTGAAGTCGTGGGCGATGCCGCCGGCGAGCTGGCCGACCGTCTCCATCTTCTGCGACTGGTTGATCTGGTTCTCCAGCGCGCGCCGCTCGGTGGTCTCGAGCATGTGCACGATGGCGGCTTCGGCCTCGTTCTCGGCGGCATCCACCGGCGTGACGAAGAACTGCCCCCAGCGCTCCTTGGCTCCCTCTAGCGCCACCTCGACCGGCGCGACGTCGGCCTGGCCCTCCGCGGCCTGGTTGATGGCCGTGATCAAAAGTTGCCGGTCGCGCGAATTGACCGCGCGGAAGATCGACTTGCTGGCGCTGTCGAGCCCGAGCGCCTGCCCGAGCTTGGCGTAGCGCGCGTTGGCGCGCACGACGTTGCCGCCTCGGTCGACGGTCGCGATCGCCATCGGCGTATGGTCGAAGAAGCGCATGAAGCGCACTTCGGCGGCGCGGTCGGGGTCGCTGCGCTCGTCGCGGGCGCGGCTGATGACGAGCGTGCGCGACGGCCCCGGCGCGCCGTCGGCGCCGAAGGCGAGCTTGTGATAGAGCCGCACCGGCATGGTCTTGCCGGTGCGCATGCGCAAGTCGATGTCGAAGACTTCCGTCTTCACCTCGCCCGGCACCGCCACGATCGCGGTGAGCAGCGAGGCGCCGTCGCCGGAGACGATGTCGGTGAGCTTCAGCCCGCCCGAGCCGATCTCGGCGAGATCGTAGTCGAGCCAGTTCGCCAGTGTCGCGTTGACATAGGCGAGCTCGCCTGCCGGATTGACCGAGAAGAAGCCGCAGGGCGCGTGATCGAGATATTCGATCGCGTGCTGGAGTTCCTGGAACACGTCCTCCTGGCGCTCGCGGTCGCGGGTGATGTCGGAGATCGACCACACCGCGTATTTCGCCTCGCGCTTCCCGGTGCCGAGCGGGCGCACCCGCATGCGCAGCCAGCGGCCCTGGCTGCCGTCATGGCCGGAGATGCGCACCTCTTCCTGCTGCCGTTTTCCTTCGCGCGCGGCCTTGAGCAGGCGGAACACGGCTTCGGAGACGTCGGGGTTGCCGATGAAGACGCGCTCGACGGGCCGCACCTCCTGCGGTCCGCTGGCGCCGGTGAGCGTCAGATAGGCGGCGTTGGAATAGACCACGTGGCCGCGGGGATCGGTCACGGCCAGGCCGTCGAAGGCGTGGTCGGCAATGCGCCCCATCACGGGATCATCGAGACTGCGGTCGACGAAACGGATGATGCCGGCGGCGAAGGCGAACAGGTTGAACAGGCCGACCATCGCCAGGACGGCGAGGATGCCGAGGATATAGGGCTGCGCCTGCGCGCGCCCGAGCGTCATCAGCCCGACGGCGACGGCGACGAGGCCGGCGGCCACGAGCAGCACCAGCGCAATGCTGCCCGAGCGCGGCGACGGCTCGTGCGCCGCAACGGGCTCGCGTGTGAGGTCGTGGTCGGTCTCGGCAGTCATTTCAAGCTGGCACAGCCTGTCGGCAGAGAATCAACGCGCTACGGGGCGCGTGGGGTCCTCCCTGCCTGAATCGGACCCGCAGGCGCAAGGGCAGCAAGGGCGAAAGGTACGCTGATTCCCAGATTACGGCCATTTCCGGTACTTTTCGGGCATTTTATCCGCGTCCGGCGCCGAATCCCTGCTTCAGCCGCATGACGTAACCGATGACCTCGGCGACCGCATGGTAGTGCTCGGTCGGGATTTCCTGGTCGATTTCGACGGTGGCGTAGAGCGCGCGGGCGAGCGGCACGTTCTCGACGATCGGGATGTCGTGCTCGCGCGCGATCTCCCGGATCTTGAAAGCGAGGTTGTCGACGCCCTTGGCGACGCAGATCGGCGCGGACATGCCGCGCTCGTAGGACAGCGCGATCGAATAGTGGGTCGGGTTGGTGATGATCACCGAGGCCTTGGGAACCGCCGCCATCATGCGCTTCTTGGAGCGCTGCTGGCGCAATTGCCGGAGCTTGCCCTTGATGTGCGGGTCGCCTTCGGACTGCTTGAACTCTTCCTTGATCTCCTGGAGCGACATCTTCTGCCGCTGGAACCAGCTGCGATACTGGAAGAAATAGTCGCCGATGGCGATGATCGCGAGCGCCGCGACCACTGCGCCGAGCAGATGAATGGTCAGGCTGGTGCTGGCGCCCAGCATGGCGGCCGGATCGAGCCTGACCATCGCCTCCATACGATGGCGCTCCGGCCACAGGACCACGGTCATGACCGCGCCGAGCACGATCAGCTTGCCGAGCCCCTTGAGAAAGTTCGCGGCCGCCTGCTTGCCGAAGATGCGCTTGAGGCCCTCGGCCGGCGACAGCTTGCTGAATTTGGGTTTCAGGGATTCGGCCGACCAGACCAGGCGATGCTGGAGCACGTTGCCGGCAATCGCCGCCAGCACCAGCATCAGCAGGGGCACGCCGATCGCCGCGAGCACGGCGACCTCGATCTGCTGCATCAGCGCGAGCAGAGCCCTGCCGTCGGTCTTGATCATCCAGGAATTGGCAAGCAGGTTGCGCATCGGCGTCACCAGCCCGCTGCCCACCGAGCCCGAGAAGGTGGAGACCACGAGCGTGCCGCCCGCGATCATGAACCAGGTGTTGATCTCCTGGCTCTTGGCGACGTCGCCGCGTTCGAGCGCCTCTTCGAGACGCTTTTGTGTCGGGTCTTCTGTTTGACTGTCGGGATCGTTGTCGTCTGCCATCGATCACCTATTTGAGCGGCATCATCTGGTGCATCACACCGATGAAATAGTCGAGATACGTGCCCATCATCGCGGTGAGCACCACGGCGAGCACCAGGAAGCCCACGAAGATCGACAGCGGCACGCCGACGAAATAGACCTGCATCTGCGGCATCAGCCGCGCCAGCACGCCGAGCCCGATATTGAAGACGAGGCCGAACACCAGAAACGGCCCGGAAAGCTGCAAGCCCAGGCTGAACGCTGCGGCAAAGGCGCGCGTCGCCAGTGAAGCGACGTCGCCGCTCGATACGGTCTCGCCGGGCGCGAAGATCGTGTAGCTGTCGTTCAGAGCGGCGATCACCAGATGATGGCTGTCGGTGGCAAACAGCAGCGTCACCCCGAGCATCGTCAGGAAATTGCCGACCAGCACGCCCTGCTGTCCCTGTGTCGGATCGACCGAAGTGACGAAGCCGAGCCCCATCTGCTGCGCAATCACGGCGCCCGCGACCTGAAGAGCCGACAACGTCACGCGCGCGGTCGCCCCCAGCACGATGCCGATCACGATCTCGTGCAGCATCATGACCAGCAGCGGCGCGAT
Organism: Bradyrhizobium sp. LA2.1; assembly: GCF_040547725.1. Lineage (NCBI taxonomy): Bacteria > Pseudomonadati > Pseudomonadota > Alphaproteobacteria > Hyphomicrobiales > Nitrobacteraceae > Bradyrhizobium > Bradyrhizobium sp. LA2.1. Next base: position 419,077 of record NZ_JBEPQI010000004.1, read on the forward strand.
CGAGCCCATGTCGACGTGGTAGGCGTTGCGATGCAGCGGCAGGATGATCAGCGTCAGCAGCAGCGCGATCGCCAGCTTGATCCGCGTCGGAATGTTGGTCTCGCCCAGCCCCGGCAACAGCATCACCATCGCACCGACCCGGGCGAAGGCGAGCATGAAGGAAGCGGCGAGCGCCGGCAGCAGCGAGACGTCGATGCGCATGACGGGCGCATTGTGCCTCAGCCGCCGATGATTCGCGACGAGATCCGCATCATGTGGGAATGGAGTGCGTCGGCCATGAACGGCAGCGCCAGCAGCATCGTGGCGAAGATGGCCAGGATCTTCGGCACGTAGATCAGCGTCTGCTCCTGGATCTGCGTCAGCGCCTGGAACAGCGACACGACGACGCCGACCACGAGGCCGACCACCATCAGCGGCGACGACACGATCACGATGGTCCAGATCGCATCGCGCGCGACGTCGAGGGTTTCAGGTCCGGTCATGTGCAGAATTCCTTGTTCATTTCTCGCCTCCTCACCGCTGTTCCGAGCGAAGCAAAGGCCTATCCCCGTCTTTGCGAGCGCAGCGGAGCAATCCAGACTGCCGCCAGCGGAAAGATTCTGGATTGCTTCGCCGCGCTCGCAAAGACGATTGGGGCGAGCGCGGGCGCCAAAAATCAGATCGGCATCTTCATGATGTCTTCATATGCCGCGATCACGCGGTCGCGGACCGAGACCAGCGTGGACACCGCGACGTCGGTGTCGGCGACCGCCGTCACCACGTCCATCACGTTGGCCTTGCCGGCGGCCATCGCCACCGTCTGGGCGTCGGACTTGCGGCCGGACTCCATGACGCTGCCGACAGCGTCTTTCAGGAGCGAAGCGAAGGACTGCCCGCTCGCTTCGCTGCCCTTGCCGGCGCCGCTGTTCTCCAGCACGCGGGCGAGGTTGGCATAAGCATTGGCTGCGATTGTCGGTGATGCCATGGCTCAAATGTCCTGTTCAGCTCTTGAGGATGTCGAGCGTGCGCTGGATCATCCGGCGCGTCGCACTGATGATGTTGAGGTTGGCCTCGTAGGACCGCTGCGCGTCGCGCATGTCGGTCATCTCGACCACCGAGTTCACGTTGGGATATTTGACGTTCCCGGTCGCATCGGCTGCCGGATTGCTCGGTTCGTATTTGGTGCGGAAGTTCGACTGGTCCGGCTTGATCCTGCCGAGGGTGACGACCTGCGCGTCGAGCGTGCGGTCCAGCGCGGAGGAGAAGGTCGGCACCTTGCGCCGGTAGGGATCGCCACCTGATGTCTGCGAGGTCGAATCCGCGTTCGCGATGTTCTCCGAGATCACCCGCATGCGCCCGGCCTGCGCACGCAGGCCGGAGGTCGCGATCGCCATCGAGCGGGCAAAGTCGCTGCTGTCATTCGCCATGATGCGCTTCCCTTAGCTCTTGAGCATGATCTCCGCGCAAACGCTCCGCGTTTGTCGCGAGGGAAAACCGCCGCACACTTTTCCGGATCATGCCCTAGCCCTTGCCGATCGCGGTCTTGAGCAGATGCAGGCTCTTGGAATAGAGCGAGGTCGCCGCCGCGTAGTCCATCTGGTTGCTGGCGGCCTTCATCATCTCCTCTTCGAGATTGACGGCGTTGCCCGCGGGACGGGTCTCGAAACCCGCATTCCTGTTCTGGTCAAAGCCCGAGGCCGCGCCGGATGGCGCCATGTGGGAGCCGCTGGTGCGGGTCAGCGCCAGGGGGCCCATCGAGCCGGTGACGGCGCCTGATTTGTCGAGCTTCGGCTCGACCAGGTCGCGTGGCCGGAATTTGGGCGTGTCGGAATTGGAGACGTTCTCGGACAGGACGCGCTGGCGTTCCTGGTGCCACTGCATCTTGGTGCGAAGCGCCGACAGCACCGGGAGGTCGTTGATGGACATCGTTGCGGCTCCTTCCGCCTCTCGAACCAAAGGCCCGAAGCTAGGCAGAATTTGCCGCGTGTATGGTTAACAGGTGGTTAAAGATGGCGTCGATGCATGTCCCTTGATGGAACACCACTTTGCGCCCCCCGTGATTCTACGCATCCAAAAGCGGCATTAACCCAACCGTTTGGCGAGCCATGCACAGGCCAAGAAGTCGTTTTGGATCGAGCGATTCATAGGTTATTAAGAGCTGGGGACGGCAAAACTTGCCGTGGGACGTTAAGAAATCGCAGTTTGGGGCATCCCACGCCGATGGTCGGCGCGTCTGACCATGGGCACGAGAAAAGCGCCATTTGTCGGGGACAAGTATGCAAGGCAGCCCAATCACCTTCATCGTGGCGTTCATCGTCGTTCTGGCGTTGATCGGCGTCGCCGCATGGTTGGTTCGCCGATTCGCCACCAGCCGGCTCGGTGCCAACACCCAGCGCGGCCGGATGCCCCGGCTTGCCGTGATCGATGCCGCCGCGGTCGATGGCCGGCGCCGCCTGGTGCTGGTCCGGCGTGACAATGTCGAGCATCTCCTGATGATTGGCGGTCCCACCGACATCGTCGTCGAGCCCAATATCGTGCGCGCAGCGCCCGGCCGCGACCAGCTTCCGCAGCGTTCCAATGCCGCCGAGCCGCCGCGCCTTGCCCCGATGCCCGATACCAGCAGCTGGACCGACGAAGCTCCGCGGCCCGAACTGCTCGATCATCCCGAACCGCAAATGCCCGAGCCGCCGCCGCGGCCGCGCCCGTCCTTCGCCGACGAGGTACGCCGGCCCGCTCCCGCGCTGGCCGAGCGCCGCAACGAACCGCCACTGGCCGGCTTTCCGCCTGAGCCGATCCTGCCGCCGCGCCCCGAGCGCGAGTCACGCCCCGAGCCGGTTCCGCCGCGCATCGCCCGCAACGAGCCTCCGCTGATGCCACGTCCCCCGCGGCAGACCGAGCCGGTGAAAGTGCCCCCGGTGCGCGCCGAGCGCGCGGCCGCGCCACCGCCTCCTCCGCCCGTGCCGCAGGCTCCGCCCGTTCCGCCGCCGGCCCCCGCTCCTGCCGCGCCCTCGAACGCCGAGCAGAATCTCGCCGAGATGGCGCAGCGGCTCGAAGCCGCGCTGCGCCGCCCCGCCGGCGAGACGGTCGCGCCTCCGGTTGCGCCCGAGCCGCCCGCGCCACCACCGCCCCGCGCCGCACGCAGCGAGCCGCCGGCCCCCCCGGCTCCGCCCGCAAAGCCGGCCGCGGAGAAGACCAGCTTTGAAAATCTCGAAGACGAGATGGCCTCGCTACTCGGCCGTCCGAAGCCGTCTTCGTGAGGCTGCCGGCCCTCCCGCGTAGAGTTGTTTTTCTTTCTGTCCTGATCGCCGCGGCTTCGCTCGCGATGCCTGCGCATGCGCAGGACATCAGCATCAATCTCGGCGGTCAGGGGGGCGGCGTCACCGAGCGCGCGATCCAGCTCATCGCGCTGCTCACGGTGCTGTCGATCGCGCCGTCGATCCTGATCATGATGACGTCATTCACGCGCATCGTGGTCGTCTTGTCGCTGCTGCGCACCGCGATGGGCACGGCGACCGCGCCGCCGAACTCGGTGATCATCGCGCTCGCAATGTTCCTCACCTTCTTCGTGATGGGACCTGTCCTGCAGAAGTCCTACGACGAGGGCATCCGCCCGCTCGTCGCCAACCAGCTTGGCGTCGAGGACGCACTCCAGCGCGCTTCCGTCCCCTTGCGCGGCTTCATGCAGAAGAACGTGCGCGAGAAGGACCTCAAGCTGTTCCTGGATCTCTCGGGCGAGCCGCCGCCGGCCACGCCGGATGACCTCGCCCTGCGCATCCTCGTCCCCGCCTTCATGATCTCCGAGCTGAAGCGCGCCTTCGAGATCGGCTTCCTGCTGTTTCTTCCCTTCCTGATCATCGACCTCGTCGTCGCCTCCGTGCTGATGTCGATGGGCATGATGATGCTGCCGCCCGCAACGATCTCGCTGCCGTTCAAGCTGATCTTCTTCGTGCTGGTCGATGGCTGGTCGCTGGTGGCGGGAAGCCTGGTGCAGAGTTACGGGGGTGGATAACTGCGGCTCCATCCGCCGTCATGCCCCGGCTTGCCGCCTTCGCTGAAGCTTCGGCGGCCGGGCGAGCTTGTGGCCCGGCGTAGCCTTGGCGGAGCCGGGACCGGGGCATCCAGTACGCCGCGGCCTTTCGATTTCATCACTGCGGTCTCTGGATTACTGGTGGATCGCCTGATCAAGTCGGGCGATGACACCGAGAACGTGGCGTACAGTGAGACGGCGTCGACAGCGCCCCTACCCCTTCACGTCATACTGCTTGCTGAGGTGATCGCCGATCTGCACCAGCATGGCGACGCTTTCGGGGAAGCCCGGCTTATCCGTCGCGGCCTGGTCGGCATCGGCGCGGAATTCCCAGCTATCGCCGTCGCGGACGATCGAGATGACGAGGTCATCCGGACCATCGGCATGGACCTTCAATTCGGCCCGCGCCATGGCGATGAGTTCGGCTTCGGTCTTGGCAGGCTTGCTCATATCGACGCTCTCCCGGCATGAAGACGCGCAGGTTGCCGCTTCAACAGGCACCTGTCGAGAGGCCTCGTGGTAGCAGGGTTCCTACCGCGTCATCTTGATCTGCCGCACGACGGGGATCGTGGGCAGCGAGCCGGTGTGGTCGGCCTCGTCCTTGGCTTGCGGCGAGGCCGGCGCGCGGGCGGTTGCGTCGGGGAAGCGCTGCTTCATCTCGCGCAGGAAGCCGTCGAGCGTGTCGACGCTGGCAGCGAGCTTGGCGATCTCGGCGAATTCGGCGCTGGAGGACGCTGCCGGCTTGCTCGCAATGTCGAAGGCGACCCGGTCCGCACTCTCGCTCATCAGCGGCGCATATTTCTCGCGGAAGCGCGACAGGCCGATCGAATCGTCGGCGAGCGCATAGCCGACGGCGGCGCGGATGATGTCGCTCTTCTCCACCGCGTTGAGCGGCTTGAAGTCGCGGAAACGATCGCCGTAATAGAGCTCGATCTGCTCGGCGGATTCGCGCCAGCGCCGCGCCGCCCAGAAGATATCGGAGCGCAGGCGGAGCACCTCGCGCCCGGAAACGTTGGAGACGATGTCGAGCGCGAGATCGTGGCGGCCGACGTCGCTTTGCGCGCGCGCCTCCAGCAGCAGCCGCTGCTGCCGCAGCTCGCCAGAGAGATCGCTGATACGGCTCGCGCGCAGCGCCGAGATCGCCATGTCGGGCTTGCGGTTGGCGAGGTAGATCATGGACAGGCGCGCGGCGACCTGGGCGCGGGCTGCGCCTTCGAGCCGATGGTCGACCTGGTACTGTAACAGCTCGGCGGCCTGGTCGAGCAGGTCGATCGAGGCGAGACGGTCGGCAAGGCGGCGGATCAGCTCGTCGCCGCGGCGGCCGATCGGCGTCAACTCGCGGAACTCGTAGAACATCCCGAGCGCCTCGACCGGCGGCAGCTCGTCGCCCTTGGGCCCCAGGAAGATCTGCGTGAACAGGTCGGAGGCGAGGTCCTGCGCCTGACGCGAGGCCTCGGCGTTCGGCTGGAGCCTTGTCGCGGTGCGCGCCGCCCTGAGCGCGTCCCGGTAGCGCCCATTCTCGGCATATATCTGCGACAGCATCTGGAGCGTCTTGACCTCGATCGAGTCGCCCCGCCAGGTCATCGACAGCGTCTCGAGCTCACGCAGCGCGTCTTCCTTGCTGATCTCGTCGCGCTTCTGCCGCAGCGCCACTTCGAGCTGCTTGGCCTCGGCCGCCGCCTGACGATCGTTCGAGGCGACCGCGAATTTGTAGTCGTCGAGCGCATCCCTGTCGTGCCCGAGCGTCTCGGCGAGCCGGCCGCGCAGCACGGCGAAACCGGGCGCCGCCTCTGGCGATATGCCGACCACCTCGATCTCGCTGCGGCGCTTGGAGGCGCCGGCATAATCCTTCACCTCGAGCGAGGCGCGCATCGCCTCCATCGTCACGATGCGCTGGATGTCGATCGGCAGCGAGGCGATGGCGAATTCGACGTTCTTGAACTTCTCGCGCGCATCCGCCCACTTGCCCTGGCGCGCATAGGCGAGCGCCTTCCAGAGTTGGGAATCGTGGCTGTTGCCGATCACGGGATTGGCGAGGTCCTTCAAGCCCTGCGCTGGCCGGCCGATCAAGATGTTCGCGATCGCATGCATGATCAGCGCGCCGCTCTCCTCCTTGTTGAGGGGATCGGCCAGCATCAGGTCGGTCACCGACTTGGCTTCGTGGTACATGGCGCGCGACATGTAGAACTGCGCGAGATCGAGCCGCGGCAGCGAGCGCTGCGCCGGCTCGACGGCCGCGATCGCCGTGATCAGACTGCCCTGGCGCGTCCAGAAATCCTCCGACTGGCCCTTGCGCCAGCCTTCCGGACTGAAGACCGGCCGCACCGCGGTCGGTGCCCGCTCGGCGGAGATATCGACCGGCGACAGCGTCAGTCCGCCCTTCTTGCCGAGAATGACCTTGTCGGATCCGACCTCGACCCCGACCTCGTCGGAGTTCGGCCGGATCGCGATGCCGTGCGCGGATTCCAGCAACGAGAGATCGACGAGATCCTGCCGCTTGATGAAGCCGCGCACCGGCCGCTGCCCGGTGACGACATAGAGCGTGTCGCCGGCGTCGGGATCGGTCAGCTTGTGCAACAGGCCCGGATTGGCGAAGGGGATCGCGATATTGGCGAGCGCGGGATCGGTGATGTTGCGCGACATCATCAGCGGCAGCGGCGTCGCCTGGATCTTGTCGGCGAGCGTCAGGAGCCAATTGGTCTCCTTGCCGACCTCCTCGCTCGTCAGCGAGTAGACCAGCGGCCGGGTGAGACGGATGCGGACCGCCTGCCCCTTGTCGAGCGGCATGCGGCTGACCTCGCCGATCATCGCACCACCCCGGCTGCGGATCGCCTCGACGTCGATCGGCTTCGGTGTATCGAACACCAGCCACACCGTATCGCCGCGGCGGAACGCCGCCGCAGGCGTTGCCACCTGAAGCGGGAAGATCACGCGCAAGCCATCGCTGTCGCGGCGCACATCGACGCTGGCCACGGTGGGCTGCGGCGCGGCCGGCGCCTCGGCAGGTGCGGCCTTGATGCTTTCCTTGACCGGCTCTTTCGCAGCCTCCTTCACGACCTCCTTGGGCGCTTCGGACACCGCGGGCTTGACGGGCGCGACCACAGCTTCCGTTGCCGGCGCCGCGGGCTTCGACACGTCCTTGGGCGGTTCCGCGGCGTGCGGTGCTTCGGCCGCGGGAGCCGGCGCAGGCTTCGGTGCTTCGACCGGCGGCGTCGCCGCCAGAGCTTCCGGCTTCACCTCGGGCTTGGCTTCGATCTTGGCTTCGATCCTGGCTTCGCGCGCGATCGTCTCGGACGTCGGCGGCGCGATCTCGCGATGGACCTCCTTCGGCTTCTCGGCCGCCGGCTTTTCCGGTGCCGGTCCATGGCTTTGGGCCACAGGCTTCGCCTGCGCGATCACCGCCTCAGCCGTCGCGGCGGTCTTGCCCTTGTCGGGTTGGAAGGAGATGTCGACGACGTAATTCTTCTCGTCGCGGAAGGAGTGCACGTCCGAATCGCCGATCAGCGCGATCTCGACACTGGTCTGGTCGATGTCGGACTTCTGCTTGATCGAGGCGACGTTCGGGGGCGCGGCGACGACGGCGTCCGCCAGATCGAAATTGAGGCCGGCATTGAACGCGAGCGTGAGCTTCTGCTCGTTGAGCACGGAGGACACGCCGACGCCGTCGGGCATCTCGAATACGAAGCGCACGAAAGTCGGCTGCACCGAGGCGCGCACGCGGATCTGCGGACGCTTTTTGGTCTCTGCCGCGGCGCGCTGGGCGCGCAAGGCACGTTCGGCGACGCGCGCACGCTCGGCCAGTTCCTTGACCACGTCCATGGGCAGGCTTGGCGGCGGCCCCTTCCAGCCCTCCGGCAAGAGATCGATAAAGGTGCGCTCGCCGGCATTCATGGTGTTGACGGTGACGCGCCGCGCCAGCGACAGGCGGATGGCGCTGCCGTCGGGATCGCGGCGGGCAGAATTGACGTAGTCGGGCGCACCTTCCGGAACGCGATCGACGGGAACGTCGACCGCCCGGTCGAAGCGAATGATGAGAATGGAGCCGGCCGTCGTCACCTCGGAGGGAACGTCCTCGCCGAGCTTGATCACCAGACGGGCAAAGCCGCCACCGGCCGAGAAAGTCGCCTCGCCCCGGACCACATCGGCGGCGCGGGCGGGCGCACCAAGGCCGATAAGCAGGCAGGCCGCCAGCACGGGCGCCTTGCGGACATGGCGCGACAACCCCCGCGCCAAAGCGCGGGCTCGCGACATCAATCCAGCGGCAGCCTTCTGCGCCATTGGCGGCGTTTCTTCCAATTCGGCGGTCCATGCCGGCACTGGCGCCGGCCCGTGCCGTCGACTGTAGGTTTTGCCAATTAAGGACTTGTTAATGCTGTAATGACGAATTCACCCGGCACAGTGCGTCGCGACGCCTGCTTGCGGGCTCGGGCGTTCGTGCTTCGAAATCTGGGGAGCAAGTGGTTAAGGAGGTGTTAACACCCCCTTCGTCCGCACCCGTCAGGAATGCCAATCAAACCCCGCGATTGGCCGGCAAGGCATTCAACTTGCCTCGCGCTTCGCGAATTGACTGCAAGGTCAATCGCTTTTCCGAGATTCGGCTCTCGATGTACTCACGCTCGAGATCGGTCAGCTGTGTGTTCAACAACCGCTGATAGCGACGAATGCTATCGTCGTGAGCTTGAATGAGCGCGAACCTTGCATCCATATTCACCTCCGATTCGTTCCGCCTCACCGAGCCAACTCAGTCGTATTCGACGCCATAACGCGCGAACTCGTCGCCGATGTTCTTCTGAATTGTCCTTGCAGTCGAAATGTCAGATTTTCCGCCGATCGCATCGCCTTGCTTCAGCTTGGCAAGCCCGCGACCAAAAAGCGCGCTCGCCAGTTCGGGGGCGACTCGCAAGGCAGCATTGTAGTCATCGATCGCCGCACCGAACTCACCCATCTTCAGGTGGATCAGCCCACGCGAGTCGTACACGGCAGCGCTGGTCGATCCCGATTGAAGCGCTCTGTCGCAATCCTCCAGCGCTTCTCGCGAGGCGCTGAGAACCGCACGGGTCCAACATCGTCCGCTCCATGCCGCCCGCGAGGCGGGCTGGAGACGGATTGCCTCGTCGTAATCATGCGCCGCGCGCTGGTGGTCGTTTTTCTTCAGGTAGGCTCCGGCGCGGTTGACGAAGGCAGCGCCATAGCCGGGATCGAGCTTGATCGCATCATCAAAGGCTTCGATCGCGAGCTCATATTCACGTCTCCTCAAGTGAGCCACGCCGCGGTTGTTGAAGGCCTTTGCGTATGTCGGATTGAGTGCGATCGACTGATCGAAGTCGCTGATGGCGCTGTCGTAGTCGCCCTTTGCCGTGTAGGCGTTGCCGCGATTGTTATACGCGATTGCCAGAGCTGCCGACGAATCTGGACGCGCCTGTATGAAAGTCGTGCAGGCACCAATCCGGGCATCGAGCGAGGTGGTACCCGTCCCGTTGCACAGTTCGATATTGCTGAGATAGCTGTCCTTCACCCCGGAGTTCTGGGCCGCGACCGGCAAGCCGACCAGCATCAGGACGAAAAGCGCCAGTCCGCCTTCGGCAACGGAGGATCCTGGTTTCATGTCAGGCTCCCGATCTTCTGAGATCTGGCGATTGCACGGGCTCCGACCAATTCTCTAGCAGCCGCGACAGATGTTCAGATTGAGCCTTTGCTCGGCCCTTTGCTCGGGTTGGCGTGGCCCCGCTGCGCCGGGCTTCTTCGTATATTTGTTCTTGCCCTCTTCGATCAGAGTGGAAAACCTGGTGGTTCCGTCGTCCGAGATTTCGACGTGAGGTGTGGTGCCTCGAATGCCCATCGTCGCGACCGGCGTTTCGATCTTCATGTCACCGGTCTTCGCAACCTGGCCGGCAACAAAAACGAACGTACCCTTGGTCAGGTTGAAGGCTGTCGAATTGGACTTTCCACCCGGCTCGTAGACGTATTCGTCCAATGTCATGCGGGCGTTGCTCGACAAGTTGAACGAAGTTCCATCGACGAAATTGATGCCGACCCGACTGTCGGCACCGGTTCGAACCACATCGCCCAAATAGACGGGATCACCGACTTTCGTCTGGATGGATTCGGCCCCGACGTTTGCCTGGACAATGGCGGCGCCCGCATGCTCGATGATGACCGAGCCATCGGCTGTCACAACTTTCCCGATTGGCTTTGACGACGAGTCCAGCACGGCGCGCCGCGGAGAATCGTCCTGCGCCTGAACCGGGCGGGGTGACGAAGCGGCCAGCGCAAGGACGAGACCTGCCACGAGAACAATCGTTGCACGAGTGCCCATGGCTTCCTCCTTTTCGAAGATATGATCCTCGAGCATCCGAACGGCTCCGACAGCGCCGACGAAAGCCATCGGGATAATGGCAGACCAACAACAGCAAACCACGACAGCCAAAATGGTTATTCCGGGGTAATCCGAATGGCTGATCGCCGTGTCCAAAAGAGTCACTATCCGCGCCAGGCAATTTCAAACAGCTTTTAGCGCTGAAAGCGGTACCGTCGGGCGAAACGTCAGCAATTCTGCCGTGATCAGCTTGGGCGGAATTCTCAGAAACGACAAGTTTTTAGCGGGCATAGCTGAGGTTGCCGGCACAAAATTGTTCCCGATCGCGTGACGCGGCAAGCCGGCCAAGACGCGGCGGCATAGGGCGACGCCTGAGGCCGACCGCTAGGGCAATCGAGGTTGAAAAATGGCCGTCACGTCCACTGCAGAGCACGGGGGCGAGCGCGAAGCCGCTGCGGGCCTGCATCGCCGCGTGAAGACGGCGAAGAGCAATCCTCCTGATGTACCCGCTATTCAATCTCATGAGCGAGCCTCTGCCGGCCGTTTCGGGATGCTGTCGCTCACGGCATTGCTCTTCTCGATGATCAAAGAGGTCAGGGCCGCAGACCCGAACGCAACGTTCCTGGACGACGATACGATTACATACAAGGACTTTGCACACGGCACGTTCGAGCTCACGACCAAGGAATCAACCCCGCGGCACATCATCGTCGAGGACCCCGGACAAACGGTCGTGCTGAGCAAGGTCGGCTCCGGGCTTACCGTGAATCAGCTCGACAACAGCGCGACCCGCATGGAGGAGTTGCGGGTGGCCCAGCAGGAGGCGCTCGAAAATTTCTCGAAGGGATTTGGCAAGAACGGGTCCGGCACGCCTCCGTTCGTCGAATCTCTGCCGCTGGAGCCGATCAATTTCATAGCGCCCGCGGCGCCAAGCGCACTGCTGCCGTTGCAGCCGATCATCGTCACGGTGCCCGACATCATCACGCCCGTGCGGACGCCGCCGATCTTGAATGTGCAGGCGGGACCGCTTGAACTCGACACGGTCGCGTTCGACGTCTTCGCCGCAACGAGGGGAACCTTCAGCGCCAGCAGCTCCAGCGCCGCGCTGACTTTCGGCATCAGCGGAGGCGCTACGGGCGCTACCGCGCTGGAGGGAGCGATCTACGACGTATCGAAGACCAGCTCTTATGGCACGCTTTATCTGAACAGCTCGACTGGCGCCTATGCCTTCGTTCCCAACAGTGGCGCGATCAACGCGCTGAAGACGCCGACCACCGATAGCTTTGTGATCACCGTGTCCGACGGGTCGCTTTCGGCTCAACAGGCCTTCACGATCAACATCAACGGAGCCGACGACGCGGCGATCATCTCCGGCACGACGACCGGCTTGTCAATCGAATCCGGCGGCGTCGCCAATGCCGCATCCGGCCCACCTGTCACAACCGGCCCAACTGTCACAACCGGCAAGCTTTCGGATATCGACGTCGACGACCCCGCCAACACTTTCTCGGCCGTCAATTCCCCGACGAAGAGTGCACACGGCTACGGCACTTTCACCATGACCGCCGACGGCGTCTGGAGCTACACGCTCGATCAATCCAACAGCGCAGTGCAGGCTCTGAACGTCGGCAAGACGCTGACCGACACCTTCACGGTGACCAGCATCGGCGGGACCCCGCAGTTGATTACCATCACGATCAACGGCTCCAACGACGCTGCCATCATTTCCGGGACGACGACCGGCACCGTGACGGAAGCCGCATGTTGGAAGCCCGGGACTCCGATCGCGACCGGCAAGCTTGCAGATACGGATGTCGACAATACTCCCGACAGCTTCACGCCGGTGACCTCGCCAAGGGCGAGCGACCACGGTTACGGCTGCTTCCGGATGACGGCTGACGGCGTCTGGACCTACACGCTCGATAACACCAATTGCGTCGTCCAGGCGCTGAACGTCTACGACACCCTGACCGACACCTTCACCGTGACCACCATCGACGGCACCGCGCAGGTGGTGACGATCACCATCCACGGCACGAACGATCCGGCCATCATCCACGGCTGCATCACCGGCTCGGTGACCGAGCCCGATTGCAGGGAACACGGCAAGCCGACGGCGAGCGGCAGACTGACTGACACCGACGTCGACAACACGCCGAACACATTCACGCCGGTCACTTGTGCGACCCGGAGCGCGGGCGGCTACGGCGCTTTCACGATGACCGCCGCCGGTGTGTGGACCTACACGCTCGACACCACCAACTGTGCCGTGCAGGCGCTTCCTTCCTGCGAGACTTTGACCGACACCTTCACGGTCACGACCATCGATGGGACGGAACAGACCATAGCCATCACAATCCACGGCGCCGACGATCGCGACCATTTCGGCCACGCGGCAGCTCTCAATGCCGCCGATCCGCCCCACGCCACCGCGCCCCCTGAAGACAATGCGGCTGCGAGAGCCTTTGCCGCCGGTCCGACGGTGGCTGCGAGCACCCATGACGCGAACACGGATGGCATCGGCGCCTCCGGCGAAAGTCCGGATCATGGCAAGATCGGCACAAACGGCGGTCGCGACACCTCTCAGGACGGGCACGAACAGACCCTTCTTGCCGGCGGCTCCAGAGACGATCATTTCGTCTTTGCCTCGACGTCAAATTCCAGTGCAGCGCGCCCTGATATCATCTCTGGCTTCAAGGCAGACTCTGAGCGGAGCGACCTGATAGCGCTCGGCGCGCTCACCCTCTCCGTTCTGGCACTCGACCCCTCCAGCACGACGGTGCCCGCACATACGATCGCCTGGCTCTACGACAGCTCGGCGAACCAGACCATCGTTTACGTCAATCCGACGGATCAAAGCCTGAGCATCGGCGATTCCAGCCTGGTGGAAGTCCATCTCGATGGCTTCTCCACCGTCCAGACGTCGGATTTCATGCTCGCGCTGGAAACGTCGGGTCATGCGATGGCAGCCGCGCCGGCCAATCTGGAACCGGGCGCGGGCAACGACGCGACCGGTAGCCCGACGACGGCGACCAGCCCCTCATCAGGCGAAACCGTCCATGAGCGAGCCGCCCTGATCGACGGAAACGGGCCCGGGCAAGCTGCGAAGGCGAGCGGGTGCACATTCGATGCCGATTGCGAACGGGTTGTCCGGGTCGGGCACACCCAGTTCGTTCAGCCCGACGATACGAACACGCGATCGGACGCGCCCACCGGCGGGAACGTGGCCTCCGCGGTGAGCCACGTGCAGCCCGTCAACCAGCTTCATCCCACGGCAGTCGCGGAGAATAGGTTCGTATTCGACAAGTTGACACCGTTCGACAACGGCAAGGGGATCGCGCCCGTTTCAGAGAGCGTGGCCGCCAAGGACAGCGGCCCGGTCATACCGTCCACGGTCGACCCAAGCATCGAGTCCGGCCCAGACTCCATCGAGACGTCACACCACGAAAATCACTTGCGCGAGCATCATCATGGGGAGCCGATAGCCGAGAACGGCCTTCCTCGAGTTGCTTCGGTTCACCTCGGGGACTCATTTCATTTCAAGCAGCACGGCTCTGACGGTTCGGGTGACATTGCGCCCGTGCCCTGGCACGCGGCGGTCGGACCCTACGCCATCAAGGATGGCGCTTTGCATGGCCACCATTCAGAGCTCAGCGCAGGATGGGACGATCCTTCGGACCCGTCCGGTCAGCACGAACATGCTGGCGTCGTCCACGGATTCAGGGCGGCGTCGATGCCTGAGCCGTCCCCGCCGCATATTGATCCGGCTCACGGCGCAGGCTCGGCTCACGCCCACGTGCCGCACGATCTGATCGTGTGATGTCCGCAGGGCAACTGGATCTTCAGTGTTGTTTTCCGGTGCCATCCGATGCGGCGGCGCCGTCCCGCTCGGGACAAACATCGTCAGTGTCGCCATCCTCTTCTTGCGGCGGCAATGCATGCTGATGGTCAAGCGCGGATGTCCAGGCCAACGTCATCGCCGCGATGAGCAGCCGATTGACGGCTTCGATTGCGCGTTCTGCTACGGACGAGTAATTCATGGCTTCCGCCCGCGCGGCTGATTGCCGATGGCGGGAGCCTAGGACGAACTCTCCAGCACCAGTGTACTCCAGTTCACAGTTGCACGCGTCAACTCATCGCAGCCTCAGAAGATGCCGCTTGCTTCAGCTGCATCTGCAACGCGAGCCGACGAGCTTCGTGCGGCAAAGACATCAAGCTCGCGATCACCCCACTCCCCGGCGCGTTTGATCTGCGTACTTGGTTGCCGAGTAGGCTCGCACAACCTCAGAGGTGTTGCGGTCCATCAACGACTCTGAATCAAATGTGATCATTGCGATGCGAATGCGATTGGTCAACTTTTTTGGGGGAGCAATCAATGAGCGGAGAAGCCAACTGCATTGTATGTAGCCAGGCAAGAGCGGTCGTAGCCGTCTTTCCAATCGCGCGGGGCTATGCACTAAAGGTATACGAGTGTTCCTGCTGCCACAGCACCCTTCATCTCGTGACTCGCACGACGAAGGCTGCGCTGATCAGGCAGCACTGCGAGACCCTCCTTCCCGTCGAGAAGCCGCTGAGCGCGACGGGTCCCAGGGTTCAACAGCGGTTCGCGCACTAGACACGCAAGGCGTCTAGCCGCGTACAGGCCGAACGACCGCGCGATTGCGCGCAGGCTGCCGCAGCCCGCCGCGCCTCCGGAGCCTTCAATTCGGCTTTTGCGTCGGCTTGCCGTCGATCTTGGGGAGATCGCCGGCCGCGGCCGATTGATCGCCGCCACCATTGGCCCGGCGGGCCATCTCGACCGTCAGCCGCTCGGCGGCCTCCGGCGACATCACGCCCATGATGTCCGACATCTTTCGCGGCGCGATCTGCGAGGCGATCTCGATCAGCACGCCCATCTCGAGCCGGTCGAACACCCGCGCGGCATCCTTGGGCTTCATGCCCTCATACATGGTCACGAGGCCCTTCATGCGCTGGGCTTCAGCGGCCTTCTGCTCGGCCTGGGTCGCGGAGATGCGGGATTCCACCGCCTTCATCTCCTCGACCTTGTTTTCGATGCGCTTCTCGGCCGACTTCAGCAGGCTCTCGCGGATGTCGATCTCGCGCTGGCGGGACTCGATCTCCTGGCGGCGTGCCTGCAAGCGCTCCAGGATCGCGCGCTCGGAGGCCGAGACCTGCGGCTGGGCCTCGTCCATCTTGACCACGGTGCCCTCGGGCTTGGTCTCGGGCGCGGCAGGCTTCGGCGCCTCCTTCGGCGCGCCGTGGGTGGATCCCGTGATATCGGGGTCTTCGCGCCCCGTCGGAAAGTTCAGATTCTCCTGCGCCCAGGATTTTTTGATCTGGGTCGGCTGGTAGTCGAAGACATAGCCGCCATTGATCACGAGGCCCACGACCTTGAGCGTGGCGAGCCCTGCGACGGCGACCAGGACGACTGGAATGACGCGGATGTTACGAAAGGATTTCATACCCTGACTTTATGCCGCAAGGCCGTTGGATCGTCGGCGCTCGGAGAAGGCTTCGGCCGCAGCCGCCACCGCCTTCGCCGATGAGGGCTTGGCCGCGGGCACCGCGGCCGCTTCCGGGCTCGCCGCAGGGCGCGCGGCGATCGCGATCTTGGACAGGCGCCGCACCACATTGTCGGCTTCGCCGAGCTGCTTGTAGAGCTGGTCCGACATCTGCGTCGCCGCCGCCAGCTGGCTGCCGAGGTTCTCGTTGACGTCGCGTACCGCGAGCTTCAGCCCGCCAATCGCGCGCTCGGCGATCTCGGTGGCAGTGATCAGCTCGCCGATGACCGCCTTCAGCGAATGCTCGTCCGCCTTCAGCCGCGTCAGCCGCTTGTTGAGCATGACACAGTAGACGATGGTCAGCATCAGCAGGATAGCCACCAGCGTCTCGATCGCCATTCCCAGGGAGTGGTTCATGGGGCCTCCATCATCTTGTTCTGCTCGTCCACCTTCTCGAACATCGCAAGTGTCGTACTTGGCTTGCGCAGGGGTTTCGTCACCCGTATCGCGACGCGGTCGCCGACCCGACCCATCCGCCCCTCGGTCAGGGTGACGTCGCCGCAACGCACGGTCACGTTGGCATCCGCGCGCATGTCGAGCGGCAGGGTGTCGCCGACCTTGAGCCGCATCAGCTGCTTGAGCGGGATTTCGGCCTCGTAGAGCACGGCATCGACCGCGATCTCGGCCTGGTTGATCTCGGTGGCGAAATGGCCCTCCCAGATCGTGTCGCGGCCGAATTTTTCGCCCATGAACATCTGGAGCAGGACGCCCCGGATCGGCTCGATGGTCGCGTAAGGCAGCAGCAGCTCGATGTTGCCGCCGCGATCTTCCATGTCGATGCGCAGGCGCACCAGGATCGCGGCGTTGGCGGGACGGCTGATCGCGGCGAAACGCGGATTGGTCTCGAGCCGGTCGATCGTGAAGGTGACCGGCGACAGCGGCCGGAACGCCTGCTCGGCGTCGACCAGCACCACCTCGACCAGCCGCTTGACCAGCTCGGTCTCGATCGTGGTGTAGGGCCGGCCCTCGATGCGGAGCTGGCTCGCGCCGCGGCGGCCGCCGAGCAGCACGTCGATCATCGAATAGATCAGGCTGGAATCGACCACCGCCATGCCGAAATTTTCCCACTCCTCGGCCTTGAACACCGAGAGAACGGCCGGCAGCGGGATCGAGTTCATGTAGTCGCCGAAGCGCACCGACGTGATGCGGTCGAGCGAGACTTCGACGTTGTCGGAGGTGAAATTGCGCAAGGAGGTCGTCAGCAACCGCACCAGGCGGTCGAAGACGATTTCGAGCATCGGCAGACGCTCGTAGGAGACCATCGCTGAATCGATGATCGCGCGAATGCCGGAATGGTCGTCGAGCGTGACGTCGCCGACCGCGAAGCCGAGAAGATTGTCGATCTCCTCCTGCGACAGCACCCGCTCGCCGGAATTCTTGCCGGCGCCGAGATCGCGGCTGCCGTCCTCGACCATGGCCGCCCATTGCAGGGCCATGGTCTCGGATAGTTCGTTTGCGGCAGCAGCCTTCGCGGCCTCCGCGGGATCCTCGGAATCAAGCGAGGCCTCCCATTGGGCGGCAATTGCATCCTGGTCTGGTTGGTCGGTGCCTGCCATGATCCCTAGCCCGTCATGCTCACTGGATCACGACTTCCTTGAACAGCACCGCGCTGACCTGGATCGGGGAAACCGCCGCATTGACGCGCTTGGTCAGCTCTTCCTTGAGGCGGAAGACGCCGGCGGAGCCGTTGAGGTCGGAGGAGCGCAGCTCGCGCACATAGGTCTGGAAGATGTCGGTGATGCGCGGCATCGTCGGCTTGATCGCCTCGATCTGCTTCTCTTCCTTCAGCTCCAGCACGATCTTGAGCTTGAGATATTGCACGCGTTCACCGGGCGCGCCGGCGAGGTTCACCATGATGTCGGGCACGTCGACGAAGGCCGGTGGCTTCGGCGGCGGCGCCGCCTCGGCGTGATGCTCGTCGTCGCCATGACGGAAGAAGAAGAACCAGGTCGCGGCACCGCCGCCGAGGACGGCGAGCAGACCGACGGCCATGATGATGAGCTTGAGCTTGTTCTTCGGCGGAGCGGCTTCCGCGCCTTCGGCGGCTGCGCCGCCTTCCGCTTCATTGTCTGCCATGGTCGATAGGCTCGCTCATCTCATAAAGGGTCGAAAGAGCGAAGCCTCCTGGCAGACAGTGACGCGATACAAATGCCCCAGCGCAGTGCGCTCCTCTTACACGCAAACGCTACGGTAATAATGGTTAACGGAATCTTTCGATTGGGCCCCCACTAGGAAAAATCTGCCGGGCAAACATGGCTAACAGAACCTTTCTGCCGCCTTCCCGCACCTCTCAAAAATAGACAAGATATTGAAATTACACCATTTTTGGAGTTGGCACGGCTTTCGCTAAGAAAGGACCGAGGCCGGAGGGTTTGGGAGAACCCGGCGGTCTTGTTCACGGGTCGGCCAAGGCGCTTGGGAGAGCGAGGTGGCGGGCTCACTCAGGGGAGATTTCCGATGCAGAACGCGCTTCTGATCGGCTTGTCACGGCAGATGACGTTGGAACGGCAGATGGATGTCATCGCCAACAACGTCGCCAATGCCAACACCAACGGCTTCAAGGCCGACCATTCGCTGTTCGAGGAGTTTCTCAACTCGAACGCGCGTGAGGACAATTTCATCGCGTCCGACCGCCGGGTCTCCTATGTGCAGGACCGCGGCACCTTCCGCGACGTCGGCCAGGGGCCGATGGAGCCGACCAACAACCCGCTCGACATGGCGATCGACGGCAACGCGTTCTTCGCGGTGCAGGCCAATGGCGGCGAACGCTACACCCGCGACGGCAAATTCTCGCTCAACAGCACCGGCCAGCTCGTCACCTCCGACGGCAACCTCGTGCTCGGCACCGGCGGCCCGATCACCTTCCAGCCGACCGACCACGACATCAACGTCGCACCCGACGGCACCGTCACGGTGCTCGAGGGCACCGCCAAGACCGACTCGATCCGCGGCAAGATCCGCATGGCTGCGTTCGACGATCCGGCGAAACTGACCAAGCTCGGCGCCAACCTCTACGACGTAGGCTCCGCGACCCCGCAGGCCATCACCAAGTCGACCGTGCGCCAGGGCTACATCGAGAAGTCCAACGTGAACTCGGTCGGCGAGATGAGCCGCATGGTCGAGGTCATGCGCAGCTACACCGCCATCGCCAACCTGCTTCAGCAGCAGAGCGACCTCCACAAATCGGCGATCGAGAAGCTCGCCGACGTTCCGGCCTGATTAGGGGATCACTGACATGCAAGCGCTCCACACCGCTGCGACCGGAATGGCGGCCCAGGAACTCAACGTCCAGGTCATCTCCAACAACATCGCCAACCTGCGCACCACCGGCTTCAAGAAGCAGACGGCGGCGTTCCAGGACCTGATCTACGAGCACGTCCGCCGCGTCGGCGCGCAGGCCTCGGACCAGGGCACCATCGTGCCTGTCGGCGTCGACATCGGCGGCGGCGTCAAGACCGTCGGCACGCCGCGCAGCATGACGCAGGGCACGCTGTCGCAGACCGGCAACGACCTCGACCTCGCGATCTCGGGCGAAGGCTTCTTCAAGATCCTGATGCCCGACGGCACCTTCCAGTACACCCGCGACGGCACCTTCCAGATGGACAACCAGGGCCGCGTCGTCACCGCGCAGGGCAACCCGGTGCAGCCGACCATCACCATCCCGAACAACGCCTCCGGCCTCGCCGTCAACGAGCAGGGCCAGGTCTCGGTGACGCTGCCGGGTTCGTCGACGTCGGCCGTTCAGGGCCAGATCGGCGTGACCCGCTTCATCAACAAGGCGGGCCTCCAGCCCGTCGGCAACAATCAGTTCGTCGAGACGCCCTCTTCCGGCCCGCCGCAGGACGGCACCGCGAACTCCGAAGGCTACGGCAAGGTCACGCAGGGCAGCCTGGAGCAGGCCAATGTCGACGTTGTCTCGGAGATGAGCGACCTGATCGCTGCGCAGCGCGCCTACGAGATGAACGCCAAGGTCATCAGCGCCGCCGACCAGATGATGCAATCGACCACGGCGTTGTTCCGCTGAGGTAATGACGATGATCCGCACCACCCTCGCCACGATCTCCGCTCTCCTGCTGCTGGCGCTGCCGGCGCAGGCCGCCGACGATTTCATCGCAGCGCCGACGCTGCGCGCGAGCGTCACCGTGACCTCGGACGTGGTGCGGGTCGGCGATCTCATCGACAATGCCGGCTCGGCGGCGCTGATCCCGGTCTACCGCTCGCCCGATCTCGGCACCACCGGCGCGCTGCCGGTCGCACATGTGCTGTCGGTGCTGCGCGCAAAGCAGGTGATCGGCGTGATGACCGGCGACATCAAGGAAGTCCAGGTCAGCCGCCTCGCCCGCACGCTCGCCAACAAGGACCTCGAAACCGCGGTGGCCTCGGCGCTCGAGCGCCGCTTCGGCCTTGGGGAAGCCGCCAACATCGCCGTCACGTTCGACCGCGGCGTCGCCGACATGCGGCTCGACGCCTCCAACACCGGTGCGCTCCAGCCAGTCGCAACCCGCTATGACGCCCGCAACGGCCGTTTCGACATCGCCTTCGAGATCAACAACGACAACAATCCGACGCCGACCAAGCTGCGCTTCACCGGCACCGCGATCGAGACGCTGGAAGTGGCCGTGCTGACGCGCGACATCGACCGCGCCGATCTCCTGAAGTCATCCGACATCACGCTGGAGCGCCGGCCCAAGGCCGAAATCACCGGCGAGCCCGCCTCGCGCGAGCGCACGCTCGGCATGCAGCTCCGCCGGCCGATGCGGGCGGGCATGCCGATCCGCGTCGCCGACATCGTCAAGCCGGACTTCGTGTCGCGCGACCAGAGCGTCACCGTCATCTACCAGGTCCCCGGGATCTACCTCACCACGCGCGGCAAGGCGCTCGAGAGCGGCGCCGACGGCGACACCGTGAGCGTGCTCAATCTCCAGACCAAGCGCACGCTGGCAGGCATTGTCACCGGTCGCGGCCAGGTGACGATCCAGGGCGCGAGCCAGTCCGCGCCGATGGCGCCTGCGGTCGAGCAGACCTCCTCGCTCAAGCGCGACGAAACGCCCACCCCCGCGGCCGCTGCTGCAGCGCTCGCACAGAGCCTGGTCCAGGCCCCCGCGTCTCCTGCTCAGATCGCCCAAGCCCATATTCCGCAAGTTCGGGTCCCGCAAGCTCCAGCCAAGTCAGAGTAAGTTATGTCCAGGTTCAGTTCGGCTTCCCGTCTTCGTCGCGTCGCGATCTCTGGTCTGCTGCTGGCAGTTTGCGCGCTGGCGAGCGGCTGCTCCTCGATCGACCGCCTGTCGCAGATCGGCGAGCAACCGAAATTGTCGGCGATCGACAATCCGACGACGCAGCCCGGCTACAAGCCGGTGCAGATGCCGATGCCGAAGCCGGAAGTCGCCTCCTACAATCCGAACTCATTGTGGCGCAACGGCAGCCGCGCCTTCTTCAAGGACCAGCGCGCGACCCATGTCGGCGACCTCCTGACCGTGACCGTGAACATCACCGACAAGGCCAACATCGCCAACGAGACCCAGCGCAGCCGAACCGCCAAGGAGGATTCGGGGATTACCGATTTCATCGGCAGCAAGACGGTCACGCAGCCGCTCAAGATCCTGCCCGGCCGCCTTCTCACCACCGACTCGACATCCTCCGCCGACGGCAAGGGCTCGGTCAATCGCACGGAGGCCTTGCAGACCAACGTCGCCGCGGTCGTGACCCAGGTGCTGCCGAACGGCAACCTCGTCGTCGAAGGCAAGCAGGAGATCCGCGTCAACTACGAGATCCGCGAACTCATCGTCGCCGGCATCGTCCGCCCCGAAGACATCCAGAGCGACAACACCATCGATTCCAGCAAGATCGCACAGGCCCGCATCGCCTATGGCGGCCGCGGCCAGATCACGGACGTGCAGCAGCCGCGCTACGGTCAGCAGGTCATGGACGTGCTGTTGCCCTTCTAAGCCTCTCCCGAGCTCCCACATCGTGTTCGCGAACCTAGGCGCGAACGACGATGTACTACGCGGCCCTCGCTAGCTCCCCTGGCGAGGGCCGCATGTATTTTGTAAAGCCGATTGGGACGACTGACGGCGGGGATTGCCGTGGGAGCCTCACGTAAACTCCGCCTCCACCACGCCCAGCCCGTCCAGCTCCATCCGCACCTTGTCGCCGGCCTTCAGCCACAGCGTCTTCACCAGGCTCCCCGTCAGCACGAGTTGCCCCGCGTGCAGACCCTTGCCTTCGGCGGCGAGGTGGTTGGCGAGCCAGGCGAGTGCATTGTGGGGATGGCCGAGCACATCGGCGCCGGTGCCGTGGCTGACCTCTTCGCCATTGACGATGGCGCGGCCCTTGACCGCCTTCAGATCCGGCACCGACGAGCGCGGCACCGCCTCACCCAGCACGCAGCCGGCGGCGAAGAAATCGTCGGCGATCAACGTCGGCGCGCCCATCGATTCCCACTTCACATAGCGGTCGTCGACGATCTCGATCGCGGGATGATAGGCCTCGACGGCCTCGCCGACCCATTCGGCCGTGAACGGCGCCTCGCCGGCGGCGAGGTCGCGCTGCAATCGCACCGCGATCTCGCACTCGACGCCGACACGGACATAGTCGGCAGCCGCGAGCTTGGCCCCGCTCTCGTGCACGCCCTTCTGGAACACGCCGCCGCCGCAGGGATGCGGGATGCCGATATAGTCCTGCATCACCTGACTGGTGCAGCCGATCTTGTAGCCGACCAGCGGCCCGACATGCGGCAGCAGCAGATCGTGCAGCGCGCGCTGGACCTGATAGCCCTCGGCTTCGTCGGCCGGCGGATGGTCCAGGGCCGCGAGCGGCGCGCGGTTACGGCGCGCGAGCGCAATCGCCTTTGCGGCTTTGAGAATCTTGTCCATTGGCGCCGGCTCCCACGCTACGCAATTGAGGTCGGCACTTCAGCATTCCCGCCGGGGCGTGACAAGCGCGGGCCAAGGGACGGCCCACGGGGCGCCTCAGCCCTTGACGAGGCCAAGCCGGATCAGGCTTTCGGCCGTCGCGAGGATCGCCTCGTCGTTGGAACGGGCCTGCCAGCCGAGCAGCGACCTCGCCTTGGCGCTGGTGGAATGCCGAACCCTTCCAAGCATCGGCACGACCGCGCGCAGCAGCGGAATCCGGTTGGCGGCCAGCCGCACCAGCCAGTCCGGGGCCTGGAGCCGCGGAACCCGGCGCGCCCTGGGTCCGAGTTCCCGCCGCAGCACCCTGGCGATATCGAGGATCGACATCGTCTCACCGGAGACCGCGATAAAGCGCTCGCCTTTCGCTTCGGGCGCCGTCATCGCGCGCAGGTGCAAATCGGCCACGTCGCGCACGTCGACCACGCCGAAATAGACCCGCGGCACCGCCGGCATGGCGCCGTCGAGCAGCGATTTGACGATCTCGATCGAGCCGGAGAAGTCCGGCCCCAGCACGGGGCCAAAAATGCCGGCGGGATTGACGACGGACAATTCGAGCCCACCGCCCTCGCGCGCAACGAAATCCCAGGCCGCCCGCTCGGCCAGCGTCTTGGATTTGATGTAGGGCTGCACGTCGGCGCCGTCGAGATTGGTCCAGTCGGTCTCGTCGAACGGCCTGTCGCGCGCCGGATGGCCATAGCCGATCGCGCCCAGCGACGAGGTGACGACGGCCCGCCTGACGCCGGCCTCGCGTGCGGCACGCAGCACCCGCAGCGTGCCGTCGCGGGCCGGGATGATCATCTCGTTCTCGTCCTTGGGAACACTGGTCGACAATGGCGAGGCGACATGGAGCACGTAATCGCAGCCGGCGACGGCGTCGCGCCAGCCGTCGTCCGCGGTGAGATCGGCGGTGAAAAAGGACAGGCTTTCCGGCGACGCAGCTCCGCCCTCGTGCAACATCGCGAGCACGTCGGCCTGCCGGTCCGGGCGGCGCACCGTGGTCCGCACCTGATGGCCGGCGGCCAGAAGCTGCAGGACGACATGGACGCCGACGAAGCCGGACCCGCCGGTGACCAGAACCATGCTCATTGCCGAATTCCCCTCATTGCGCGGGCTGGGCGAATTGGTTCCGCCACCCTGCTCAAGGCCGCATCTGGTCACTATCTCCCGGGGAACAAGTAGAATGGATTTCGAGACCGATATGGAAAACCTGACCAGCGTTTGCGACGGCGACTGCGATTGCAGCCCCGACCCTGCCCTGCTCGCCGACTTCAAGCGCGCCATCCATGCACTTGGTGGCAAGTGGAAGCTGGAGATCCTGTTTGCGCTGATGAACGGCGCCGTTCGTTTCGGCGCGTTGCGGCGATCGATCGGCGGCACCACCCAGCACATGCTGCCACGCAGCTGCGCGAGCTCGAGCAGGACGGCCTGGTGTCGCGAACCGTCTTCGCGGAGAAACCCTTAAGAGTCGAGTACGAGTTGACGAATGCGGCCTACGGCCTGTTGCCGGCGTTTAAGGAAATATTGAGCTGGTCCAGGCTTTATGGCGATGCGCGCCTTGTGGCGTCGCAGCAAGCCTGATTGCAGCCGAGCCTGATTGCAGCGATGTGTGAAGCTGCCGGATCGTTGCCTCAGCCTTCGAGTCGATCTCGTTGATGCGACTCGCAAAACCTCCCGCACCTGAAGTGAAGGCTGTTTCTCATCCGAACTTACGTGAGCTCGGAGGAAGTGACTCTAGCCCATTGATCGCGATTCACTTTTCGTGATCGCGCCTGCGCTTATGCGCATCACGGCAAGCGGCAGACAAAATGCTGATCACGGCGCTCAAGCGGCACCGTGAGTCCAAAAACAAAGAGCCGCATCGCTGCGGCTCGGACTCTATTCGTCGCGGTAGACCTTCTCGCGTTTCTCGTGGCGCTCCTGCGCTTCCACCGAGAGCGTCGCGATGGGCCGGGCTTCGAGCCGCTTCAAAGAGATCGGCTCGCCGGTGTCCTCGCAATAGCCGTAGGTGTTGTCCTCGATACGCTGGAGCGCGGCGTCGATCTTGGCGATCAACTTGCGCTGGCGGTCGCGGGCGCGGAGTTCGATGGCGCGGTCGGTTTCGGACGATGCCCGATCGGCGAGATCGGGGTGGTTCACGTTCTCCTCCTGCAGAGCCTGCAGCGTGAGCTTGGACTCTTTGAGGATCTCATCCTTCCAGGCGAGGAGCTTCAAACGGAAGTACTCCTTCTGCCGGTCGTTCATGAAAGGCTCTTTTTCGGTCGGTCGGTAGTTTTTCAACTTTTCCAAGGGCGGCCTATCTGTCTAAGCAACGACTCGCAACGGAACGGGGTCCGTTAAGCCGGGCTTATATAGCGGCCTCCTGTGACAGACAATATTTCCCTGATCGTTCGGTTAGCGCCCCCAAGCCCTTGCACAGGAAGGTTTATCCTGGAGAACCCGGGGGCGGCCGAAGGCCTAGTAACCGACCGTGAAACGCTGCCTCGGATGGGCCGGCCGCTCGATCTCGTCGGCGAGCGCAATGGCGTAGTCGGCGAAGCTGATCCAGCTTTTCCCGTTCGCATCTGCGAGAAGCTGATCGGTCCCGAGCTGGAACTTGCCGGTTCGTTCCCCCTCGATGAAGAGGGCCGACGGCGAGATGAAGGTCCAGTTCAGGTCCTTTTCCTGTCGCAGCAGCTCAAGGAAAGCCCCGCCCGCCTCCGCTTCGGCCTTGTATTGGGCGGGAAAACCGGGGGTTGTAACCAGTTTGACGCCGGGAGCGACTTCCAGGCTGCCGGCACCGCCGACAACGAGGTAGCGACCAACGCCGGACGCCTTCGCCGCGCCGATCAGCTTGAGCGGGTCGCTGGCCAGGAAGTGCACGGAACTCACGGCGACGTCGTGCCCGGCCCACAGCCTGGCAAGGCCGGCCTGGTCGAGCACGTCGCCCTTGGTGGACGTGACGTTCGGCAGGGTCGCGATCTTCTCGGGGTTCCGGGCGATTGCCGTGACGGCATGGCCGCGGCGCGACAGTTCCTTGGTGATCTCCGACCCGGCCCGGCCCGAGGCGCCGGCGACTGCGATTTTCATGGAAGGCTCCTTTGCTTCTTTTGGTAACTATCGGTTACTAGATATCGCAAGGGATGCTGGTGTTAAGAGAGCACTTTGTGCTTACCTGATTACGCAAGAGTAACCGGGACCCGTCACCGGCGCACGAGCCGGCAAGGGGCCAAACGGATCGTGAGGAGTTGACGATGAAGCCAGACGTCTATGCTGCGAACTGCCCCACGCGCCAGATCCTCGACCGCGTCGGCGACAAATGGGCGGTGCTGATCCTGCTGCTGCTGCGCGAGGAGCCGATGCGCTTCAATCAGTTGCGCAGAACGATTGAAGGCATTTCGCAGAAGATGTTGAGCCAGGTTCTCAAGTCGCTCGAGCGCGACGGCCTGATCAAGCGTCACGCCATCGCAACTGTACCGGTGACGGTGGAGTATTCGATCACGCAGCTCGGGGTGACGCTCGCGGCCGCCGTCGATCCCCTGCGCGATTGGGCCGAGCAGAACCTGAAGGACGTGCTCGCCGCCCAGCGCCGCTACGACACGCAGCAGAAGGACGAAGCGGCCTAAGCCTGCCCGGCCTTGGCCAGCTCGACCTCGACGCGCAGCTCGATCTCGGACAGCAGGGAATCCAAACCAGGATCGCCCGAGGATGATTTCAGGTTCGCCGCGGCATCGCGCAGCCGCATCACGGTCGAGGCGTCAAGATTCCCGGACAGTAGTCCCATCTTGAGATCGTCGAGCACGTCGAGCGCGGTCCTGCCACGGGCGACCGAGCGCTTGCGGCGCTCGACCGGATCTTCCTCGATGCCTTGCAGTGCGAGCAGCCCGTCGATGTTCGCGGCGGCCTTCGGTGCGGCAGCGCCCCGCGTCTCCTGCGCCGGCGAGGTGTCGGGCAGCACGAAGGTGCCGGAGCTCGTCCGCCTGGCCTGGCTGGCCGGCGTACCAAGCGTGGTGCCGTTCGGTCCATAGATGCGCATCGCAGGAATCCGGGTGATCGATGCCGTCACCTTCGCCGTCTTATGGTTAACGGCGCGTAAACGGCCCGGCAAAATCTGCCGACAGGCGGCAGTTTCGCTCCTCAGGGAGAACGCTCCCTGACACCGGTGGAAACAGGTTTATTCAACCTATTCAATCGCATAACCCCGCTGCCCCGCGTTGGCACAGCACTCGCAAGGAAAGCGTCGGACCAGCTCGTCATGGGAGTGTCGTGGATGGTCCGAGATGTGAGGAGCCTCGGGGAGCAGAGGATGCCAGGCGTTCGTTGGGTGAGGATTGTTGGGGTGGCCTGCGCCGCGCTGTCAGCGCTGGCGCTCTCGGTCACGTCTGCAAGCGCGACATCGCGCATCAAGGACCTCGCCAATATCGAGGGCGTGCGGCAGAACCAGCTCATCGGCTACGGCCTCGTCGTCGGCCTCAACGGCACCGGCGATACGCTCAACAACATCCCCTTCACCAAGCAGTCGCTGCAAGCGATGCTCGAGCGCATGGGCGTCAACATCCGCGGCGCCACCATCCGCACCGGCAACGTCGCCGCCGTGATGGTCACGGGCAATCTGCCGGCCTTCGCCACCCAGGGCACGCGCATGGACGTCACCGTCTCCGCGCTGGGCGACGCCAAGGATCTGCGCGGCGGCACCCTGCTGGTCACGCCCCTGCTCGGCGCCGACGGCAATGTCTACGCGGTCGGACAGGGCTCGCTCGCGATCTCCGGCTTCCAGGCCGAAGGCGAAGCCGCGAAAATCGTGCGCGGCGTTCCGACCGTCGGCCGCATCGCCAACGGCGCCATCATCGAGCGCGAGATCGAGTTCGCGCTCAATCGGCTGCCGAACGTGCGGCTCGCGCTGCGCAACGCCGACTTCACCACAGCCAAGCGGATCGCGGCTGCGATCAACGACTATCTCGGCGTCAAGACCGCCGAACCGATCGATCCCTCGACGGTGCAGCTTTCGATCCCGCCGGAGTTCAAGGGCAACGTCGTCGCCTTCCTCACCGAGATCGAGCAGCTCCAGGTCGATCCTGATCTCGCCGCCAAGATCGTCATCGACGAACGCAGCGGCATCATCGTGATGGGCCGCGACGTTCGCGTCGCAACCGTCGCGGTGGCGCAAGGCAACCTCACCGTCACCATCTCCGAGAGCCCGCAGGTCAGCCAGCCCAACCCGCTGTCACGCGGGCGCACCGTGGTCACGCCGCGCACCGGCGTCAGCGTCGTCGAGGACGGCAAGAAGTTCGCCGTCGTCAAGGACGGCGTCTCGCTTCAGCAGCTCGTCGACGGCCTCAACGGCCTCGGCATCGGCCCGCGCGACCTCATCAGCATCCTCCAGGCGATCAAGGCCGCCGGCGCGATCGAAGCCGACATCGAGGTGATGTGATGCAGACCAGCATGATCAACACCCCGCACGTCGTCACCTCCTCGGCCTTCTCGGTGGAGAGCCGCAACGGCCGGCCCGACTTCGAGCTCGCCGCCGCGTTGCAGAAGGTCTCGCCGCAGCAGCAAGCCAAGGCGCAGAAGACCGCCACCGATTTCGAGGCGATGTTCCTCAACAGCATGTTCTCGCAGATGACCTCGGGCCTGAAGGGCGAAGGCCCGTTCGGCGACACCCCGGGCACCGGCGTGTGGCGTTCGATGCTGACCGAGCAATATTCCAAGAACTTCGCCAAGGCCGGTGGCGTCGGTGTCGCCACCGAAGTCTACCGCACCCTCATCATGCAGCAGGCGAAAACGATCCGCACGGCATAAGGTCAACCAAGATGAACCATTTCAACGCCTCACGTCAGCCGGTGCAAGCGCAGCGCCCCAACACCGCACCCGGCAACGCCGAGGCGCGCAAGGTCGCGGAGCAGCTGATGGATGCGATGAACGCCCTGCTCGGACTGGTCGAGCGCGAGACCGAGCTCGTCCGCGCCGGCCAGGTCCGCGAAGCGATGACGCTCGAGAGCAAGAAGCAGGAGCTGTCGCGCAACTATGTCAGCGCCGTCAGCGAACTGAAGACGAACCAGGCCCAGCTCGCGAAATCCGCGCCCGAGCTGCTCTCGACGCTGCATCGGCACCACGATGCGTTCCGCGCGATGCTCCAGGTCAATCTCACCGTGCTCGCGACCGCACACGCCGTCTCCGAGAGCGTGGTGCGTGGCGTCAACGCCGAGATCCAGAAGCGCAACGTGCCCAACACCTACACGGCGGCGGGACGCCGCGCGGCTCCAGGCCCACGCCACATCACCCCGCTCGCGGTCAGCCGCTCGCTCTGAGCGTGCGCGAAAACTCCCCGCAATTTTACGAAAAACCGCGCGGCGATATCGTCGCGCGGTTAGGCACGTTTGCTTACCCGGTCTTCAATCCTGGTGTTCCATGGTTGCGTATTGAGAGGGGTTGGGATTTGACTCAGACGAGGCAACCAGGAGGCTGCCATGAGTACAGATTTCAGCATCAGGCCGGTGGGGATACCGGCCCCCGTGCAGATCATAACGACGTCCAATGCGGCGGCGAACGAGGCCGTGCAAACTGATCTGCCGGTGAGCCAGACGGTCGCCGCGAGCGATACGAGCGCGGCTACGCGCAATGATTTGCAGAGCACCAACGACAGCGTTTCACGCCAGGTCGTTTTCAACCAGCCCGCCGCGTCCTTCGTGTTCCAGGTCGTGAACGAAAGGACCGATGCGGTTGTCGATCAGTTTCCGGACGAAGCGATGCTGCGGCGGCGGGCCTATTTCCACGCACTGGACATGAAGTCCGAGCCCCCGCGTCCACTCAGCACCGATCGCAGCGCCTGACGTTTACGCCGCGGGTCGCGACGGCCGTATCGAGGTCGCTCGAACCGGTCGCGTTACGACCGTCCCGAAAGACCGGCGGCGATATTGCGATTGATCTCGATCAGCGGGCGGAAGTGATCGAGCTGCGGGCTCATCAGCAGCGCCGCAGTCTGGCTCAGCACGAACACGCTGATGTTGGCGATCCTCTGCCGAACGTCGAGCGGCTGCGGATTGGTGTCGCGCATCGCCTCGCTCAGGAAGATGGTCCAGAGCTTGCGGTTGAACATCAACGCCTGCGTCGTCTGCTCGTTGAAGGGATCGGCACTGTTGATGGCGTCCTGCAGCTTGTTGGCGGCCTTCAGGAGCGTCTGCGCCTCGATATCGCGAGGAGACGCAGTGGTCGTGGCTACACGCGCGTAGGCCGAAGCAGCAGAACTCGACATCGATCACCCTGGAGGTTTCCTCGCCCGTTGTACAGGCTTAAGGATTTCTTTCCCAACCCTAGGCAGCACCGCTTAAGATTTGCTTACGTGAGAGTGCGGACGAGCTCCGGACAAGTACGGGTCGCGGCATCCACCTTCACCTCAAGGCTAAATCCGAGTGCGCGCACTGTAAACGATTGCATCCATCATGCGCTGATCTGAGCTAATCGACAGTTAGCGATCTCGCTCAAAACAACGGCGAAGCCTAGGCTTCGCCGTTGAATGATTCATCGTGTACGTCAGCGTCGCGGTTAGCGGAGGAGCTGAAGCACGCTCTGCTGCGACTGGTTGGCGAGCGACAGCGCGGAGACTGCGATCGACTGACGCGTCGAGAGCGCCTGGCTGTTGGCCGCTTCCTCGTTGGTGTCCGCAAGCGTCAGGCTCGACGAGCCGGTCTGCAGCACGTTGATCAGGTTCTTGCTGAAGTCCTGACGGATCTGCACGATCGACAGGTTCGAACCGAGCGTCGACGCCTCGGCACGCAGCGTGGTGCTGGCCGAGTTGAGCGAAGTCAGAATAGCGTTCGCCGATTTCGAGTCCAGGAAATCAACGCCCGAGGTCAAGGGAGCAAGGTTGAGGCCGGCGTCGTTGAAGGTGACGCCCTGAATGTTCAGCGTCGAACGCCCGGTTTCGTTGAACACGAGCTTGAGCGTATCGCCGTTCAGCAGATTCACGCCGTTGTAGGAAGAGTCCTGCGCCGTGGTGTTGATTTGCGCGAGCACGTTGTTGTACTGCCCGACCAGATTGGCGCGCGTGGCTTGCGAATCCGGGTCGACGGTGGGCGCCTGCGCGATCAGGCCATAGAAGGGCTGGCCGCTCGCCGCGGCCGTGCCGCCGATTGCGCCGATCGTCGAGGACGCCGAGTCGTTGGAGGTCACGATGTTGAGATGACCGGTCGTGTCGATCGTTGCCTGCAGGTTGTTCGCCGCCAGCGCCGCGTTGAGTTGATTGAGCGTGGAAACCTGCCCGACGCCGGCACCGAAGGTGATGCTGGTGGCGGTGCCGCCGCCGGTCGGACCGATCGTCAACGTCTTGCCGCTGAGCGGGGGCGGAACGCGGGCGGTGGTGCCGGCAGTGAGGCCGAGCGCCGTGAGCACGTTGCCCGAGCCGGAGATCGCCAGATCCTGGCTCGTGCCGGTGCTGAGCACGAGCTTGCCGCCGGAAACTGTCGAGGCCGTGCCCGTACCCGTGATGCCGTCGATCGCGCTCAGTACCGACTGCACCGTGAGTGTGCTGCCCGCACCGATGCCGATCGTGACGTTGCCGAACGAGTCGGTGGTCGAGGTGGTTTGCGCGGTCGAGAAGGTGATCGTCTTGCCGTCGACAGTCAGGACCGAACCGTTGGTGATGGTCGTACCGAGATCGTCCGAACCTGCACCGGCGGTACCGACCAGCTTGGTCGCGCCCGTGATCGGCGCCGCGCCGCTCGTATCGTCATTGTTGACGACGGTGCCGGTGACCGTGTTGTTGGTGTATGCCGTGCCCAGCAGGTTGTTGGCGGTCGCACCGGGGACCGCGGCCGACGTCACGTTGGATTTGGGCGAGTACCCCGTCGGGCTCTGCAGTACCTGGCTGGCGATCGATTTGGCGCTGTCGACCAGCTTTTGCAGCGAGGTGATGCCGGTGTTGGCGGCCTGCAGCACCTGCACGCCGTTGCTGATGCCATCCAGGAGATTGCTGATGTCGCTGGCGCGATTGTCGAGCCCCTGTGCGGTGAAGAAGTTGGTGGGGTTATCAAGCGCCGTGTTCACCTTCTTGCCGGTCGAAAGGCGTCCTTGCGTGGTAGCGAGCAGGTCGGCTGTCGACTGCAGCGACAACAGGTTCTGGCGGACTGATGCCGAGAGAACGATGTTGGACATTGGCAGATCTTCCTCTTGGAGCGCGACGCGTACGGATCGGAGCCCGCCGGTCTGGCAAATGGGCTTTTGTCTAGTTCTAGACGCACTCCTTTAAATTAAGGTTAATGGCGGCTTAAGCCACAGGGTTAACAAGGTATTAACCGGCCAGGGTTCCCTGAAACCCGGCTCACGCCGCGTCACGCGCAAAAAAACGGCGGGGCAAAAGCCCCGCCGTAATGCCTTGTTTGACGATTTTCGTCGCGTATCAGCGCAGGAGCTGCAACACGCTCTGCTGCGACTGGTTGGCCAGCGACAGCGCCGAGACCGCGATCGACTGGCGGGTCGACAGCGCCTGGCTGTTGGCCGCTTCCTCGTTGGTGTCGGCCAGCGTCAGGTTTGACGAACCGGTCTGCAGGACGTTGATCAGGTTCTTGTTGAAGTCCTGACGGATCTGCACGACCGACAGGTTCGAACCCAGCGTCGATGCTTCCGAACGCAGCGTGCTGCTGGCGGCATTGAGCGAGGTCAGGACCTTGTTGGCCGAAGCGTTGTCCAGGAAGTCGGTGCCCGAGGCGAGGGTCGAGATGTTGAGACCCGCGGTGTTGAAGGTCACACCGGTGATGCTCAGCGTCGACTTGCCGGTTTCGTTGAACGTCAGCTTCAGCGTGTCGCCGTTGAGCAGGTTGACGCCGTTGAAGGAGGCATCCTGCGCGGTCGTGTTGATCTGCGCGAGCACGTTGTTGTACTGCGCAACCAAGCCTGCACGCTGCGTCTGCGAGGTCGGATCGGCAACCGGAGCCGCGATGGCAGCGCTGTGGAACGGACCGGTGGCGGTAAAGGCCGAGCCGCCGAGCGTGCCGATCGTCGAGGAGGCCGCGTCGTTCGTGGTCGTGATGGAGATCACGCCGGTCGAGTCGATCGAGGCCTGCAGGTTGTTGGCCGCCAGCGCCGAATTGAGCCCGTTCAGCGTCGAGACCTGGCCGGTGCCGGTGCCGAAGGTGATGCTGGTGGGCGTGCCGCCGCCGGTGGCTGCGATCGTCAGCGTCTGGCCCGAGATGGCGGGCGGGACGCGGGCGGTGGTGCCGGCCGTGAGACCGAGCGCGGCGAGCACGTTGCCCGAACCCGCGATCGTGAGATCCGAGGTCGTGCCGGTGCTCAGCGTGAGCTTACCAGCCGCGACGGTCGAGGCGGTGCCGGTGCCGGTGATGCCGTCGATCGCGCTCAGCACGCTCTGCACCGTCAAGGTGCTGCCCGTGCCGATGCCGATGGTGACGTTGCCGGCGGTGTCGGTGGTCGAAGTGGTCTGCGCGGTCGAGAACGTGATGTTCTTGCCGTTGACCGTCAGGACCGAGCCGTTGGTGATGGCCGTAGCAAGGTCGTCGGACGTCGCGCCCGCGGTGCCAACCAGCTGGGTGGAAGCGGTGATGTTGACCGCAGTGCCGGTGTTGTCGTTCAGCACGGCGGTGCCGGCGACGGTGCTGTTGGTATAAGCGGTACCCAGCAGGTTGCTGGCGGTCGCGCCGGTGATGGCGGTCGAGGTCACGGTCGACTTGGTGGAGTAGCCCGTCGGGCTCTGCAGCACCTGGTTGGCGATCGACTTGGCGCTGTCCACCAGCTTCTGCAGCGAGGTGATGCCGGTGTTGGCTGCCTGGAGAACCTGAACGCCGTTGCCGATGCCATCGAGCAGATTGCCGATGTCGCTGGCGCGGTTATCAAGGCCCTGGGCGGTGAAGAAGTTGGTGGGATTATCCAGAGCCGAGTTCACCTTGCGGCCAGTCGACAGACGGGACTGGGTGGTGGCGAGGAGGTCGGCGGTGGACTGGAGGGAGAGCAGGTTCTGGCGAACCGATGCGGAGAGAACGACGGACATACTGTTACCTTTCTGGTAGCTACGCGTCCTATCTGACCAATTGATCAGACGACCGCCGGACCGTGCGTCCAAGCCTCTAACAATCCGTGAAATGAAACCCGCAGTTTTTCCCGCCGCGACGCCGGAAGCCCCCTTCGAGGCCGCGGCAGACGGCTGGACATGCCGCTATCGGCCTTGAAATTGTTGCATTTTCCGTCCCCGGCGCCGTCGTTTACGACCTGTTAACCATGTTGCGCAAGGATCGGCTCCAAATCACGAACGATCGCCCTCATCGCACGAACGCCGCGACGGATCGTTGTAAAAGGGTTGATGGAGAACAGGCATGGCTCTCAAGGTTGAGCTCAAACCGCACGAACGCATCATCGTCGGCAATTCGGTGATCACCAACACCGACCAGCGCGCCCGCCTCCTGATCGACGGCGACAACGTGCCGATCCTGCGCGAGCGCGACATCCTCACGCCGGAGACCGCCGACACGCCGGCCAAGCTCGTCTATCTCGCGGTCCAGCTCATGTACATCTCGCCGGATCCGCAGAGCCAGCACGGCACCTACTTCAACCTGGTGCGCGACATCGTCACCGCGGTGCCGAGCGCCTGGCCGATCATCGAAAGCATCAACAACAACATCATGAGCGGCGATCTCTACCGGGCGCTGAAGGATGCCCGCAAGCTGATCGCCTATGAAGAGAAGCTGCGGGACCAGTACCAAGCGACGCATCCCAAGGGCGACGTCAGCTCGGCCGCCTGATCGGCACGCATCAACCTGCCCAAATGACAACGGCCCCGGATCATCTCCGGGGCCGTTGTCGTTTCGGCTGCGCTCCTGGTCACTGCGCCGCCAGCGGCGGCGCCTCGACCTCGATCAGACCACCGCCGGTCCGCCGCGCGCCGAACTCGAGCACCGCGGCCACAAGCGCGTCGATGTCCGTCTCGTCGGTACGGTGATTGACGATGGCAGCGCGGATCGCGAACCTGCCGTCCAGCGTCGTGCTCGAGGGCGCCGCAACGCCGGACTCCTGGACATCGGCGACGATCTCGCGATTGACCGCATCGTCGGCGCGGTAACGGAAGCAGACGATGTTGAGGTTCACCGGTGCCAGCAATTCCAGCCGCGGCTCGGCCAGCACGCGCGTCTCCAGATACTTCGCCAGCGCGCAGCTTCGCGCGATCACCGCACCCAGCCGGTCGGTGCCGAACGTCTTCAGCGTGAACCAGGTCTTCAGCGCGCGGAAGCCGCGCGACAGGTCGGGGCCGAGATCGCAGGGCCAGACTGCACCCGCCGCAAGCCCCCTCGCCTCGCGGCGCAGATAGGCCGCCGGCTGCGCAAAGGCCTGCCGGTGCTGCTCGCCGTCGCGCACCAGCAGGAAGCCGGCGTCGTAGGGCACCTGCCCCCATTTGTGGAAGTCGAGCGCAATGGAATCGGCGAGCTCCATGCCGCCGAGCATGGGCGCGAGCTCGGGCGAGAAGATCGCGAGCGCCCCGAAGGCGCCATCGACGTGAAACCAGATTCCTTCCTCGCGGCACAGCGCAGCGATCGCCTTGAGGTCGTCGATCGCGCCGATATCGACCGTGCCGGCGGAAGCGACCACCAGGAACGGCTTGAAGCCGACTTCGCGATCGATCGCGATCTGCGTCCGCAGCGCAGCGACGTCGATGCGATGATCGGCATCGACATCGATCTTGCGCAGCGCATCGGTGCCGATCCCGGCGATGTCCATCGCCCTGGAGACACAGCCATGCGCGGCCCGCGACGTGTAGGCCGTGAGCAGCGC
Organism: Bradyrhizobium sp. LA2.1; assembly: GCF_040547725.1. Lineage (NCBI taxonomy): Bacteria > Pseudomonadati > Pseudomonadota > Alphaproteobacteria > Hyphomicrobiales > Nitrobacteraceae > Bradyrhizobium > Bradyrhizobium sp. LA2.1. Next base: position 454,618 of record NZ_JBEPQI010000004.1, read on the forward strand.
GCCGTCATTGCCGATGCCGTGCTGCCGCGCCAGCGTGCCGAGCGCGCTCGTGCGCGCCACCAGCACCGCCATCAAATTGGCCATCGACGTGCCCGTGACGAAGATGCCGCTCGCACTCTCCGGGAAATCAAACAGGCGCCGCATCCACGCGACGATCTGGCGCTCGACTTCGATCGGCATGTGATCGCGTCCGCCGAGATTGGCATTGAGGCCAGCTGCGAGCATCTCCGCGAGCATGCCGACCGCGGTGCCGCCGCCATGCACCCAGCCCATGAACCCGGGATGGACATTGCCGGTCGCATAGGGTGCGACATGCTCGGCGAATTCGCGATAGACATCGGCAAGGTCGCTCGCCTCGCGCGGCACGTCGGCCTTCAATGCCGCGCGGATGCCGTCGGGAATCGGCTGCCACACCGGCCGCGTGCGGACATTGGCGATGCCGTCGATCGCCTCGTCCAGCATGCGATGGGCGAGCGTGCGAAATTCGCTCCAGTCCTGCGGATCGAGCGAAGCCTGCGCGACGGAGCTTTGCGCGTTGCGGATGATCTCGTTCATGCTGCGCTCGCCTTGCCCTCTCCTGCGTGCCGCGACAGCATCGCCGTGAACGCGGCAAAGATCTTGCGCATCTGCGGCGGCTTGTACGGAAACACGACCGGCGGATCCATGTTGTGCACGACGGCGGTGTTGTCGGCTTCGAAGACCAGCAGCTCGCGGTTTTGGTTCTCGGCGCAATCGACGATGAAATAATCGAGGCCGACGCGCCGGCTCATCTCGTCGAGCGCGGCCTTGTGGCGCGCGGCGAAGGCGTGGTCGAAGTCCAGCATGAAGACGGCCTCTTCAGCCCGCTTCTCCTCGCTGAACGCCATGTAGGCGTTGAGATACCAGATGTCCCAGCGATCGGCGATCGCCATGTGGCAGGCGTAGGGCTTGCCGTCGACCATGGCGAGACGATATTTGCGATAGAGCCCGTCGGGGCTCGCATAATCGACGAAGCGCGCGACGAAGAAATCCTGCTCCTTGCGCTCGGCGAGATAGGCCGCGAGTGCCGGCGCATCGTCGAGCTTCGCGAGCCCGACACCGGCATGCGTGCCGCGCGGCCGCGCGATCATCGGAAAGCGTAATTCGCCGGCGATGTCCTCGCAAGCGACCCGGCCCTGCGCGAGATCCGTCAATTGCGCGCGCGTCGCGTGGATGGTCGATGGAATCTCGAGACCAGGGATGCCCGCCAGCAGCCGATACAGCTTGTCGCGATCGAGGTTGCCGATGAGATCGGGGCGATTGAGCAGCGGCCGCGGCCAGCGCGGCGCCGCCTTTTCGATCACGGCCAGTGTTTCCCGGCATTCCTCGGAATCGGATGCAACCACGATGGCAACGTCGTGATCGGGCAACGTTTCAGGCAAGCCGACATCCTTGGTCACATAGAGCGTCAGCAGCTCGAAATCGGAGCCTTCGAGCAGGAATTCGATCGGCGTGTTGCCGCCCATGTCGATGTCGGCCGCAAGGGCGAGCACGCGCAAGCCGGGCTTCGGAGCCGCAGCGGGCGTGCGAAACAATTGATGGAAGGTCAGCACCTCCGACTGGATCGCCAGCCCCGCCGCCTTGTCGCCGAGTAGCTGGACGATCAGCGATAGGTCAAGGCCTTCGCCCGCGTGCGCCGTTCCTTCCGTGATCCGCGTGACGAGCTGATCGCGCAGTGGCTGCAGATCGACACCTTCGAAGGCCTGGCGCGTCAGCTGCGCGAAGCCGATGCGGTCGGCATAGTTCGGCACGGTCACGTCGATCGGCGCGGAAACTGGATGCTGCATCTCATACCTCGAACGCGGACTTTTCCGGTGCGGTTGCGGCTGCGCCGCGGTCAAGCAGCAGCTCGATCTTCACCAGGACATGGGCGATGCGATCGAGCAGGTGCTGCACATTGCGTCGCGCCTGCGCCATATCCGGCGACCAGGCCTCGGTCACGAGCCGGGCGCCGACGCAGAGGCGCAGCACGGCTTGCGGCGCATCGTCCTGCCGCTCCAGCCGGACCGGCTGGCCGATCAGGCTGCGCTGGACGGCGATCTGCCGGTCCGCCGCGCTGCCACTGATTTCGTCGTTCATGTCACGCCGCAGCGCCCGGTGGACGGCGCTGGTCTCGGCCATCGAGACCGGCTTGCCGTCGCGCAGCAGCATGAACGGAAAGATCGTGGCGTGCGTGAACTCCTCGTCGTCATCGGCAGTCTTCTCGGTTGCCGTTGGAACGGACTGAAGCGACGGCGACAGCGCGATCATGCTGTCGATACCGGCGGCAAGCTGGGCCAGCGCCCTGACGCGGAAAGCTCCGGGCACGGCGTAGTAGCTGCCGATCTCCGCAAGCGCCGCCTCCCAGCGCAGCCATTGTCCGAAATTCGGCCGGCGCTCGAAACGTGAGCGCAGCGCCGTCCAGGCCACCGGCCAATCGCAGCGGCCGGCATAGTCGAAGAAGCCCGGCGCAATCCCCTCAATCCGGTCGAGCGACCGCGAAAACCCCTTCGGCACCAGCAGCGCGCCGCTGAAGGCAGGGCCGCCGAAGAATTTCGAGCCGGTGATCAGCACCATATAGCCGCGGTCGAGATAGGAGCGCAGCCGGCGGCGGCCGAGCCGCGCCTGACAGGCGTCGACGACGACCTGAACCTTGCGCGGCCAGCGCCGCGCGATCTCGTCGAGACAGGCCACGCCCGGCGCGCGCCAGCCGAGCTTGGAGGAATCCATGATCTGAAGCAGCACGGGCGCACCTTGCGCGATCGTCGCTTCGATCGCACCCAGCACCGCGGCATCGGTGTCGGCGCGCATCGCGATCCCGGGCCCGGCCCGAAGCAGCGGCAACGTCACGCTGGCGCCGGCGAGTCCGGCAACCGCGCCATCCTTGCGCACGGCAAGGCCGCTCGCCGTCATGGAGCTGAAATGGTGACCGCGCGCGGTATGGGCCGTGCCGCTACCGGTCTGGTCGGCGCCGACCACGATCGTCACTGGCGGGGCGCCGAGCACCGCACGCGCCAGGAACAGGGCGTGAAGCTGGGAATCGGTGCCAGACGGCGAGAACACGACGTCGACCCGCGGCGAGAGCTGGAGATGGCCGCGCAACTCCTCGCGCATGTCCTCGCAGCGCGCATCGAAGGCGATCTCGACCTCGTCGAACAGGCACCTGTGCATCAGCTCTTCGCGCGCCAGCGCGGCGCGGTCATAGGCGAGTTGCGAGATCGTCGATGCCGTCGATGAGGCGAAATTCCAGATCTCCGGTTCCGGCGAGGCTGCGCAGCCATAGGCGTTGACGCGATCCCCAGCGTCGAGCGCCAGCCGCGGATCTCCACCGGAGACGAGCAGCGTGTCCAATGGTGTGAAGAGATCGCGCAGGCGGTAGCGCGAGCCGCCGTCGAATGTGCGCTCGGGGACTGACAGACCGGATGCGCCGGCGCTCATCCCGGAAGGCTCACGCCGCATCGGCAGCTGCCGCGGTCGCGGCTGCGAATTGCGAGGCGATGTCGCCGTGGAACACCGACGGCCCGACGTGATCCAGCGAGCTCTCGATGTCGGCCCAGATCTCGCCGCCGATGTCGGTCCAGCGCTTGCAGAAGGCGAAGTCCTCGGAAAGATAAGTCCCCGTCGCCGGATCGATCATGCATTCGAACAGCGCGAAGCGGTTCTGGCTCGCCGCCAGCGTATCGTGCGAATGCTCGCGAAAGAATTGCAGACCGACATAGTTGGGATGGCGGCACATCGCCTCCAGCACGTGGCGGCGGATCATCAGGAAGCCGGTGCCGGCGTAGCGCACGCGGGTAAAACCGTTGACCACCACGATGCGGTCGGGATCCTCGATCTCGAGCACATAATCGAGCGAGGCCGCCGGCACATCTGTGCGGCCGGACTCGATCGCCCGCCTCGCCTTGTCCCAGTTGACCCGCTTGATCGGATAACAGCCGGCGACGACATCCGCGCCGCATTCGATCAGCCGGAACACCTGCTCGGGCTTGAAGCCGATGTCGGCGTCGATGAACAGGAAATGGGTCGCCTTTGGATCGTCGAGGAACATCGCGGCCAGATTGGCCCGCGCGCGCGTGATCAGCGCGTCGCCGTCGCGCAAGACCACCTTGAGCTCGAGGTTGGACATGCCGTGCACGGCGCGCTGGAGCGCGAAGATCGAGCTCGCATAAATGCTCGAGACCTGCCCGCCGAAGCACGGCGTGGCCACCACCAGCTGCATCTTGTCCGACATCGACGGCCCCCGCCCCGCTCAACTCCTCACCAAAAGGTAAAGAGGCATGGTTAACGGCGTCTTAATGCGCCGTTACAGGAACTTGACGAGCGACAGCTGCGCGAGTTTCGAGGTAACCTGGTAGGACGCTTGAAGCGCATTCTGCAGCGACAGGAGCTCGCTCGCCACCTGATCCGGCGAGGCCGATTCCGCCTGGTCGATGATGGACTGGAGCTGCGCCTTGGCCTGGGTCTGGCGCGTGCCTGCGTCCTTCATCGTGTTCTGGGCCATCGCGAGGTCCGTCTGGATGTCCTCGATGTGCTGCTGGCCGGGCTGCTTCGTCAGCGACTGCGTCACCCGCAGGCTCAGCGCGGAGACCTGCCCGCCCGCATACTGGCTGGTCGGCGAGGTCGAGAACGTCCCGAACACGGCGATCGCCTGCAATTGCTGGCGGATCGCGTCCTCGTTGGCCTGCGCGCCATATTGCACCGTGACCGAATCATCCACCCGCGCCATCGCCGTGGAGCGCGGCGAGCCGGGCCCGTCATTGCCGGTGTACCATTTCACGGTATTGGCCGAGCCGTTGACCAGCGTCGTCGCCGAACTCGCCGGTGAAGAACCGACACGCAATGGCGGCTGCGTCGCGGTGACCGGGGTCGAGCCGAAACCGAGCGCGTTGAGTGCGCCCGAGTTCGAGGTCGTGATGTTGAGGCTCGCCGCGTCGTCCGTGTTGATCGTGATCGAGCCGCCATGCACGGTCGAAGGCTTCGACGTGCCCGTGATCTGGTCGATCTTGCTCATCAGCGTCTGGATGCTGTCGCCGACATTGAGCTGGTTGCCGGTCGCGCCCGAATTAACGAAGGTCAGCGTGGTGCCGTTCACGGTGATGGTGTCGCCGGCGGCGAAGCCCGGCGAGATCGAATTCGAGGGGCTCGCGCCGGACAGCGCCGTTGCTCCGCTGATCGGAGCCGGCGGGGCCGCCTGGTTGTTGACGGGCGCACCGATCGCGGAGCTTGCGGTGTTGAAGAAATTGTCGCCAGCCGTGATCGCGGATGCCGCGACAAGCGAGGTGTTGGCGAGCTTCGTGATCGCGGTGTTCAATGCCGTGTTAAGATTCGTGGCGGTGTTGCCGGGAGTCGTCGCGTCAATCGCGAAGCTGCCGATCGGCGTCGGCGTGGCCGAGGACGCGGTCAGGTCGACCTGCCCGGTGGTGCCGTCCGGCAGCGTGAACTGGACGCTCAGCTTGTCGCCGTCGTTCGGGTTGAGGCCGTTGAGATCGACCGAGAACGACACCGGCGAGCCGCTCGGGCCGGTGACCGTCGCACCCGTCAGCGTCGAGGACACCGCCGCGATCTTCATTCCGAACGGCGATCCGGCGACGTCCTCGGATACCCGCACCGAGCTCGGCGTCGGCTGCGTCTGCACCAGCCGTCCCATGCCGTTGGCACCGAGGTCGGCGGCCTGGCGTTCCGCCATGACGGTCTTGAAGCCCGCCTGCGTGGTCGTGCCGTTGATGATGTCGCCGGCATTGGCAACCGACTGCGTGTTGAACGCCGTCCCGGAGAACAGATAGCGGTTGCCCGACTGCGTGTTGAGAACACCGACCATCGAGCCGAATTGCGAAGCGGCCGTGTTCTGCGCGACGGTCTGTCCGTTGACGTTGAGATCCTGCGCGGTGCTTGCGGAGCCGGTCTGCACCGTGTTGCGGATCGTCGTGAGCGACTGGAGCGCGGTATTGGCGAGGTTGATGTTCACGTTCACGTTCGTGATCGTGTCGGTATAGGCGGCGATGTTGGAGAGCTGCGAGCGCCCGGCGATCGCAAAGCCCTCGTTGGTGCCCATCCCGGAATAGTTCTGCGACAGCTTGCCGGTCGCGAGCTGCGTCGACAGGTCGGTAAGCTGCTGATTGATGTTGCGGATCTGCGCGCCGAGGACCGACGAGGAGTAGTTGATGCTGCTGATCGACATCTTTCAGAACCCTGTACTGGTTACACTTGAGCCTGGATCAACGTGTTCATCATGCTCTGCACCACCGACATCACGTGGGCGTTGGCGGCATAGGCATTCTGGAGCTGGATCAGGTTCGACATCTCCGAGTCCAGATTGACGCTGGAGGTCGAGTCGAACTTGGCCTGGAGCGTCGAGACCACGACGCTCTGGCCCTGCTGGAGCTGGGTGGCCTGGGTCGAGGCGTTGGCCTGGATGCTCAGGAACTGCTGGAGGTAGTTCGAGACGCTGCCGGTGAAGGGCTGGTTCGCCGAGCCGAGGCCGGTCGTCGGCGAATAGGAAAACACCGCATTGGTGAGCTGCGAATAGAGATAGTCCGAGCGCGTGGTGTCGCCGGCGGGCGTCACCGGCGACGTGTTGTAGACGGACAGCCGTGTGGGATCGCTGACCAGCTGCGTGTTCACGGCGATGCGCCCGGCAAGGCCGGTCATCTGCGAGCCCGAGGCGGTGATCGCACCGGTGTAGAGCGCCTGCCCGCCGTCGGTGAACACCGCCAGCTGCGGGCTGCCCGAGGTCAGCGACGAGATCGTCTTGGTGGTCGAGGCCGAATTGACCTGGGCAAGGCCGGTATTGTCATCGGTCACCCGCAGCGTCGTGGCCGTCGCCGGCGACGGAGCGGCGGAGAACGTCAGGTGCGAGCCTGAGAGCGCGGTGTTGAGCGCAGCGGCGATCGCATTCATGCCGCCGGAGAAATTGACGCCCACCCGCATCGGGTTGGCATTGGTGGCGTTCTGGAGCGGCAGCGCCGCCGGGTCGGTCACGTTGACGAGCGTGATCTGGCGCTGGGTGTTGGTCGCCGTGTCTTTGTAGGTGATGTTGACCGTATTGCCCGGCTGCGCACCGGCAAGGTCGAGATCGAATCCGGCCGGCGGGCCCGAGACCATGCTGCCGGCCGTGGTCTTGTCCGACAGCGCGCTCGACATCGTCGCGGCGAGTTGGTCGATCTGGTTCTGCGCCTGCACCAGCGTCTGGTCGCGCAGCTTGAGATCAGCCGCGATCTGGCCGGAGGAGACCACGTTGTTGGCGACGACGTCGACCTGCGACCCGTTCGGCAGCTTGATGTTGAGCGCGCCGACGCCGGACTTGGCCGGGTCGGCGTTGTAGAGCGAGGTCGCCGACAGCGCGCCGGCGGAGGCAAAGGAGAATTGCGAGGCGAGCCCGGCGCCGACCAGCTGGACGCCGGTGGTCGTATAGATGTTGGCCTGGTTCGAACCGTCGGTGGTAACGCGCACGTCGACGAATTTCGACAACGTGTTGATGGCCTGGTCGCGCTGGTCCATCAGCGTCGCGGCGGACGGGTCGTTTGCCGACAAGCCCTGAAGCTTGGTGTTGATGTCGGCGACCTGCTGCATCGCCGCGTTGGCCTGCTGTGCCGAGGTGCCGAGATCCTGCTCGACGTTGGAGCGCAGCGACTGGATGCCGTTGGTGGTGACGTTGAGCTGCTTCGCCAACGCCTGCGCCGCGCCGAGGGCAACCGTCTGCGCCGACGACGAGCCGGCGCTGGTCGACAGCGCCTGCAACGCCGTGGTGAATTTGTTCAGCGCGGTTTCGAGCGTGCCGCTGTTGCCGGGCGTGCCGTAGACACTCTGAAGCTGCTTCAGGATGTTGGCCATCTGGTCGGCGTAACCGCTGCCGCCGGTCTCGGTGCGCAGCTGGTTCTGCACAAAGGTGTCGAGCTCCCGGCTGACGCCGGTCGTCATCGCCGTCGAGCCGAAATCGCCGGTGGTGACCTCGATCTGGTTCGGCCTCTGGACGACGTAACCCGGCGTCTGCGAGTTGGCGACGTTCGAGGAGACGATCGAGAGCGCGGCCTGGTTGGCACGCAGACCGCTCATCGCACTGGCGAGGGCTGAACTCAAACCCATATCACTAGCCGCCTTTGGTTACGTCACGCGCCGATCAGCGCAACACGTTCAAGAGATCCTGCACCATCGAATTCGCCGTCGTGATCACCTTGGTGTTGGCCGAATAGGCCTGCTGGGTCACGATCAGCTTGGTGAATTCGTCGGCGATGTCGGTGTTCGAGCCTTCCAGCGACGAGCCGCTGATGCTGCCCGACGCGCCGTCGATCGCTGTGCCCGACTGTTCGGTCGCGGCGTAGGCGCCGCCGTCGAGGGCCTTGAGGTAATTGGTGCCGTTGAAGTGCGACAGCGTCACCTGGGCGAGGTTGAGGTTCTGGCCGTTGGAGAAGGTGCCGACCACGAGGCCGCTGTTGTTGACGGCAACCGAGCGGAGCTGACCGGCGGCGTAGCCGTTCTGCGTGATGGTGTTGATCGTCACCGCGCCGCTGGTGCTGGCATATTGCGTCAGCCCGCCCGAGGACATGTTGAAGGCGACCGAGCCGAGCGACTGGCCGCCGACGCTGACGTTGTTGATGGTGATGCCCGATCCGCTCGGCGAGGTCAGCGAGCCGTCGCTGGCAAAGGTGAAGGCCTGCCCGGTGTTGACCCAGCCGACCGTCGTGCCGGTCGCATTCGGATCGGTCTGGTAGAACAGGTTCCAGGTGTCGGAATGGCCGGTGCCCAGCGAGACGCTGTCGGTCTTGGCCCAACGCAGTTGCAGGTTCACCGGCGTGCCCGCGGCGTTGTAGGCGGTGACCGCACCGCCGCTGATCGATTCCTTCGTGAACGTGGCGATGTCGTTGCCGATCACGCCGCCGGTGCCGGCAGTGCCGCCACCGCCGCGGTTCTTGGAGATGGACGACGTGAAGCCGAGCGCGGCGAAGGCGCTGCTGTTGTTGGGGCTCGTCACCGTCAATGTGGGATTAGCGATACCAGTATTCAGGGTGATCACGCCGTTGCTGATCGAAGAACCGCTCGCACCGCTGAGCGTGTCGATCTGGCTGAGCAGAGTCGCTATGGAGTCGGTGATGTTGATCTGGTTCGGAGGGGTAGCGTTGGAGGCCACGAAGGTGATCGTATTGGCAGCTCCCGTGCCGTTGACCTGGATCGTGTTGCCGACCACGAAGGGCGTCGAGAGGACTTCCGCCCCGCCGGGCGTCGCGGTGCCGCCGAGCTGTGTACCACTCGTAATCGCGGGAGTGGACAGCACGTTACCGCCGCGCGTCACGCTGCTGACGCCGAGCAATCCTGCCGCGGTGCCGCCGATCGTCACGTCGGCCGTGGTGCTGGTCGTGATCTGGATGTTGCCGCTGGCATTCATAGTCACGCTGGAGGCGGGAACGCCGGCTCCAGACGCGATCGCGCTGAGGACATCCGACATCAGTGCGCTGGTGGGCGACTTCAGACCAATCGTAGTGACCGCCGGGGGGCCCGCAACCGTCGAAACGCCCGAGACGGTGTTGTCGAAGTTGATTGTTTGGCCGTTGACCGTCAACGACTTGCCGGCCAGGTTGGTGAGAAGGCTGGTGTTGAGATGCGTGGCCAAGCCCGCATCGAGAGACGTGCTGCCAGTTGCCACCGCCGAAGCGTTGTCCTGCAGCGCCACCGTGCCGGTCGCAGTCGTCGCCGTATAGGCCGAGCGCAGATTGCCGGTGGCCGCCGCGCCGGAGACCGTCGCATTCGAATAAGGCGGCGGCGGCGTGCCGACGATCAGCGGGTTGGCGGCGAAATCGGACGGGTTCAGGCCGCCGGCCGCCAGCAGCGTGCCGCTCGCCGCGGTCGAGCTCGCCCCCGTGTTCGGCACGCTCGGCAGGTTCGCGGCGTACTGGATCGAGGTTGTCGCCTGTGCCGGGATGAAGTTGTTCTGGAATTTCAGGACGGACGCCACATTGCCGGTCGGGTTGCCGGTCTTGGGGTCGACCGTGACGCCCATCAGGTAGTAGCCGGCGCCATTGACGAGATTGCCGTTGGAATTGAGCTGGAAGTCGCCGCGGCGGGTGTAGTAGGTGACGCCGCTGAACTGCGGCAAGTTGTCGACGACGTTAGTCGCCTTCTGGATCGAGAAGAAGCCGTCGCCGGTGATCGCCATGTTGGTCGCGACGGAGGAGGACGAGATCGTACCCTGGGTGGTGATGGTCGCCTTGGCGTTGGCCGTCACACCGCCCGCGACCTGCTTGCTCGGGACCGAGGCGTCGGGGATGAGATCGACGAAGCTGGTGCCGATGCCCTTGTAACCGGTGGTGGATGAGTTCGCGATGTTGCCTGAAATGTTCTGCAGCGCGTAGGACTGCGCCTGCAGGCCACCCACCGAGGTGTTCATTGCATCGAAGATACCCATAACTTTGTCTCCAGATCCGATCTCGGCGGCCGGTCGACCATGGCCGCAGTCGGAAGAGACAGTCGCAAGGGCTATGCCAATGCGGGTATTCTCAGGAAATCAATGACTTGAATGGGCAAGCCCAGGTCCGATGACCGGGGCACAATTGCCGGGCCGGCAACAATTGCCGGGGCATCGGGTCATTCTGGGGCGGCCCGCAGCACCGAACTCAGGTGCGCAATTGCGCACCTGAGAAGCTCGAGATTCCGGATTCGATGCTCACGCTTCGCTCCGGAATGTCTCCAGCGAGACCTACGTTGCCGACGCGGCGGCCGGGTGGAAGACCAGCCCGAAACCGTCGATGCAATAGCGCAATCCGGTCGGCTTCGGACCGTCGTCGAAGACGTGGCCGAGATGGCCGCCGCAGCGCCGGCAATGCACTTCGGTGCGCATCATGCCGAAGGTGCGGTCCTCGGTCTTGCCGACATTGCCTTCGATCGGCTGGTAGAAGCTCGGCCAACCCGTGCCGCTCTCGAACTTGGTGTCGGATGCGAACAGCGGCAGGTCGCAGCCGGCGCAGGCGAAGATGCCCTTGCGGTGTTCCTTGAGCAGTGGGCTGGAGCCTGGCCGCTCGGTGCCCTCCTTACGGAGGATTTCATATTGCTGCGGCGTGAGCTGGGCGCGCCACTCGGCGTCCGTCTTCTCGATCTCGAATTTCTGCGCGGCCTTCTCTCCAGCCTCGGCAGGCGTTCCTCTCAGCCAGCGGAAGGCAGAAAGGCCGAACAGGCCGGCAACAGTCGTCAGCAGGATGCGGCGGTCAAACATCTGATTCTCCGTGCGCGGGGGAGTCCACGCTCTGAGATACGGGCTCTAATGGCCGACGTTACACGTCCGGGCAGGGTTTTTCTCAACTTATCGCGAGACACCCTGGTCCTACGAGGCCGGTTCCACATCCTCGGCCACAGGTTTCGGCGGAGGGGCCGGCCGCGGCCGGACGCCGGGCGGCGGACGGCGAGGACCAGTGCCGGCGGCCCGGTTGGCTTCGGCGAGGCGCGCCTCGCGTTCCCCGTCCTTGACCCGCGCACGCTCGCGGTAGCGGGCGAGCGAGCCTGCGGCGGCGGAACTCGCCCTGCCCCAAACTCCCACCAATTGGCCCGCGACCCGCCCGGTCGTGCCGCCCGCCCAGACCAGCTCGAATGGCGAGAACAGCTTCCAGCGGTCGTCGCCCCACAAAATGCTGCGCGCGATCAGCTGCCCGGCCATGGCCGAGGTGTTCATGCCCTGGCGGCCGAACCCGCTCGCCACCCACAGGCCTTTGCGCAACTGGCCGATCTGCGGCATGCCGTGCACGGTCTGGCCGGTGGCGCCGCCGAACATGTCGGTGATCTCGACATCGCCGAACTGGGGGAAAATCGATCTGATCCGCCGCCTGACCGCGCCCGCAAAGCGCTGCGGACGCGCGGCCCAGGTGGTCTCGGGGCTTTCCCACATCAGGCGGTCACCGTCGACGACACGGAAATGGTCGACCCCGTCGGAATCCATCACCGATCCCTTGAACGCCACGATCTCGTGCACGCGTTCGCCGAGCGGCCCGGTAATCCCGGCATAGCGCCAGACCGGCAGCAGCGTCTCCGACAGGCGCCTCAAGGGCGCGCCGAGGTGGATGTTGCCGGCAAGCACGATGTGGGTGGCGCGCAGCCGCGCCGAGGGCGTGACGATGCGCTTGCGGATGCCGGAATGATCGATGCTGACGACCGGCGTATCCTCGAATATGCGCGCTCCCGCTCGCCGCGCCAGCGCTGCGAGGCCGTGCACATATTTGCGGCCGTCGAGCTGGAATGCCCGGGGATAATAGACGCCGTGGAAGTAGCGGTCGGTCTTGAGCGCCTCGCGGACGCGATCCACCTGCCAGCCCTCGACCTCCGTGTCGAAATCCTCGTGGAGCATCTGCAACCGGCTGATCAGCCGGTCGCCGGCATCGACGTTGGAGACCTCCAGCACGCCATCGCTCGGGCCAATGCCGGGCATGTTCTCTTCGGTGGCGTTGGCCCGGACGAACTCGGCGCCCTCCTTCGCCAGCGTCCACAATTCGCGCGCGTCCTCGAAGCCGATGCGCTCGATCAAATCGGCGAGCGGCAGCGCAAAGCCCGGCATCACGGTGCCGAGCTGGTTTCCGGAGGCGTTCCAGCCGACATGGCGGCCCTCGAGCACCGCGACGCTGGCTCCGAGCCGGGCTGCCTCCAGCGCGATGGAGAGCCCGGCAAGCCCGGCCCCGATCACGCAGATGTCGGCATCGAGATCAAACGACAGTCGCGTGCGTTCACGAAAGCCGGCTTCTTCCTGGGACACGCTTGTGAAAGTCTCGCTCATGTCGTTTCCTTAAAGGACCGATCGGGCCCTTGTCACCTTGTCCTCAACCGGCGCCTGTAGATTATTCTGGACGCGTAACGATTCGAGAATGCCATGCGCCGTTTGATGCTGCTGCGTCACGCCAAGACCGAGACTGACGCGCCGAGCGGCCGTGACCAGGATCGTCGCCTCGACGACCGCGGCCACAAGGACGCCGCGCAGATCGGGGATTGGCTCGCCACCCATCCCCCCTTCCCCAAGGCCGTGCTGGTGTCGCATGCCGTCCGGGCCCGGCAGACCTGGGACATTGCCTGGGAGACGATGAAGGACCGCGTCGCAGCGCCGCAGGTGGAGGTCCTGCCCGAACTCTACGGCGCCGATCCCGCCCAGATCCTGGAATCCATTCGCACTGCAACCGTTCCGGCCAACCCGAAGCAGTTGCTGCTGGTGGGCCACAATCCCGGCATGCACGAGGCCGCGCTGATGCTGATGGGCGGCGGCGATCCGGCCGGCGCCAAGGCGCTCGCTCACAATCTGCCCACGTCGGGGCTTGCGATCTTCGACTTTGACGTCAAGGATTGGGGTGACGTGGCCTACCGCCGCGGCAAACTGGTGCTGTTCGTCAGCCCCAAGCTGCTTCGATCGGGTTGAGACGCGCGGGGCGCGCCGTCTCGACCGGTTGATCCCAGCTTGGTCAATTGGGAGGCGCAGATGTTCAAGTCCATCCTCGTGCCCATCGACCTCGCCGACACCGATCTGGCCAAGCCGGCGCTCGCGACCGCGATAACGCTGTCGCAGACCTGGAGCGGATCGATACGACTGCTCAACGTGCTGCCGATGACGCCGGTGATGCTCGCCGAATACGTCCCGGCCGATTTCGACGAGCAGCAGCGCCAGACCTCCGAGGAAGCGCTCGCCATCGTCGCGCGGGAGTCAGGCATCGAGACGGGGCGCATTTCCAGCGTGGTGCGACAGGGCGGCATCTATCATGAGATCCTGGAGGAGGCCATGCACATGAAGGCCGACCTGATCGTGATGACCTCGCACCGGCCGGCGATGCGCACCTATTTCCTCGGCTCGAACGCCGGGCACGTCGTGCGCTACGCCAAGTGCTCGGTGCTCGTGGTCAGGCACTGAGCGCCACAACAAACGCTGTCATTGCGAGCGCAGCGAAGCAATCCAGAGTCTTTCCGCGGTGGCAGTCTGGATTGCTTCGCTCCGCTCGCAATGACGACGCGGAGGCATTGTCACCACGCCCGGACTTGCGGGCGTGGCGGCCGAACAAACTCACAGATACCGCGTCAGCTCGGCCTTGAACTGCCCGTAGACGGCGTCCTCGATCTGGCTGCGCGTGATCCCGATGTCGCGCAAGGCGTGGTCGTCGAGCTCGTTCAGCGTCTTGACGGCAGAGCGGCGCTCCAGGCGATCGAACAGCGCATGGGCGGCGTTGGCGAGCGTGCTGAAAAATCCGCCCGACGAGGATGGGCGTAAACTCCGCCCGGCAGTTTGCGAGATCGTGGTCATTTTTCTTCTCCGGCCTATTGTCCGCGCAGCGAAGCAGGTGCCGTTGGCGCGGACGCTGTGAGCGCCTGCACCTCATTTGCCGTCGGATTGCTCTCGCTCTCCTCGGCTCAATCGCGGAACTTGATGGAACTTAAATGCTCCAGTACACTACTCGGAGCAAGTAAAACATTGCTCTCGGTGCAATAATGTCCAAGTTCGAATACGTGAAGCTTGCCGATGCCATTGCGGCCGATATCACTAAAGGCACGTTAAGGCCCGGCGACCGGCTGCCGCCACAGCGCAACTTTGCCTATGACCGCGGCATCGCGGTCTCGACCGCGAGCCGGGTTTATACGGAGTTGCTTCGCCGCGGGCTCGTCGTCGGCGAGGTCGGCCGCGGCACGTTCATCTCCGGCGACATCAAGCGCGAGGTCGAGGCGTTGAGCGAGCCGCGCGACGCGCGGATCGATTTCGAGGTCAATTATCCGTTATTGCCGCAGCAATGGGCGATGATCGCCAAGAGCCTTGCCGGGCTCGAGCGCGTCGACGCGCTCGAATCCGCCCTGCGCGTCTCGACCAGCATCGGCACCAAGAGCGCGCGCAATGCGGCCGTCGCCTATCTCGCGCGCAAGGATTTTACGCCGCAGGCCGAGCAGATCGTCTTCACCGCCAACGGCAAGCAGTCGCTCGCCGCCGCGCTCGCCGCCCTCGTTCCCACCGGCGGCCGCTGCGGCGTCGAGGCGCTGACCTACCCTTACGTCAAGAGCATCGCCGCGCGGCTCGGCGTGACGCTGGTCCCGATTCCGATGGACGAATACGGCGCGAGGCCCGATGCGATCCAGAAGGCGCATCGCGAAGCGCATCTGTCGGCGCTGTATCTCCAGCCCATCATCCAGAACCCGCTCGGCGTCACCATGAACGCGACGCGGCGCGCCGACATCATGCGCGTCGCCGAGAAACTCGATCTCACCATCATCGAGGACGCCGTCTACGGCTTCCTCGCCGACGACACGCCGCTGGCAGCGCTCGGGCCGGACCGTTGCATCGTGATCGACAGCCTGTCCAAGAAGGTCGCACCCGGCCTCGCGCTCGGCATCCTCGTCACCCCGCCGCATCTGCGCGAGAGCGTGATGAGCGCGGTGCGGACCGGCGGCTGGATCGCCTCGGGCCATGCGCTGGCGTCCGGGCAGCGGCTGATGGCCGACGGCACCGTCGCCGAGCTGACGCGGCTGAAACGGATCGACGCTGCGCGCCGGCAGCAGACCGCGGCAAGGCTGCTTGCCGGCTACCAGATCGCGGCCGACGCCCGTTCCTATCATTTGTGGCTGACGCTGCCGCCACACTGGCGCTCGCAGACCTTCGTCGCCGCAGCGGCCCGGCGCGGCATCGCACTGACGCCATCCTCGACGTTTGCAATTGCGCATGGACACGCACCGAACGCGGTGCGGCTCGCGCTCGCCCCGCCCTCGCTCGAGCAGCTCGATTCCGGCCTGCGCACGCTCGTGTCGCTGCTCGGCACCAAGGAAGAGGATTTCGACTCGACGGAGTAAGCCAGCGCGTTGCGAGCGAAGTGATACCGGTTCGAAAACGCGTCACGACAAAGATCCGGCCCTTCGCTGCTCAGGCCGCCGGCCATTCCGCGATAAAGCCTTTCGCTTTGTACGGCTCGATCTTGTCCCATTCGTGCAGGACACGCCGGCGAAACTCGACATCGGTGTGCCAGAGCGCGCGCGGCGTCGCAAAGCTGTCGACGGTGAGCAGCATCTTCTCGGCTTCAGGCCAGTGCCGGTGCAGCGTCATCGGGTAGCGGCGCGCCGTCCAGGTGTTGCCGAGGCAGATCACGCTCCGGATGTTTCGCAGTCCAAGCGCTGCATCAATGATCGGCAGCGAGAAGATCACGTTCTCGCCGGTGTTCATTGCGCGATGTTCCTCGAGGATGAGGTCCGCCGGAATGCCGGCCGCAACCATCGCTGCCTTGATGATGGTGCACTCAGATTGCTCCGATCCCGGCGTCACGCCACCGCTGACAATCGACCTGCGGAAAAGGCCCTCGCGCCACAGCGTCGCGGCGGTGTCGGCGCGCAAGCCAACGTCCTCGCGGGTGCCGAACATGAACAACAGATCGGCCGGCCGCGGCGGCGTATCGATCAGATGCGTGCGGTTGATTTCGACGATCTCATCCGCTGTAGGCTGGCGCCTGTTGCGATCCATGGTTGGCATGACAGCACGATGCGACACCGGCGCGGGAGCGCGAAGTCACGTTTGATTGCGGCCGATTGCACCTAAGGCAGCAACGCCTTCGGCACACGATCAAAGCTGTAGCTGTGCGGCTGGTTGCGCCGCACGAAGCCGCCGACCTGCCAGGCGAACAGTGCGGCAAAGCCGATGATGAACAGGGCGCCGGCGAACTCCCCGATCATGAGCGCGCGGATCAGAAGCCCCGTCATCGCCACCGTCAGCACCGCCAGGAAGGCCAGCACCGCCGCATAGGTCTTGCGGCCGAGGCCTGCGGTCAATTCGGCGCGGCTGCCGGCTTGGGCCATCCGTGCGTGCAATTCGATGATGAAATCGCGAAAACCGTTGTCCTGCGGCGCCATCAGCGCCGCGGTCTGCCAGCTCGTCGACAGGATCCTGATGCGGCCGCCGCCGGCGTGGCTGACATCGGCGCGAAAGCGGTGCTGCTGCATCGACACCGGGCGAAACGACAGCCGGATCGCCGAGATCTCGTCATAGCGCCACAGGCCGGAGCGGCCGGCGATGTGCCAGGACAGGCCCGCGTCCGTCAGCTCGAAACGATGCGCCGAGCCGATCAGCGACGCCTTGTAGGCGTAGCTCGTGACCGACGGGCCTTGCGCTCCCGAAACCTGCATCCCCACAATCAATCCCGTCCGCGCAATCCCGCCTGCGATCGGCTTGCGCGATCGCCCTCGCCCATCCTACAAGCGGGGCATGGCTGAGACGACCTTTTTTCCGCGCCGCCTGATTCTCGGCGCTGCCGTGATCTCCGGAGTGCTGCTCGCGCTCGCGGTGCACATGCTGGGCGCGCGCTACGGGCTCGATCTCGGCGGGCTCTGGCATTCCGACACGCACGAATTCATACCCGCGGGCGCAGCGATCGCCTGGTGGTTGATTGCCACGGTCGGTTTCTCCGGCGGCTATTTCACGGCGACATTGATGCAAAGCGCCGTCTCCGGGCAGATCCCGCAGCGGATGCGGCAATTCCTGATCGCGGTCGGCGTGCTGCTGCTTGCCGGTGCGGGCCAGGTGGCCGCGGCGCCGAGCCCGATCCCGTCCGTCTCGGGCGTGCTCGCCGGGCTGGCCGCGCTATGTCTTGGCGCCGTGATGGCGTTTTGCGGCGCGCACTTCGCGCTGCGCCGCGGCTAGACATCAGGCCGAGGCGAGCAGCCGCGGCCGGTTCAGCATCAACGCGACATCGGATGCGGGCCGCGGCTTGCTGAAAAGATAGCCCTGCGCCTGGGTGCAGCCCTCGCGCCGCAGCAGCTCGAGCTGCGCGTCGTTCTCGACGCCTTCCGCCGTGGTGACGATGCCGAGGCTGCGCCCGAGGCCGGTCACGGCGCGGATGATCGCCATGGAATCCTCGCGCGTCGCAAGCTCCGACACGAAGGAGCGGTCGATCTTGATCTTGTCGAACGGGAAGCTGCGCAGGTAGCTCAGCGACGAATAGCCGGTGCCGAAATCGTCGAGCGAGATCCGCACGCCCATGGCGCGCAGCTCGTGCAGGGTGGTCAGCGTCGCCTCGCTGTTCTGGAGCAGCACCGATTCGGTGATCTCGAGCTCGAGCCGCCGCGCCGCGAGCCCTGATGCTGCCAGCGCATCGGTCACGGATGCAATCAGGTTCGGGCTCTTGAACTGCACCGGCGACAGGTTGACGGCGACATCGACATCGTCCGGCCAGGTGGCGGCGTCACTGCAGGCGCTGCGCAGCACGAACTCGCCGAGCTGAACGATGAGGCCGGTCTCCTCGGCCACCGGAATGAAGTTGATGGGGGCGATCAGGCCGCGCTGCGGATGGTTCCAGCGCAACAGCGCCTCGAAGGCGACGACGCGACCGCTGGCGACGTCGCGGATCGGCTGGTAGTACGCCTCAAACTCGTCGCGCAGCAACGCCGCCCGCAAGTCCATCTCCAGCAGCCGCCGCGCCTGCGCGCGCGCATCCATGCCGGTCTCGAAGAAGCGATAGGTGCCGCGGCCGTCCGCCTTGGCGCGGTACAGCGCGAGGTCGGCGTTCTTCAACAGCTCGTCCGGATTGTCGCTGTCCTGCGGCGACAGCGAGATGCCGATCGAGACGCCGATCACGATCTGATGGTCGTCGATCTCGTAAGGCGCAGAGATCACCTCGACGAGGCGGCCGGCAAGGGCTCGCGCCGCGGCTTCCTCGGAGCGCCCGATCTGGACCACGGCGAACTCGTCGCCACCGAGGCGCGCCACGGTGTCGCTCGCGCCGACAGTGGCCTTCAGCCTGCGACCGACTTCCTTGAGCAGCGCATCGCCGATGGGATGACCGAGCGAGTCGTTGATGTCCTTGAAGTGATCGAGATCGAGGCACAGCACCGCGAGCTGGTCGCCCGACTTCGCCCGGCCCAGTCCCTGCTCGAGCTGCTCGTGGAACAGCACGCGGTTCGGCAGATTGGTCAGCGCGTCATGGCGCGCCATGTGCGAGATCTTGGCCTGCGCCTCCAGCCATTCGGTGATGTCCTCGAAGGTCGCGACCCAGCCGCCGCCTTGCATCGGCTGGTTGACGACGCGGATGGAACGACCGAACCGGGTGACGACCTGGCTGGTCGTGCGGCCCTCGCGCGCGTCGGCCACGAGGCGCGCGAAGAATTCGCCCGCATCGCCCTGCCACTGGCCCTTGGCCTGCTCTTCCCGCAGCACGTCGACGAGCAGGCGGCCGGCGAGCGGAATGTCGGTGCGGCCGAGCAACGCTGCGTAGCGCTCGTTGAAGAGCTGGATCTTGCCATCCGCATCGAACATGCACAGTCCCTGCGACATGTTCTCGAGCGCGGTATCCAGCACGACCTGCTGGCGTCCCAGTTCGCCCTTGGCGCGGCGGTCGAGCAGAGCCGCCGCGAGCGCAATCGCGATGATCGCAGCGGCGGCGCTGGCGGTGAGGATCGACAATGAGGCCGGCGGGATCGACAGGCCGCTGATCACGACCGCAGGATCCGGCGTCAGCTCCACGGCGCCCATGGCGGTGAAATGATGTGAGACGATGGCAAGCGTCAGCAGCACCGTCGCGCCGAGCGCGCCCGCAAGGCTGTCGCGCCGGCCCGCAACCACCAGGGCAAGCGACCCGAGAACGATGCCGAGCACGATCGAGACCGTCACTGTGCCGGTCGTCCAGCCGATGTGCGCGGGAATCTCGAGCGCCATCATGCCGGTGTAATGCATGGCGGCAACGCCGCCACCAACGACGGCGCCGCCGAGCGCAACCAGGCCCGCCCGCGTCACCGACACCGAGATGCTCAGCCCGATGAAGGTGACCGCGATCGCGAAGATCAGCGACAGGACCGTCAACGGAATGTTGTAAGCGCCGCCCGCACCAGGACCGTAAGCCTGCATCGCGATGAAATGGGTTGCCCAGATGCCGCCGCCGGCGACGACGGCATCAAGCGCGACCCACGATACGCGAGCTCCCCCGCGCGCCGCACGCGCGCGGTGGAACAGGCTGATCGCCGCCGCGCTGGCGAGCAGACACACCGCTCCGCCGAGTGCGACCAGACGCCAATCATGCTGATCCGTCAGGCAGTAAAGAACTTGATACATTGCCGGCCCCTATTCCAACCGCACTAGAGCCGGCAGAGATGGACAGTCGGTAACCGGCTATGCGCCGGTTTCGGGAATGGTGAACAGAGAATGTGTGGGATCGCTCACATTGAGCGCCCTTGCGCCTTTGCGTCAGGTGCATTTGCGCCGAGGCCGATCACGGCGGCGGCGAGCAGCAGGACGGCCGCCGATATGATTAGCGACTGGTGAAGGCCCGTCATGAATGCACTGTCCGAAGCCACCAGCGAGCCGAACAGCGCGACGCCGAGCACGCTGCCGGTCTGCCGCGTCGCGTTCAGGACACCGGCGGCGATGCCGGAGCGCGCCTTCTCGATGCTGCCAAGCAAGGTGGAGGTCAGCGGCGGCACCAGCAGGCCAAGTCCGCCGCTGATCGCGATCATCTGCGCAAAGATCGCCCAGTAGCTGGTCCCGGCTTCGGTCCAGAGCAGCCCGAGACAGCCGAGCGCCGAGATACAGCGCCGACCACGATGGTCGGGCACGAGCCGATGCGCTCGGCCAGACGCGGCGCCAGCAGGTTGACCGGCAGCACTGCGCCCATCATCGGCACGAAGGCGAGCCCGGTCCACCAGGCCGACAGCCCGTTGATCCTCTGGAAATACAGGCTCAGCACGAAGATCAGGCCGTAGATCGCGATGTTGACGAGGAGGCCGACGATCGTGGTCAGGGTAAACAGCCGGTGACCGAACAGCGACAGCGGCAGCATCGGCTGCACGGTGCGGCTCTCGCGCCAGACGAAGAGCACCGCGAATGGGGCTGAGGCGACGAATGCTGCGATCACGGCTGGATGGCTCCAGCCGAGCGCGCCAGCTTCGATGATCGCGCCGGCAAGCGTGCCCAACGCAGCGATCGCGGCGAGCTGGCCGGGCAGATCGATCTCGCGCGCGCGCGACCGCGTGGTCTCGCTGGCGTAGCGCCAGCTCAGCCACAAGCCGGTAAGACCGATCGGCAGGTTGACCAGGAAGATCGCGCGCCAGCCGACCAGCGTGATCAGTGCGCCGCCGACGAAGGGACCGGCAGTGAGCGCCAGGCTGGCGCCGGCGGCCCAGACCGCCACGGCGCGGCCACGCGCGCGGTCGTCCGCATAGGCATGATTGAGCAGCGCCAGGGAATTCGGCACCAGGATCGCCGCTGCCAGCCCCTGGACCAGCCGCGCTGCGATCAGCACGGCCGCATTGGGCGACATCGCGCAGGCGAGCGAGGCCGCGGTGAAGATGGCGAACCCCGCCATGAAGATGCGCTTGGCGCCGATGCGATCGCCGAGCGCGCCTGCGGTCAAAATGAAAGCGGCAAAGGCGATGGTATAGGCGCTGACCACCCATTGCAACTCGGCGACGCCGCCGCCGAGCGATTTGCCCATCGCGTCCAGCGCAGTGTTGACGATGGTGACGTCGAGCTGGACCACGCCATAGCCGAGGCTCATCGCGGCAAGCGTGAGGGACGTTGCAAGGCGCGAGCCGGCACGCTGCGCACTGGCTCCACCGTCGAGAGGTTCATATTTGATGGTGCTGGCTCGCATGCTGCCGCCTCGGTTGCAGCCCCATGCGAAACATACGCTTCCAGCCCGCCGTCATGCTTCGACAATGACCGAATGATGGATGCGTCATACGCGAACGCCGCGCGGATGACCGCGCGACGCCTTGCGCGGCTACGCCCAGCCCTAGCTCGCCGCGCGCAGGTTGACCTTGCTCTCGGCGAGCGTGGTCAGCTTCCTGTCGGTCGCCTTCTCTTCTTCCAGCGTCTTGGCGAGCACGGTGGCGCAGTCGTTGCGGCCGAGCTGCTTGGCCCAGGCAATCAGGCTGCCGTAGCGGACGATCTCGTAATGCTCCGCGGCCTGGGCCGCATTGATCAGGGCGGCGTCCAGCACCGCCTTGTCGGCGACTTCACCGGCGGTCTCGTCGGCTTCCTCGATGATGCCGTCGATCGCCGGGCAGTCGACCGCCTTTACCTGCGAGCCGTGCATCTTGAAAACTTCCTCGAGCCGCTTGACGTGCTGCCTGGTTTCTTCGAGGTGCGTCAAAAAGCCCTGCTTCAGCGGCGGATCGGTAGCCTTATCTGCCATTTTCGGCAGTGCCTTGGTGAGCTGCTGCTCGGCATAATAGATGTCCTGAAGCTGGTGCACGAACAGGTCGCTCATGGTCTTGATGTCTTTTGTGAACAGTCCCATCGTTCCGATCCTCTCGGTTTCGGGAACACGGAGGCGTCGGCTCACACGAAAAAGCCGATGATTCCGCCATGTTCGATTGCTGATGGAGCGCTAACCAGCGCACAGTACCGACGGTCCAAAAAAGCTCGCATCGCTTGCGTTGGAACAATGCCGACTGCGGGCGGACACGAAATCATGTCAAGATGCGGACGCGCGTTCCAGGCAAGTGCCTCGACTCATATGCTTAACGCGCGCCCGATATGAACCACATATGACAAAAGCGGCGGTCCACCGCAGAACCTATCGGTCGAACGCAGAACCAATCGTTGTCAAGGGCTGCACAAGTCGCTGTTTTTGCCTTAAATGAGCTACATCATGCCTAGCGGTCGAAGCCCATTTCGGGCAGTGATCGCACCCGACCGGCCAATGTCTGGCCGATCGGTCTTGCCCCCCGCCGGGAGGATGAATGCACGGACTGCTGCCCGCGCTGAAGCGCGGCTTCAAGAGATGGATCGGCTGGCGACGGCTCGGTGTTGCTGCGAGCGTCTTCATCATCGCCTTCGCGATCACCACGCTTGCGCGCACTCTCAAGGACATCGATACCGGCGTCATCCTGACCGCGTTGACCGAGATTCCCCGCGGGAATATCGGGCTGGCGGCGATCTGCGTCGTCTTCGCGTTCTGTACGCTGACCTTCTACGACTATTTTGCACTGCGAACGATCGGCAAGAAGCATGTGCCCTATCGCATCGCAGCACTCTCCAGCTTCACGTCCTATTCGATCGGCCACAACATCGGCGCCACCGTCTTTACCGGCGGCGCGATCCGCTTCCGGATCTATTCGGACTACGGGCTGAACGCGATCGACGTCGCGAAGATCTGTTTCCTGTCAGGCCTGACCTTCTGGCTCGGTAACATCTTCGTGCTCTCGATCGGCATGGTCATCCATCCGGATGCCGCCTCATCGATGGATCAACTGCCGTCGTCGATCAACCGGCTGATCGGGCTCGGCGGCCTCGCCTCGATCGGCGCCTATCTGGTCTGGCTCTGCATGGGCGAGAAGCGCCGCGAGCTCGGCCAGAAGGGCTGGAAAGTGGTGCTGCCCTCGGCGCCGCTGACGCTGGTCCAGATCCTGATCGGCGTGGTCGATCTCGGCTTCTGCGCCACGGCGATGTACCTGCTGATGCCGGCCAATCCGTCGATCGACTTCATGTCGCTGGCGGTGGTGTTCATCCTGGCGACGCTGATCGGCTTTGCCAGCCACGCGCCCGGCTCGATCGGCGTGTTCGATGTCGCCATGCTGGTCGCGCTGCCCGAATTCGGCCGCGAGCAGCTTCTGGCGACCCTGCTGGTCTTCCGCATTCTCTATTTCGTGATCCCGTTCGGCCTCGCCATCTCCATCATGGGCGCGCGCGAGCTCTGGATGAACGTGGTCGAGCCCTGGCAGGAGCGGCGGCGGCTGGCCGAGGCCTGCGCGCAAGGCAACCTGCCCAAGCAGGTAGCAGCGATGGAACGCGAGCGGTCGTTGCGACAGGCCAGCAAGCGGTAAGGCGGGCGGGCGACCGTCAGACAGAGGTTGCGGGCGGGGCAGCAATGCTCTCTTATTTCCGCCTCAACTTTGCCGTTGAACACGCGGGCCATGATCCCTTTTTCCTTTCGTACCCTCCCCGCAGGCCTCCTGCTGCTTGCCGGGATTCTGACGTCTTTGCCGCTCGAGCGCGCCGCCGCGCAGAACGCCGGTGCGATGCAGATATCCTGGGAGGTGCGCAACCGCTTCCGCCTGTTCCGCGAGGAGCGCGACTTCCAGCTCCATGTCGAGAACGCGCGTAACCGCAGCATCCTCGCCGCCGAGCAGTCGCTGGAGCTCCAGAGCGAGGGCCGCGGCTGGGCCCGCAACATGGTCAACCGGCTCTGCATCGACCTCCAAGGCCGGGTCAACCAGCCCTGCACCCGCGACAACGTCAAAGAGAATTACCTCACCCCGACCGACCATCCGGTGACCGTGCGTCTGACCGGCGCGGTGCCGGTCGGCGCCACCTGCGCCTGGTCGTTCGACGACGGCGACGGGCCGCAGACCTCGACTTTCGATTGCGCCGAGCCGATCAACCTGCGCGTCCGCTACGGCAAGCAGACGGTCGCGAGCGTCGACGTCTCCTCCGGCTCCGATCCGACCCAGCGCGTCCAGGCCGAGATCCAGGTCCGCGACATCTTCGTCGCCGGGCTCGGCGACAGCATCGCCTCCGGCGAAGGCAATCCCGACCGGCCGCTGGCGCTGTCGGACGAAGGCTTCTGCTTCCGCTCCTATCTCGGTACCGCCGGTGCGCAATACTACCGGCCGAGCCGTGCCGGCTATAAAGGTGGCCGCGCCTGCGAGGCACCCGACACGCTCGCCAACTGGCAGCATTACGGCGCGCTCTGGTTCAACTCGCCCTGCCACCGCTCGCTCTACAGCTACCAGGCCCGCACGGCTCTCGCGCTCGCGGTGCGCTACACCCACATCGCGGTGACCTTTCTGCCGCTCGCCTGCACCGGCGCCAGCATCGGCGACGGACTGCTGGGCTCGCAGCGCGCCCGCGAATGCCCGCCCGGCAAGACGGGCGTCTGCAACACCAGCGTGAACGCCCAGGTCGCCGAGCTGCGTGAGGCGCTCACCGCGGCGAAAAAGCGCCAGCCGGACCGCACGCTCGATCTCGTGCTGCTCTCGGTCGGCGCCAACGACGTCTATTTCTCCGGCCTCGTCGCCGACGTCATCGTCGACACCGCGACCGAGCGCGCGCTGTTCCGCCGCTCCGGCGTGATGGCGAGCGTCGATGATTCCCGCGATGCGCTGGCGCGCGAGCTGCCGCAGAATTTCGTCAAGCTGCGCGAGGCGCTGAAGCCGCTCGTCGGCGGCGACCTCTCGCACGTGCTCTATGTCTCCTACGCCAATCCCGCGCTCGCCGATGGCGGCGTGCCCTGCCGCGGTGGCCGCGCCGGGTTCGACATCCATCCGTCCTTCAACGCCGATCCGCAGCGCCTGGCTCGCGTCTCGACCTTCGTCGACACCGAATTCCTGCCGCAGCTGAAAGGCCTCGCCACCTGCACGCGCGGCGCGCTGTGCCGCGATCCCGAAGCCGATCGCATGACCTTCGTGGACTCGCACCAGGCGGCATTCGCCGATCACGGCTTCTGCGCCCATTCGGGCAACGATCCCGAATTCGACCGCACGTGTTTTGCCGAGAACGGCCAGAGCTTCAATCCCGATATCGTGAGCGCAGCCAGCCAGCCGATGCTGTGCGGCCGCGGCGCCTCGGAGTATCGCGCCTACCTGCCGCGCGCGCGCTGGGTCCGCGATGCCAATGACAGCTATTTTGCCGCGATGACCTATCCGCAAGGTCTGCCGGCGGCGAGCCAGCCGACCGACATCCACGACGCCACCTGGGGCGTGCTCTCCGCCGTCTACGGCGGCGCCGTGCATCCAAGCGCGGAAGGCCACGCCGCGATGGCGGACGCCGCACTGCCGGCCGCGAGCAGCGTGCTCGGCCTCGATGCCGTGCCGCCCGGCGTGACACGCGGACTGTTGGCGCCGCTGCTGGGCACGCAGCAGTAGCACGACACTGCTCCCACATACTCGGTGTCATCGCCCGCGAAGGCTGGCGATTCAGTACTCCGTGACAGCGGTGATTGAATCGAGAAGCTGCGGCGTACTGGATTCCCCGCTCTCGCGGGGAATGACAGTGGTGTGCGGAGCACGACCTCGCGCATCACGATCGCACATTCTCGTCACCTCACGATCGTTCCCCGCACCTGCCGTTCCATCGATCCAAAAACGGCATCGATCGATACTCCCTTGAACTTGGACACTTTGCCGCGCGCGCCTCTAGGAGTCGCAGTGAGGAAACATTTCGAGTTCTAAGGAGGCGCGTGATGAGCGCAGTGGTGTCGTCCGCAGCGGACGTGAGGAGGTCTCGCGTCAGGCTGTTCATCGTGACCATGTTGTTCCTGGTCACGACCGTGAACTATGCCGACCGCGCCACGCTGTCGATCGCGGGCCCCGCGCTCTCGAAGGAGCTTCATCTCGATCCCGTCGCCATGGGCTGGATCTTCTCGGCCTTCGGCTGGTCCTATGTCGCGGCGCAGGTGCCGGGCGGCTGGCTGCTCGACCGCTACGGCTCGCGCCTCGTCTATGCCTTCAGCATCATCGTCTGGTCGCTGTTCACGATGATGCAGGGCTGGGTCGGCTTCCTCAGCGCCGGCGCTGCCATCACCGTGTTGTTCGCGCTTCGCCTGCTTGTCGGCGTCGCGGAAGCGCCCTCGTTCCCCGCCAACGCCCGCATCGTCGCCGCCTGGTTTCCCGGCAATGAGCGCGGCACCGCATCGGCCTTCTTCAATTCGGGACAGTATTTCGCCACCGTGATCTTCGCGCCGCTGATGGGCTGGATCGCGCATGATTACGGCTGGCGCTTCGTGTTCTTCGTGATGGGTGGGCTCGGCGTCATCATGGGCCTGGTCTGGATCAAGACCGTCTACGGCCCGAAGGAGCATCCCGGCATCAACGAGGCCGAGTTCGATTACATCAAGGAAGGCGG
Source organism: Bradyrhizobium sp. LA2.1 (assembly GCF_040547725.1). Lineage (NCBI taxonomy): Bacteria > Pseudomonadati > Pseudomonadota > Alphaproteobacteria > Hyphomicrobiales > Nitrobacteraceae > Bradyrhizobium > Bradyrhizobium sp. LA2.1. The sequence goes on from NZ_JBEPQI010000004.1 coordinate 481,361, forward strand.
CGCGCTGGTCGATCTCGATGCGCCCAAAAACGATCTGATGCAGGAGCGTGCGCCCGAGTCCGGCTCCGGCTGGGATCACATCCGCCAGTTGCTCTCCAACCGCATGATGCTCGGCGTCTATCTCGGCCAGTATTGCATCAATACGTTGACCTATTTCTTCCTGACCTGGTTCCCGGTCTACCTCGTCAAGGAGCGCGGCCTGTCGATCCTGCAAGCCGGCTTCGTCGCGACGCTGCCCGCGCTGTGCGGCTTCATCGGCGGCGTGCTCGGCGGCGTCATCTCCGACGCCATTCTGCGCAAGACCGGCTCACTGACGATGGCGCGCAAGATCCCGATCGTCGGCGGCATGCTGCTGTCGATGTCGATCATCGCCTGCAACTATGTCGACGGACAGGCGCTTGTGGTCGGCTTCATGGCGCTCGCCTTCTTCGGCAAGGGCATCGGTGCGCTCGGCTGGGCGGTCGTCTCCGACACCTCGCCCAAGGAAGCCGGCGGCGTCTCCGGCGGCCTGTTCAACACCTTCGGCAACCTCTCCTCGATCAGCACCCCGATCGTGATCGGCTACATCCTGGCCGCGACCGGCTCATTCAACGGCGCACTGCTGTTCGTCGGCGCCAATGCGCTGGTGGCCGCGTTCGCCTATCTCGTGGTGGTCGGCAAGATCGAGCGGGTGGTGCTCAAACGTTCCTCCTGAGGGCTCCCACGGGAGCTTGACCAGGCAACTCAACGGCGGCTCCTCAGCCGCCGTCTTTGTTTTGGGGATGATCGATGCTAGAAGTGCCCGGGAAACGCCTTATCCATCTAAGGCATGTATCGATGTTCGACCTCAACCAGCTCCGCTGTTTCGTCACGGTGGCCGAAGAACTGCATTTCGGCCGCGCCGCCGCGCGGCTGAACATGACCCAGCCGCCGCTGTCACGGCAGATCCAGGTGCTCGAGCACATCATCGACGCGCCCTTGCTCGAACGCACCAGCCGCTCGGTGCGCCTGACCCCGGCTGGGCGCAGCTTCCTGCCGGAGGCGCGGCGCATCCTGAAGCTCGCCGAAAGCGCCTCGCAGGTCGCCCGCCGCATTGCGCTCGGCAAAACCGGCTCGCTGAAAATCGGCTTCACGGCGGCTGCCGCCTACGGCTTCCTCCCGGAGCTCGTCGCCGCCTGCCGCGCCAAGCTGCCCGAGGTCGATTTCTCGCTGAAGGAGATGGTGTCCGGTGATCAGTTCGAGGCGCTCAGCTCCGGCCAGATCGACGCCGGGCTGTTGCGGCCGCCGATAGCGCGCCCCGAAGTGGCCAGCCGCCGTGTCGTCGCCGAACCCCTGCTCGCCGCGATCCCGAAGAAGCATCCGCTGGCGAATGCCGAGACCATCACCATCAAGGACTTCGACGACCAGCCCTTCGTGATGTACTCGCCCTATGAGAGCCGATATTTCCACGATCTCCTGGTGGCGCTGTTCACCCGCGCCGACGTGCTGCCGCGCTATGTGCAGCATCTGAGCCAGATCCATTCGATCCTCGCCATGGTCCGCGCCGGCCTCGGCCTTGCCATCGTGCCGGCCGCGGCCGCGAGCCTGAAGATCTCCGACGTGCGGCTGCGGCCGCTGAAGCTGCGCACGCGCGTTCCCGTCGAGCTGTTCATGGTCTGGCGCCGCGACGACGAGAATCCGCTGCTCTCCGCGCTGGTCAAAATCGCAGGCGAATTGTCCTCCGCGGAGGTGATGGAAGATTGATGCTCAATCCGCATCGGTCGATATAGGCTTTGGCTTGGACGCGCATCGAACGGTCTCCTAAACAACGGCGCATGGACGCGCAGGCTTCGGCCCGCGTCCTCCACAACACGCAATTAAGGGAGCAGCGCCGATGAGCAAGATGACCCCGCAGGAAATGGCCCAGAAGATCGGTTCGGGCCTCCTGTCCTTCCCCGTCACGCCCTTCAAGGCGGACTATTCGTTCGATGAGGCGACCTACCGCGCCAATATGGACTGGCTGTGCGGCTATGACGTTGCCGGCCTGTTCGCCGCCGGCGGCACCGGCGAGTTCTTCTCGCTGACGCCGACCGAGGTTCCGCAGGTGGTCAAGATCGCCGTCGACGAGACCAAGGGCCGCGTGCCCGTGCTCGCCGGCACCGGCTACGGCACCGCCACCGCGCGCGAGATCGCGATCGGAGCGGAAAAGGCCGGCGCCGACGGCCTGTTGCTGCTGCCGCCCTATCTGACCCATTCCGAGCAGGACGGCCTTGCCGCCCACGTGGAAGCGGTGTGCGCCGCCGTGAAGATCGGCGTCATCGTCTACAACCGCGACAACGCCATCCTGCAGCCCGATACGCTGGCGCGCCTCGCCGAGCGGTGCCCGAACCTGGTCGGCTACAAGGACGGCATCGGCGACATCGAGCTGATGACCCGCGTCTACACCAAGCTCGGCGACCGCCTCACCTATATCGGCGGCCTGCCGACCGCGGAAACCTTCGCACTGCCTTATCTCGACATGGGCGTGACGACCTATTCCTCGGCCGTGTTCAATTTCGTTCCGGAATTCGCCACCAACTTCTACGCCGCGGTGCGCAAGCGCGACCATGAGACGATCCATGCGGGCCTGAAGAACTTCATCCTGCCGCTGATCGCAATCCGCAACCGCAAGAAGGGCTATGCGGTCTCGATCATCAAGGCCGGTATGAAGGTGATCGGCCGCGATTCTGGCCCGGTCCGCCCGCCGCTGACCGATCTCACCGAGCAGGAGGTTGCGGAGCTGACCGCGCTGGTGAAGAATCTCCCCGCCATCCGATCGTCACAACAAGCTGCAGAATAACAGACAACAACAGGGAGGAGCGTGCAATGGCCCAGACTGAGGTCTCCGGCGCACCGGTCGTCACATCGATGCAGGTGATCCCGGTCGCGGGCCGCGACAGCATGCTCCTCAATCTGAGCGGCGCGCACGCGCCGTTCTTCACCCGCAACATCGTCATCCTCACCGACAATTCCGGACACACCGGCGTCGGCGAGGTACCGGGCGGGCAAAAGATCTGGCAGACGCTCCAGGATGCCCGCGATCTCGTGATCGGCAAGACCGTCGGCGCGATGAACAACATCCTTGCCGACGTCCGCACGGCGTTCGCCGACCGAGATGCCGGCGGCCGCGGCAAGCAGACGTTCGACCTGCGCGTGATGATCCATGCGGTCACGGCGATCGAGTCCGCACTGCTCGACCTGCTCGGCCAGCACCTCAACCTGCCCGTCGCCGCGCTGCTCGGCGAAGGCCAGCAGCGCAAGAGCGTCGAGACGCTCGGCTATCTCTTCTTCGTCGGCGACCGGCGCAAGAGCAAGCTTGACTACGTCAGCGGCGAGACCGGCAAGCCCGAATGGTTCAACCTGCGCCACCAGGAGGCGATGACGCCGGAGACCGTGGTGCGGCTCGCGGAAGCCACCCACGACCACTATGGCTTCGCCGACTTCAAGCTCAAGGGCGGCGTGCTCCGCGGCGAGCAGGAGATCGAGGCCGTCACCGCCATCGCAAAACGCTTCCCCGACGCACGCGTCACGCTCGACCCCAACGGCGCATGGTCGCTCGACGAGGCCATCAGCCTCTGCAAGGGCATGCACGGCATTCTTGCCTATGCCGAGGATCCCTGCGGCGCCGAAGCCGGCTTCTCGGGTCGCGAGATCATGGCCGAGTTCCGCCGTGCCACGGGCCTGCCGACCGCGACCAACATGATCGCGACCGACTGGCGCCAGCTCTCCCATGCGCTGCGCCTGGGCGCGGTGGACATTCCGCTGGCCGATCCCCACTTCTGGACCATGCAGGGCTCGGTGCGCGTCGCCCAGACCTGCCGCGACAATGGCTTGACCTGGGGCTCGCACTCCAACAATCACTTTGACATTTCGCTCGCGATGTTCACCCATGTCGGCGCCGCCGCGCCCGGCAAGGTCACCGCGATCGACACCCACTGGATCTGGCAGGACGGCCAGGCGCTGACCAAGGAGCCGCTCCAGATCAAGGGCGGCAAGATCGCCGTGCCCGAGCGGCCGGGCCTCGGCATCGAAATCGACCGCCCGGCCATCGAAACCGCGCATGAGCTTTACAAGAAGCATGGACTCGGCGCCCGCGATGACGCTACTGCCATGCAGGACCTGATCCCCGGCTGGACCTTTGACGACAAGCGTCCCTGCCTCGTGCGTTAAGAAAATCTCGGAGGACTACATGACTGCGATCCTGAAGAACTTCATCGGCGGCGAATGGGTCGACGGCTCCGGCGTCACCAAGAACATCAACCCCTCCAACACCAACGATCTCGTCGGCGAGTACGCCAAGGCCGACAAGGCACAGACCGAAAAGGCGATCGCGGCAGCCAAGGCCGCCTTCCCGGCCTGGGCGCAGTCGACGCCGCAGGTGCGCTATGACGCGCTGAACAAGATTTCGCTCGAAATTATCGCGCGCAAGGAAGAGCTCGGCCGCCTGCTCGCCCGCGAGGAAGGCAAGACGCTCCCCGAGGGCATCGGCGAGGTCGCCCGTGCCGGCCAGATCTTTGCATTCTTCGCCGGCGAGGCGCTGCGCCTGATCGGCGAAAAGGGTGCCTCGGTGCGTCCCGGTCTCGACGTCGAGCTCACCCGTGAGCCGGTCGGCGTCATCGGCATGATAACGCCCTGGAATTTCCCGATCGCGATTCCCGCCTGGAAGATCGCGCCCGCGCTCTGCTACGGCAACACCGTGGTGTTCAAGCCGGCCGAGCTGGTGCCGGGCTCGGGACATGCGCTGTCCGAGATCATCACCCGCTCCGGCATTCCGGCCGGCGTGTTCAACCTCGTGGTCGGCTCCGGCTCCGTGGTCGGCCAGACCCTGCTCGACCATCCGGATGTGGCCGCGATCTCCTTCACCGGCTCGGTGCAGACGGGACGTAAGATCGCGCAGGCCTGCGTGCTGTCGAACCCGATGAAGAAGTTCCAGCTCGAGATGGGCGGCAAGAATCCGCTGGTCGTGCTCGACGACGCCGACCTCAAGACCGCCGTCGAGGTCGCCGTCAACGGCGCCTATTTCTCGACCGGCCAGCGCTGCACGGCGTCCTCCCGCCTGATCGTCACCGAAGGCATCCACGATCGTTTCGTTGCGGCGGTGGCCGAGCGCCTGAAGGGCCTGTCGGTGGACGACGCGCTCAAGGCCGGCGTGCATATCGGCCCCGTCGTCGACCAGAGCCAGCTCGACCAGGACCTGCGCTACATCAAGATCGGCCAGGACGAAGGCGCAAAGCTTGCTTGGGGCGGCGAGCTGCTCAAGCGCGAGACGCCCGGCCACTACCTCCAGCCGGCGCTGTTCACCGAGGCCAACAACAACATGCGCATCGCGCGTGAGGAAATCTTCGGCCCCGTCGCCGCCGTCATCCGCGCCAAGAACTACGAGGAAGCGCTGGCGATCTCCAACGACACCGAGTTCGGCCTCGCCTCCGGCATCTGCACGAGCAGCCTGAAATACGCCTCGCACTACAAGCGCAACAGCGAGTCTGGCATGGTGATGGTCAATCTGCCGACCGCCGGCGTCGACTATCACGTGCCGTTCGGCGGCCGGAAGGGTTCGAGCTACGGCGCCCGCGAGCAGGGCTCCTATGCGCGCGAGTTCTACACCACGGTGAAGACCGCCTATACCTATCCGGGCTAACCACGGGGAAGATATCGTAGGGTGGGCAAAGCGAAGCGTGCCCACCGCTTACGTTCGGTGTGAAGCATGGTGGGCACGGCGCGTTGCGCCTTTGCCCACCCTACGACTTCAGCTTCTGAGGCAAAGCAGATGGACCAGGACGTCGCAGCGAAAGAGCAGCCCCGCTACATCAAGCTCAACGAGCGCGACAATGTCGCGATCGTGGTCAATGATTTCGGGCTTCCCGCCGGCTCCCGCTTCGCCAGCGGGCTGACGCTGCGCGCCTTCGTGCCGCAAGGGCACAAGACGGCGCTGGTCGACATCGCGCAAGACGCGCCGATCGTCCGCTATGGCGAGGTGATCGGCTACGCGCTCTCGCCGATCCTGGCCGGCGAATGGGTGGACGAAGCGCGCATCCGCATGCCGGAGGCCCCTGCCCTCGACAAGCTGGAAATCTCCACCGCCGTCCCGGCGCCGCTGCCGCCGCTCGAAGGCTTCACCTTCGAAGGCTTTCGCAACACCGACGGCTCGGTCGGCACCAAGAACATCCTCGGCATCTCCTCCTCCGTGCAATGCGTCAAGGGCACGATGGAATACGCCGTGAAGCGCATCCGCGCCGAGTTGCTGCCGAAGTACCCGAACGTCGACGACGTCGTGCCGCTGACGCACGCCTATGGCTGTGGCGTCGCCATCAATGCGCCCGATGCGGTCGTGCCGATCCGCACGCTGCAGAACATCGCGCAGAACCCGAATTTCGGCGGCGAGATTCTGGTCATCAGCCTCGGCTGCGAAAAGCTCGCGCCCGAGCGACTGGTGCCCGAGGGCGTCAGCGACGCCATCGTGCGCATGCAGGACGAAGCCTTCGACGGCTTCGGCGCCATCGTCGATGCGATCATGACCCAGGCCGAAGCCCGCCTGAAAATCCTCAACACCCGCACCCGCGAGACCTGCCCGGCCGCCGATCTCGTCATCGGCCTGCAATGCGGCGGCAGCGATGCCTTCTCCGGCGTCACCGCGAACCCCGCGGTCGGCTTCGCCGCGGACCTGTTGGTGCGTGCCGGCGCGACCGTGATGTTCTCGGAAGTGACCGAAGTGCGCGACGCGATCCAGCTCCTCACGCGACGCGCCATCAACGAGGACGTCGGCCGCGCGCTGGTGCGCGAGATGGCCTGGTACGACTCTTATCTCGCCCGCGGCGGCGCCGATCGCAGCGCCAACACTACGCCCGGCAACAAGAAGGGCGGCCTTGCCAACATCGTCGAAAAGTCACTCGGCTCGATCGTCAAGTCCGGCTCGTCCGCCATCACCGGCGTGCTCTCGCCCGGCGAGAAGGCGACGCAAAAAGGCATGCTGTTCGCGGCAACGCCCGCGTCCGACTTCATCTGCGGCACGCTCCAGCTCGCCTCCGGCATGACGCTGCAGGTGTTCACCACCGGCCGCGGCACGCCCTATGGCCTTGCGGCTGCGCCTGTGATCAAGGTTGCGACCCGCACCGAGCTCGCGCGCCGCTGGAAGGACCTGATCGATTTCGATGCCGGCGGCATCGCCACCGGCGAGAAGACCATCGAGGAAACCGGCTGGGACCTGTTCCGCCTGATCCTCGACGTCGCCTCTGGCCGCACGAAACCGTGGTCGGACCGCTGGGGCATCCACAACGACCTCACGCTGTTCAATCCGGCGCCGGTGACCTGAAGCCGGGCCAACCCGGCTTCACTGGCTGTCGATCAGATGCATGTCGCCGAGCGTGACCGGCAGACTGCGCGTAATGAGATCCGCGACCGCCGCGCGTAGCCGTTCGTTCGCGGCCGGCCCCTCGAACGTCGCGTCGATCGGCCCGCTGGGTCCGGCGAGCCGCATGGTCCCCGTGTTATCGAGCGGCGCGGCCGCCCGCTTCTCGATCACGTCGAACGACTTGCCGTCGATCACGCGCACCTCGTAGAGCGCGTGGATCAGGCCGTAGTCCGCAAGCAGCGTCCGATATTGGGCGAGCCCGATGCCCTCGACGTTGCGGCCGTTGCCGAGCTTCGATCTCGCCCGGGTGATGACGATGTACGCATCCAACCCCTGGGGCGCTACATCGCTGCGAACCAGCTCCTTGAACGGATCGCTGCGCAGGAGATTGACGGGCGCAACCGCCGAATCCCTGATCGCGGCAAACGCGGGACGCCGGTAGCTCACCGCCTGCACGCGAAAGCGTCCGCCGAGCAGCTTCGTCGCCTGCTGGACGATCAGCTCATCCAGCCCCCATGCGCTGATCGAGAGGCTTTGCCCGGCGTTGCCGAGCGCAATCAGGCCGGCTTGCGTCAGGCTCATCTCCTCGCCGATGGCCGAGACGATGCCGACGGTCTTGACCGCCTGGAGCCGGGTCGCGCGCGTCTCGAACGCGGCGGCCGCGCCGAGGGCGATGCAAGCGACCGCCAGGCCAACCCATAGAAAAGCAATGCAGCGCATGGTGATCTATCGAATCCTGAAATCGAACGAATAGGACGCACCGAGGCCGACCGTCGTCTGGTTCGACGATCCCCGCAGCTTCACGAGCGGGCTGTCTGCGGCGTCGCCCAGCAGCTTCTCGTACTCGACATAGGCATGGACTTCCCACTGCGGATTGATGCGATAGGAGATCTGGCTGCCGAAGCCGACCGAATGCGCACCGCCCTTGGCGTCGTACATCGGCAGCCCGGACGCCACGGACTGCACGGCGTCGACGCCGAAATAGGGCGCGGTCGCCTTGGTGCTTTTCCAGGTGAAGCGCGGGCCGGCCGAGATCGTGAGCCTTTGGATCAGCGGCATGATGATGTCGGCGGAGACATCGGCGACCGTGCCGGTATGACCGCCCATGCCCTGGCGCAATTCACTGCGCAGGCGCAGCCAGTCGACCGGGAAATATTCGACGAACCCGCCGAGCTCGTATGCGGCCTTGACGTCGCCAAGGCCGGTCAGCTCGGCATATTTGTCGCTCTTGCGCGACGCGACGTATTTGAACGCGGGGCCGGCGCGAAAATTGCCGACGTCGAGCAGCGCGATGCTGGCGCTGTCGCGGGGCCCGCGAAACTGGTCGACCGATCCGGCACGACGGATGGAGAAGATCGGGATCGGCATGAGTTTCCCGTTCTTCGATCCGACGAAATCCGGAGTGTACTCTCCGCCGATGCCGACCATGACGGTCCAGTTGCCGGAGAGCGAAGGCAGCATCGGCACGTCGAACGGCGGAGCCGGCAGCGTGAACGCCGTCTGCGCCGATGCGGACTGCGCGATCACCATGATTGTACCGAGTGCGGCAAGACACGCGGTCGTCCGCCGCGCATTCACCGTGAGGCGGAGAGCGGCTTCGTCAAAATGCTTCATTACGGGGCCCCGGACCGGCCTTGCTGGCCTGGTCGACTCGTGTGGTTAGGAGCCACAGCATGTGGTCCGGCAAAATTGCCCCAAGATTGCAAGGCGCAGACAGCGCCCTGATCCATTCGCGGCGCATGCCGGGCGCGCCGCCGGACCAATATTGCCCGAACATTGCCGGGCCGCGCTCACCCTCCCAAACTTTGCGCGCTAGAGCCGATCAGCGCCCTCGTTCCTGCCTTTTATTCGCCAAGCTCGCTGCCTTAATGGGAACCCTGCGCACGAGCCGGAACGCCAGACTTCGGCCAGGGAGCGTCACGCTCAGGGTCTTGTTGCCCCAGCAGAGTCAAGGACGTCCCGTGCGCTCCCTCGTAATCGAAGACGAACCGCAGATCGGCGCCTATGTCAGCCGCCTGCTCGGACAATTGCACGGCATTGTCGACGTCGTCGGCTCGATTGCCGATGCCCGTCAGGCGCTGGACAATTTCAAATATGATCTCGCGATCGTCGACCGGATGCTGCCCGATGGAGATGCGCTCCAGGTGGTGACGGCGCTGAGCCGATCGGCGGACCGTCCCGCGATCATCATGCTGACCTCCAAGGACGCCAAGGAGGATGTCGTCGACGGTCTCAATGGCGGCGCCGACGACTATCTCGGCAAGCCGTTCGAGCCGCAGGAGCTCATTGCGCGGGTGCGCGCCGTGTTGCGGCGGCCCCGGCAGCTTGCGCCCTCGGTGCTGTCGCTCGGCAATGTCGAGCTGCATCTCGGCAGCAACGAAGCGGTGGTCGCCGACACGAAAATCCTGCTGCGCCGGCGCGAGGCGCTGATCCTCGGAGCGCTCCTGATGCGCCGCGACCGCGTCATCACCCGCGCCGCCCTGATCGAGGAGATCTACGGCTTCGACGACGAGATCGAATCCAACACGCTCGAAGCGCAGGTCTCGCGCTTGCGGAAGAAACTGACCGAGCTCGGCGGCGATGTCGAGATCCGCAGCATGCGGGGCATCGGCTACATCCTGCGGCTGGCAACACCGCGATGACGTCGATTGCCCGAACGTTTGCGCTGTCGCTTGGCATCGCCGCGACGACGATCTTCCTGATCATGCTCGGTGTCTTCATCTGGCGTTACCCGATGGAGGAACGCGAGTTCAGGGCTTGCCGCATTGTGGTCGCCGTTCTCGATCGCGCCACGGTGATCGAGGGGCAAAACCTGACGGTACGCCCGACTCCCGCCCTCGAGGAGCTTAAAGCGGACAGCCCGAACCTCTGGTACGTCTTGTCCGCGGGCGATCTGGTCAGCGAATACGGGAGCGAACGCCGGCCCACCCTCCCCTTCGCGTTTCCCTATCACGGGCCGATCGGCTCGTCCGTCTTCAGCACACTCGACCAGAAGAACACCTTTTGTCTCGCCGTCGTGCAACGGGGCTCGTTGCAGCTTACGATGATGGTCGGCGAACCCAAGGTCCGCTTCGGCCGGATTGCAAGGAACTTCCTTGTCCGCAGCATTTTCGCGATCATCACGCTGGCGCTGGCCTTTGCGGCGACGGTCGCCATCGGCTCAATGCTGGCCGCACGTTTCGTCTCGCACGGCATCGAACGGGTGGCGCGTCGCGCGCTCGCGATCGACCCATCGGCCCCGCAGGGCCTGATATCCCTGTCCGAAGTCCCCACCGAGCTGAAGCCGCTGGTCGCGGCGCTGAACCGCGCCTTCGGCGAGATCGACGCCTACATCAGGATGCAACGCCGCTTTCTCGGCAACGCCGCCCATCAGCTGCGCACGCCGCTCACGCTGCTGCGCGCGAAAATCGAGGACGTGTCCGAGCCGGCGCTGAGGGTGGAGTTGGTGCGCGACGTCCGCCGCCTGACGTCGCTGGTCTCCGCCATGCTCGACCTGGCGCGATTGCAAAATCATGCGATCGAGAAGCGACCGATCGATCTTGCCGAGATCACGCTGGACGTGCTGGCCGATTTCAGCCCCTCGGCGCTGGACGCCGACATAGAGCTTGCGCTGGAGCACGCCGAAGAAGGTCCGTTCCTGGTGCAGGGCGTCGACGCCGCGGTACGCAGTGCGCTTGCCAATCTCGTCGGCAACGCGCTCATCCACGCCCATGGTGCGCGGCGCATCGTTGCGACGCTCAGCCGCGGCGACATCTCGATCGACGATGACGGCGCGGGCCTGCCCGACGGCGCGGAGCAGAGGCTGCTCGAGCCGTTTCAGACCGGCAACAGCGCGGGCGACGGCGCCGGCCTCGGCCTGTCGATCGTCCGCGAGATCATGGCCGCGCACGGCGGCGAGTTGGTCATCTCCTCCGCGCCGGGCCGCGGCACGACGATGAGCTTGCGCTTTCCCGAGGCCACCGCGACGAGCAGATCGCCGCACCTCGATCTGCAAACGGGCTGACAAGTCGTTTCGAGCCTCGGCGAAACCGTCCGGAAACATTGGCGCGGAAAACTTCTTCCGCGTTTCGTCCTGTCGCATCACGCAATCAAATAGATCCGCCGGCGGCGGTCGAATGTTCGCACACAAGCGAACCTGGCGCGGTATCGCCGCGACCAAACCTCCGATTGCCATCTTCCACGGAGATTTTCCAATGCGCGTTCTTTCGATGATTGCCGTTGCCGGCGCCATGATTGTGAGCTCGGCCGGCGCATTTGCCGGCGAGCTTCCCTCTTACGAAGTGAAGTCGTTTCCGATTTCGACGACCCAAGTGCAGGTTCTCGGCGGCGCCGGGGTCGAGGAGCAGTCGATTGCGCCCGCGATGATCGTCGCCGGCATGCCCGCCTCGCCCGCGCAAGTGTCGGTGCTGTCGCCGCGCGTCAAGCGGCTGGCGAGCGCCAACGCCACGAGCGAAGAACGCTGAGATACAGTTTTCGACCCCGGCTGCGCTTGCCGGGGTCGTCGCTCCCGCCGTCAGCGTGAGATATAGCCTGCTGCGATCGGCTTGAACCGATAGATCAGATACGGCGTCTTGTTTTCCGCCTTGCCGCCATGGAACATGGCGGCTGCGGAGACCTGAGACGCGGACACGTACATGTACCCGTCGGGAGAGGCAGTAATCCCGTCCGGCCACACCATGTCCGGATCGCTCAAATAAGTGCGAAACTTCCGGTCGGCTCCTATGATTCCAATCGATTTGGTCTCGACCGCAGTCAGGTAGATGTTGCCCGCATAGTCGATCGACAGGCCGCCATTGTTCGGCTTGTCCGAGTAGCGTTCCACCCTCCCGCTCAGCTCTTCGGCGGGCAGCTTCTCGTTGCCGAGGTCGGTGGCCTTGATGCGGTACAGCGACTGGCCGCTGAGTGGCGCGAAATAGACCCATTCGGACCTGGCATCCATCGTGATGCCGTCGCAGCCGACCTTGATGAGCGAAGGCTTGCCGTCCTTGCCAGGCACCGTCAGATCATTGCCATCCACGGTGATCGGCACATTTTCAGGGACGGTGGATCGATCGCCGTCCAGCACGCGCCGGGCGGCACCCGTATCCATGTCGATGACGATGATCGCAGCGTGAGAGCCATCGCCACCGGGCCCGATGTTTTCGTCGGCGATGTAGAATTTCCGGTTCTTCTGGTCGATCACGATGTCCTGCGGCTGCGAGCCTTTCACGGTCACGGGCTCCGGCATGTAGTAGATGCGCTCCAGCCTGTTCGCGCGCGTGTTCCAGCCGACCAGCTTCGGCGTGATCTGCGTCCGGAATCCCATGTCGATGATCCACACGACACCGCTTTCGTCTGAACGAAGACCCAGGACGTTATCCAGGTACTGATCGGTGCCCTTTCGTGGCGTATTCCATTCCGCATTTGGAAACGGCTCGAACGTCGTCGGCGATGTCAGCCGCGCCACACGAACGTCGGGACTGAAGAATGGATGGTGACTGAAGATCAGCTGATTGTCCGGCGTAAACGCAATGTTGCCGACCGACTGAGGGAGCTTCGCGAAGATTTCCGCGTTGCCGCCTCCGCTCTCCGCACAGGCTGCGCCCGTGACGATTGCCGCCGACAGAAAAATGACAAGTCGAATTCCTCTCCTCACGCTTCGCACCGCTCCCTCCCTTTGTTTTCTACGGTTATTCCGGCGCGCGTGCGCCCGGTCCGGGCCGGCAACCGCCGCAGGATTTGAATGCAGAGACCCAATGCGAGCCGAAGCGGTCGCTCGTTCATCACCGCCTCGCCGATATCGATCTTTGCGAGAGCCACGATGCGCGCTAATTTGGGGACTGACAATTACGCACAGGCCAGTCCTCTAGTATCACGGAGTGAACCATGCAGAAGCTCGGCAGCAAGACGTATGATTGTGCCGTGGGATGCCCCGTGGAGGCCACCCTCGATCTGATCGACGGCAAGTGGAAGGGCGTGATTCTCTATCACCTGCTCGACGATACGATTCGCTTCAACGAGCTCAAGCGGCGCCTGTCCCGGATCACGCAGCGCATGCTGACGCGCCAGCTCCGCGAGCTCGAGGCGGACGGCCTCATTCATCGCGAGATCTATGCGGAGGTCCCGCCGCGGGTCGAGTATTCCCTGACGGCGCTTGGGCGCTCGCTCGAACCGGTCGTTCGCATGCTCTGGACATGGGGCAATCAGTATCTCGCGACGGAAGCGGCCCGTGCCGGCGCGGTCAACGGCGCCGTTTCGCTCTCACCGCGGGTCAGACGGAGCCTGCCGGCAGGCCGCGCGTAGGCGCGGCCCCTGCGTATCCACGATGCCTTGCGGCGACTGCAGGTAAATCACACACGTCGATCAAGACGGCGTCGGTCTACACCGCGACGAGGCACGATTCTCCATCCTCACATGAGGCCATCCGCGCGCCGCCATCAAGCGGCGCGCGCTCTACTTATATAAATACTAATTCCAAATCTGATGATTGAGGGACCATTGCGCCCCTCCCGCACTTCAAGCCATCGACTGCGCTTGTTAGTCGTCCGCCCCGCAAATGATGGGGTCGCGAATGACTACATATCTCAGAACGACGGCAGGATTGATCGGCGGCGCGCTGCCGCTGTTGGCAGGCCTGATGGAGGCGGCGCCGGCCGAGGCGCAATCATCGTCGCAGGAATTGCCCGCCGTCGTGGTCGAGCAATCGTCGCGGCCGGCAGCGCGCACACGTCCGTCTCCCTCCCGGCAGGCAGCGCAAGCCGCGAGCCGCCGTCGTCAGGCCGAGCGCGCACCATCGAACGCCGATACACAGGCGGCCGGCGCGAGCACGGGCGCGGAGACCGCGACTGGCCCCGTCCGCGGCTACGTCGCGACCCGCAGCGGCACCGGCACGAAGACCGACACCCCGCTGCGCGAGACGCCGCAGTCGATCACCGTGGTCACCGCCGACCGCATCATCGACCAGGGCGCGACCACTGTGCAGGATGCGCTGCGCTACGTGCCGGGCGTGTTCGCGGACGCCTACGGCGCGGACTCGCGCGGCGACTATCCGCGCATCCGTGGCCAGGACCCGAACATCTATCTCGACGGCACCCGTGTGGTGAACACCTGGAACTTCAATGAGTGGCGGCCGGAGCCGTATACGCTGGAGCGCATCGAGGTGCTGCGCGGTCCCTCCTCGGTGCTTTACGGCGACACCTCGACCGCAGGCCTGTTGAACCTGGTCTCGAAGCGCCCGCAGGCCGAATCCGCCAATGAGATCGGCATCCAATACGGTAGCTTCAACCGCAAGCAGGTGCAGCTCGACTCAACGGGCAAGCTGACCAAGGACGGCGAGTGGCTCTATCGCTTCATCGGCGTGTTCCGCGACAGCAACATGCAGACCGACTACGTCAAGGACGACCGCATCGTGCTCGCACCGTCGCTGACCTGGCGGCCGACCAACAACACCAGTTGGACCGTGCTCGGCACCTATCAGAAGGACACTACGGGCTCCTCCACGGCGTTTCTGCCGCATGAGGGCACGCTCTATCCCGGCCCCAACGGCTTCATTCCGGTGCAGCGTTTTGCCAGCGAGCCGGGCTTTGACAAATACCAGACCGAGACCGGCGCGATCAGCAGCCTGTTCGAGCACAGTTTCAGCGATGGCCTGAAGATCCGGCAGAACCTGCGTTACGCCTATGTCGAAGGTATTTATCGGTCGATGTGGCCGGATCTGAATTTTGTCGATCCGAGCGATCCGAACTATCCGTTTCTCGATTCCAGCAGGCGCACCGTGGCACGCAGCGTATGGAACCGCGAGACGGTCAAGGATAGCCTGACCTCGGACAGCAATGCCGAGCTGAAATTGCAGACCGGGGCGGTCGCACACAAGGTGTTGCTCGGTGCCGACTACCGCGAGGCCAGGGAGCGCGCGCAATCCGGCTTCGCTACTGACCCGACACCTTTCGATCTCTACACGCCGGTCTACAACGGCGTGACCGCCCCGGCGATGTCACCCGAACCGAACCTCCGTCAGAGCCAGTTCGGCCTCTACGCTCAGGACCAGTTGCGGCTCGGACCGTGGCTCGCGGTCCTCGGCCTGCGCCACGACTACGTCACGAGTGACACGCAGGGATCTCCGGTCGAGAACTATCAGGCGACAACCGGCCGTGCCGCGCTGATGTACGAACTGCCGTTCGGCGTCACGCCCTACGTCACCTACGCGCAGTCGTTCAACCCGATCTTTGGCGCTGGTATCTGCGCCACCGTGTGCGCGCCTCAGCGTGGCGAAATGGTCGAGCTCGGCTTCAAGTACAATCCGACACCGCACAATGCGATCAACGGCGCGATCTTCGACATCACCGAGAAGAACCGGCTGGCGAGCGACCCTGACAATCCCCTGCTCTCGATTCAGACCGGCAAGGTCCGTATCCGTGGCGCCGAGCTCGAGGTGCTCACGAGCCTGACTCCGGATCTCGACCTGATCGCCGCCTACACCTATATCGATGCCCGCGTGGAGAGCGGCGACAATGCCGGCAAGCATGTCGAGACCGTACCGGATCACCAGGCCTCGCTATGGGCGAAATACCGCCTCGCCTGGTTTGGCCTGCCGGGCGTGACCGTTGGCGGCGGCGTGCGTTACATCGGCCAATCCTGGGACGGCACCGACACCATCCGCACGCCGGACTACACTTTGTTCGACGCCATGATCCGCTATGACAACGGCCCCTGGCGACTTCAGGTCAATGCCAGCAACCTCTTTGACAAGCGTCACCTCACCACCTGCCGGATCGGCGGCGACTGCTTTCTCGGTATCGGCCGCACGCTGCTCGGCAGCGTGACGTACAAATTCTAGAGCATGATCCGGAAAAGTGTGTAGCGGTTTTCCGCACAGATCATGCTCAAACAATAATCTAAAGCGCGATGACGATTCATCCCAATCTCATCGCGCTTTAGGAATGACCGCTAAGTCATGCTGCCGGGCATGAAGCAGCGCACGCGGGGATGGCCGTCGACATAGTGCTTCCACACCATGGTTCGACCGATCTTGTTCGGCTCGGTGATCACCGCGCCGTCGGGCACGACGACCCATTCGTCGTCGATGCGTACGCGGTAGTGGCCGCTATCGGATTCCCAGTCGACGTCGGCTATGACGTAGCCGTCGGCATCCGAGCAGCATTGCCCGTATTTGCTGTGCAGGCTCTCGAACCAGGGTTTTAGCGGCGAGTTGGCATAGCGGCCGTCGTCGCGCGCCAGCGCCGAGGTCGCAAGCAGCGCCATCGGCCCCAGCAGCGCCGCCGCACATAGTCTGGCAAGTCGCATATCGTCTCCGCGGATCGCAATCAGCGCCGCGAGGGACAGACACCGCCGTCCGCCTTCCGCACGGTGGCGGCAGGCGTGGAGACGGCGACTCGCTCCCCAGCGGCTTTGCGACAGCTATGCAAATCCGGCGCCAGCGCGCATTCCGGAGAACTACGGCCGCACGGTTTTGCCCCGGCCGGCGCGCACGTGCTGCATGTCCAATGCGCCGGCAATTTGCCGCAGCTGTTTTGGAGGCTTTCCTTGTTCCGCGAGGACGTGTACGAAACGGCCGCGGACACGGGCCGCATCGTTTAATCAACTGTTTCAATTAGAGAAATCAGGTGTTGGCGTGACTGGCATTGGACCGTCAGCGCTATGAGTTCGAGAGAGTTGCTTCCTGGCCAGCAGGATTCGACCGACTTGCCCGCAAGCGAAGTGCAGTTTGCGCTCGTGATTTCGCGCATGCTCGAGACGGTGAAGGACGACGCGGAAGCCAGGCGGCAGATGGTCTACGACCTCGCCCGCTACAAGCTCCAGGAGCAGTTCACCTACGCCGACGCCCGGAACATCGACCAGATGAAGCGGGCACTCGAGGTCGCAATCGAGGAGGTCGAAAAATTCTCGCGCGACCAAGCGCCGCTGGAGCGCTTGCCGTCACAACAGCTCACGTCGTCAAAGGCGACTGAGACAGGCGGTCTTCTGGTGTCCGGCGACGCGACCGTTTTGCGATCGAGGATCGAGATATCTCGCAGCAAGCTGCCTGCGATCTCGGGCCCGCTCCTACCGGTGATCAAGCGTACGGCGGCCATCCTGCTTGCCGTTGGCGCCGTCATCCTGATCGTCTCGCAGCGAGACAACATCGCCGCGCTGCGCCGGCAGATTTCGTCCCAGGCCCAGGAGATCGCGCAGGTATCGCCCAAGCCGGAGACGACGATCACGGTCGCCAAACCGGAAATGATCACCCCCGCGCCACCTCCCCCGACGCGCGTATTGCCAACCGACTACGGCATCTACGCATTGATCGACGACAAATCGCTGGCGGAGTTGAATGCGACCGGCGTGATGGCGCCAGACATGCGCATCGCGATTTCACCGGAGTTCAAGAAGCCCGATCGCCCGCATCTGCCGAACGGCCGCGTCAGGTTCATCGTGTTTCGGCGGGACGCCGCGAACGTGATCCCCGAGCGCGTCGAGGTTCGGGTCGTCGCGAAGATCGCCAGGGAGTTTTCGACCGACGCCGCAGGCAAAAATCTGGGCGGCGGAGAAGATGTCGGGGTGATCCGAAACTTCGCCTATCCGTTCCGGGTGTCGCCGATCCCGGGAAAGCCGGAGATGTACGAGCTTCACACCGGCGATTCAGGGCTCGAGCTTGCGCCGGGACATTACGTCCTGAGCCTGGGATCGCAGGCCTATTATTTCCAGGTCGACGGCGAGATCACCGATCCCCGGCAATGCCTCGAGCGGGTCGTCGCCGGCAACGGCACCTTCTACGCGCCTTGCAAGAAGGCACGAACGTATTGACGGTCGTCAAGACCGTCGCTGCTGAGGCAGGCCCGAGCCACACACTCAGCTGTCATCGCCCGACTTGATGTTCAGCCCGGGGACATGACCGACGGGTGTTCGGGGACATAGCCGACACATCATAGTGCACGGATTTGGCAGCGTGGGAGGCCAAGTCCATG